>JACCRC010000339.1 GCA_013813765.1 Deltaproteobacteria bacterium | reverse complement strand
GCGGCGGCATCGTGCGACCAGGACCCGCTGGTGGCGGAGCATCCGTGTCGCGCGCGGGCATGGGCTGGCGCTGCGGCGGCGCCATGTCGCGCGGTGGCATGGGCTCGCGCTCGCGCGGCGGGAGATCACGCTGAGCTGCCGCCGGCGCGGGACGCGGCGGACCCGGACGCGGTGCGGGTGGAGGCGCCTGGATCGGCTCGGCGTTCGACATCGGGATCGGGAGCGCGGCCATCGGCTGCGCCTCCGTCGGACGCGGCGGGCGCATGTCGCTCGGCGGCTGATTGATGACGCGATCGCCGGGCGGAGACGTCGTGGTCTCGGACGGACCGTCACCTTCGGCGGACGACGCCTCGTCGACACCGACGATGAAGTCACCGATGTAGATCTTGTCGGAGTCCTTGACGACGAGCGGGCTCGTGATCTTGCGGCCGTTGACGTACGTGCCGTTCGTGGACTTCAGGTCCACGATGATGAACTTGCCGTCCTTCAGCACGATCCGGGCGTGCCGCTTCGACACGTTGCCCTTCGGGAGCACGATGTCGTTGCCCTGCACCCGGCCGATGGTGACCTCGGGCTTGTTGAACACCATGCGGCGCTGCTCGCCGCCTTTTTCCTGCAGGACGATGGTGAACATTGGCTCCTGAGGCCTACGTCGGTAGGCGCCCCCAGGAAGAGTACTAAGCCGTGGCAATCACGGTCAAGTTGCCGACCCTAAGTCTGGCTGTTCGCGGTCGGAACCGGGGCCGTCACGGGGGCCTCCTCGCGGGGCCCGATCCCCAGGGCACCCCGTACATCGTCCCACCAGAGCGCCCAGACACCGACGGCGAGCAGGCCGACAATCGCCGAAACAATCAAGCCGTCATGCCACCGGGGCCTGAGCATGAATTCAAGGCTAGCATGCGTCGTCTCCAGGAAAAAACCATGCTTCGCCCCCTCCTGCTCGTCCTCGCCACCGTGGTCCTCGCGTTCACCTCGTCGGCGGACGCGGCCCCGAAGAAGAAGTACTACTTCGAGCTCGCGGCGGTGACCGCCAAACCGGAGGTCAAGGCGGACGTCGCGAAGAGCGCCACCACCCGGGTCGAGGCCCAGGTCAAGAAGGCGTTCGCAGCGCACGCACAGCTGGTGAAGCTCGAAGGGCAGCCCGACTGGCGGACCAGCACCGAGCCGTATCGCAAGTTCCTCAAGAAGAAGGGCGTCGCCAGCGCGTACCTGGTCACCGTCGAGCTGACCGACGCGTCGATGGAGGTCGTGCCGATGGAGGACAAGCCGAGCTCGCAGCGGATCGTCGTGCGGATCGGGATCCACATGCTCGGCGAGAGCATTCCCGCGCGCACGATGGGCTTCACCGGCGATGGCTCCGCGACGATCAAGGTCGAGGTCGGCAAGAAGATCCGCGACGCCGACTACGAGTACGCGTGGGCCCAGGCCGCCGAGGCCGCGGTCGCCGACGCGATGGTGACGGTGTTCAAGCAGCTCGCGATCCCGCAGAAGAAGCAGTAGCTCGGGCGTCTACCTGCGCACCGCTGCGCGGTCCGCCAGAGCCGGACCGTGCCTCTACTGACCTTCCTCGCAGTACACGTTGCGGTCGACGATGCCGATCGGAAACGGCTCGCACTGCTCGCGCATGCACGGCGCACAGTCCTCGCGATCGCACGTGAAGATGTAGCAGCCGTCGGGCGGAGTGAAGCAGCGCGTCGGGTTGTCGGTCCCGCCCGGGCGATAGTTCTCGATGCACACGTCGCCGCCGGGGCATGCATCCATCCCGCAGGACATCGAGCCGTCGAGCGGCGTGGTGACGTACGGAGTCGTCTCGCACGCTGCAAGCACCGCGAGCGCGCCGAGCCACTTCATTTGACGAAGTTCCCGATCCGCGACCATCGGAACCCGGACCAGTCGGTCAGGCTCCAGTCCTTGTACGAGAGCCAGATGAACAGCGCCTTGCCCTTCACATTGTCGAGCGGCACCGAGCCCCAGAACCGCGAGTCGTTGGAGTTATCGCGGTTGTCGCCCATCGCGAACACGTGACCGGCGGGCACCACGTAGTGCATGCGCGGCGTGCATGCATCTTTCGGATCGGGATTGGTCTCGACGAGCTCGCCGAGCGCCTGGTTGTCGGCGGGCTGGCCGTTCTGGCTGCCGGTCGCGCAGCTCGGCGGGTACGAGCCGCGCGGAAAGTCCGAGTGCTCCTCCGCGTGCGGCGGGCCCACGGCGTGGCTCGCATCGTGGAACGTCTCGTAGCTGTAATCGCCGGCGGTCTCGCGGTACCGGCTCACCGGCCGCGAGCGCCACTCGCCCATGTCGTTGTCGTCGTAGCTCGTGGCCGCGTCGAGGAGCTCGGCCGGCACCGCGGTGCCGTTGACGTACAGCATGCCGCAGCGAACCTCGACGGTGTCACCCGCGGTCGCGACGACACGCTTGATGTAGTCGCGCTCGCGCTCGCACGGCTGCATGAACACGATCACCTCGCCGCGCTTCGGGCCGCGGAGCTCGAGGAACTTCGTGCTCGTCCACGGGATGCGCAGGCCGTAGATGAACTTGTTGACGAAGATGTGATCCCCGATCTCGAGCGTCGGATACATCGAGCTCGACGGGATCTTGAACGCCTCGATCACGAACGCGCGCAGCGTTAGCGCGAGCGCCACCGCGACGACGAGTGACTCGACGCGCTCTCCCATCGCCGACTTCGCGGGCCGCTGGATCAGCTCGTCGACCAGCGCATCGAGCACGGGCAGCTGCCGGCGCAGCCCGACCAGGTCGTCCTTGCCGAGCGCTGCCTCCGTCGCGTCGACGACGGGCTTCAGCTCGCCGGACTTTCCGCGCAGGTCCGGCTTCTTGAGGAGGGCGCCCTTCGCCTCCTTGAGGAGCGCGCGGGCCTCCTTCTTGATGCGGCGGTCGAGACGGCGGGCGTTCATCGCGGGGGCTCAGACTCGCATCAGTGCACGAAGTTTCCAATCCGGTCGAATCGGATCCCGGACCAATCGCTCAAGCTCCAGTGGCTGTACGACAGCCAGATGAAGAGGGCCTTACCCTTGATGTTCTCGACCGGGACGCTGCCCCAGTAGCGACTATCGTTCGAGTTGGCGCGGTTATCGCCCATCACGAACACGTGGCCCTCGGGGACCACGTAGTGGAGCTGGGGCTCGCAGGCGTTCTCCGCCACCTGCCCCGGGTGGAGCTCCGCGAGCTTGCCGCGCTTCTGGTTCGACGCCACCAGCGCCTCGCCGTCGGGATTCGTGGAGCAGCTCGGTGCGATTCGCGCGCCGTCGAGCCTGGGGAAGTCCTTCGGATCGCCGCTGAGCAGGCCGTGGTTCGAGATCTGGCGCTCGTCACGGATCGGACGATCGGCATCGTGGAACGTCTCGTACGCGAGGTCAGCGACGGTCTCGCGGTAGCGAGAGCACTGGCGCGTGAACCACTTCTTGTTGATCTCGTCGTAGTCGTCGTACGTGCACTCGCCGTCGACGAGCTCGTTCTTGACCGCCTGCCCATCGACGTAGATGACGTTGCAGCGGACCTCGAGGGTCTGCCCTTCCGTCGCGACGACGCGCTTGATGTAGTCGCGGTCGGGCTCGCACGGCTGCATGAACACGATCACCTCACCGCGCTTCGGGTCACGCAGCTGGAAGAACTTCGTGCTGGTCCACGGGATCCGGATCCCGTAGATGAACTTGTTGACGAAGATGTGATCGCCGATCTCGAGCGTCGGATACATCGAGCTCGACGGGATCTTGAACGCCTCGATCACGAACGCGCGCAGTGCGAGCGCGATCAGCACCGCGGCGCCGATCGACTCGACGTAGTCGCGCGTCGTGGACTTCGGCGCGCGCTTGACGAGCTCGTCGACGAGCGAGTCGAGTGCGGGCAGTCCGCGCCGAACGCCGGCAAGGTCCTCCGCGCCCAGCGCCTTGTCGACCTCGTTCGTGACTTGCTCGAGGTCGCCGGCCTTGCCGACCAGCCCGGACTTCAGGTGCAGTGCGGCGCGTGCTTCGCGTACCAGCGCACGCGCTTCCTTCTTGACCCGTCGATCCAGCGCGGCCGCGCGCACTAGTCGACCTTGAGCACCGTCAGGAAGGCTTCTTGCGGCAGCTCGACGGAGCCCACCGACTTCATCCGCTTCTTGCCCTCTTTCTGCTTGTTGAGGAGCTTCTTCTTGCGCGAGATGTCGCCGCCGTAACACTTCGCGGTGACGTCCTT
>JACCRC010000318.1 GCA_013813765.1 Deltaproteobacteria bacterium | reverse complement strand
GCAGCGGCGGGCGCTTTGGCTCGCGCGTCCACGCGAACATCGGCGTCGGTTCGTCGCCGTGCTGGAGCTCGAGCCCCTGCACGTCGATCGTCTTGCGATCGATCCGACACGGCGTGCCGGTCTTCAGGCGCGCGAGCGGAAACCCGAGCGCGTCGAGCGAGTGCGAGAGGCTGACCGCGGGCGCCTCCCCTGCCCGGCCGCCGGCCGCGCGCGCCTCGCCGACGAAGATCGCACCGCGGAGGAACGTACCCGTCGTGAGGATCACTGCGCGGCTGCGATAGCGCACGCCCATCGTCGTGGTCACGCCGACGATGCGGTGCCGCGCGCCTTCCTCGATCACGCCGAGCTGCGCGACCTCGCCCTGGCGGAGCGCGAGGTTTGGCTGCTGCTCGAGCCGGCCGCGCATCTCGTCGCGGTAGCGGCGCTTGTCCGCCTGCGCCCGCGTCGAGCGCACCGCGGGGCCCTTCGAGGCGTTGAGCCGGCGGAACTGGATGCCGGTCGCATCGATCACGTTCGCCATCTCGCCGCCGAGCGCGTCGATCTCCTTCACGAGGTGACCCTTCGCGACGCCGCCGATCGCGGGGTTGCACGACATCTGGGCGACCATCTCGAGGCTGCCGGTCAGAACGAGCACGCGCGCGCCGAGCCGGGCCGCGGCGAGCGAGGCCTCGCAACCGGCATGGCCGGCACCGACGACGATCACGTCGTAGTCGTCAGGGTAGTCGAACGGGGTCACGGAGCCGGATCAGTACCATCCGGCGGGCCCGCCGGCTCGCCGGTCGGTTCGCCGTCGCGACGCGCGTCGCCCGGGCCGCAGGTCGGATCGCCGGAGGCCTTCTGCGGCATGAACTTGTAGACATCGAGCGTGGCCTCGATGACGAGCTCGCTCGGGTGCGAGCCATCGGGTGCCTTGCCGTGGTCCCAGCCGATGTTCTTGATCCGCGTGGAGCCGCACTTGTCATGCAGCCCGCGCTCGACGGCCGCGTACGTCGACTTCAGGGCGTCGAGCTCCTCGAAGCTGCACACGCCCGGGTGGCCGCACTCGAACGTGAACGTCGAGTACATCGTCTTGGCCTTCGCGCCGATCTCGCGGACCTGGAGCTCGGCCGACACGCCATTCGGGTTCGACGCGCGCAGCCGGATCGGGTGCTGCCCCGGCGCGAGGTCGACGTAGAAGCAGACCTCGGGCTTCTCGACGGTCTTGTAGAGCACCGTGTCACCGGGCAGCGAGGCCCACAGGTGCTGGGAGGACTTGAGCTTGATCTCGAACCGCTTGCGACCGCCCTCCGCGACCCCGGGATCGTGCGTGGCATCGGCGCAGCTGCACTGGTCGTACTGGCACAGCGGGCCGGCCAGCGTGCCGGTGGTCCTCGGCGCAGGGGTCGGGCCGATCGCGATCTGTTTGGCCCCGCCGCCGGAGCAAGAACCGACGGCGGCGAGCAGGAGGACGACACAGAAGCGCATGCGGCGGTTATCGCACGGGCAACCATCTGCCTGGCGCCCCGGTCCAAGCGATGTTAAGGATCCGCACGGACTCTATCCCGATGATCTCCCAGCGCTTCCTCTTCATTGTGACCCTCGTCTTGGGCACGGCTGCCTGCGGCGGCAAGAGCGGCGACAGCGCGGTCGAGTACTCGGTCTCCGCGCAGAAGAACTACGACAAGGGGCTGAAGGAGCTCGACAACAAGGACTGGATCGCCGCGTCGAAGTACTTCGGCTTCATCAAGTCCCGGTTCCCGTACTCGAAGTACGCCGTGCTCGCCGAGCTCCGCCTCGCCGATGCCGAGTTCGGCGCCGAGCAGTACCTCGAGGCGATCGACAGCTACCGCCTGTTCATCAAGTTTCACCCGACCCACGAGATGGTCGCGAATGGGTACTCGACGTTCCGGATCGGCGAGGCCTACTACAAGCAGCTCTCCGGCGACTTCTGGCTGTTCCCGCCGTCGTACGAGAAGGACCAGTCCGCGACCGAGGACGCCGCGACCGAGCTGAAGACGTTCCTCGACAAGTACCCCGACTCTCCGTATCGCCCGAGGGCGAAGGAGATCCTCGTGAACGTCGGCAAGCGGCTCGCCGATCACGAGTGGTACGTCGCTCGCTACTACTGGGACCGCGGCAAGCCGATGGGCACCGTGATCCGCCTGCGACGACTGCTCGAGCGCTACCGCGGCGTCGGTTACGACGAGGAAGCGCTCTGGCTCCTCGGCCGCGCGTACGTGGCCGTCGCGATGAACGACCGCGCGCGCGGTGTGTGGCAGGAGCTCGTCGACAAGTTCCCGAAGGGCTCCCGCGCCGGTGATGCCCGCTCCGCGCTCGGTGGCCTGCGCCCTGCTGCAAAACAGTAGTACCCTCGAGGGTGATGAGCGGTGACCGTGTGGAGCAGCAGATCGCGCTCGGGCGCGAGCACTACAACGCCGGCGAGTACGAGCAGGCCGAGCCGTTCCTCGCCGAGGCCGCTGCGGCCCGCCCGTCGTTTCCCGACCTCTACAACATGCTCGGCGTCATCTATCACGCGCAGGGCCGGTTCTCCGACGCCGAGGAAGCGTTCGAGAACGCACTGCGCCTGAACCCTCGCTACACCGAGGCCGCGCTGAACCTCTCGGTCACGTACAACGACCGCGGCAAGTACGACAAGGCGCGCGACGTCTACACCCGCGCGGTCTCCGCCTCCGTCGGGCAGCCCAACGCGCTCGATCGGTTCGCGCGCGGAAAGCTCGCCAACATGCACGCCGACCTCGGCCGCGCGTACGCCGGTCTCGCGATGTTCGACGAGAGCGTGCGCGAGTACTCGAAGGCCCTCGACCTCTGCCCCGAGTTCGCCGACCTGCGCGTGCAGCTCGGCAACGTCTATCGGGACATGGGCGTGTATCACGCGGCCGTCGCCGAGTTCGAGCACGCGAAGCGCCTGCGCCCCGACTTCATCCCCGCGCGCATTCATCTCGGCGTGACGCTGTTCTCGCTCGGCCGAAAGGCCGACGCGATCGCCGAGTGGGAGCACGTGCTGAAGATCGATCCGAACAACAAGAGCGCGAAGCTCTACATCCGCATGGTCAACGACGAGAACGGCCCGCGCCCCGGCAGCGCCCTGCCGCGAGGCTAGAGCACCGACCGGATTGAAACCATCGCGATCACGCGGCCCTGGCAATTCGGGTGGCGGTAGACGCCTCGAGCTGGCGTTGAATGACCTCGAGGTTGCTGACGGCGCTGGCTCGTCGGAGATCG
>JACCRC010000274.1 GCA_013813765.1 Deltaproteobacteria bacterium | reverse complement strand
GCGCCGCCGCCACTCGGCGCTCGACTACAAGTCGCCGATGCAGTACGAGAGGACCTACGCGCTCGCCGCGTGAACGTTAGACCCGAACCGTCCACCGAACCGGGGCAACTTCACACCTGGGCAACTCGTGATCGTCTCCGTTGGATCGCAAGCGGTATCCCCGCAGCGTGGCGTGCACACACCACAGTCGGCCGAACAGAGGTAGCAGCTCTCGAGGCTCGTGTTGCACACGCCGTCGCCACACCGAGGCGCGGCGGGATTGCAGCTCGTCGAAGGCGGACACACCGGGGTGCAGCTCGACCAGCAGTCTGGATCAGCGCAGCCGATGCTCGAGTCTCCGTCGGTATCGAAATCCGTACACGCGTCCTGGACGCCGCGAGCATCCCAGGTCAACCGCCACATGTCGTCGAGCGGGCGGTTCGACGGTGGCGTGTTGTACGAGTAGCCGCCGATCACGAGGATCCCGGCCCCATCGATCGCAGGCACGAGCAAGTGACTGGACCGCGGAGTTGGAGCGCGCTGCGTGGGGATGAGCGTCCAGCGTGTGCCCTCCCACTCCCACACATCAGCGATGACCACGTTTTGTGCGTTTCCAGCGAACATGACGAGCCGCTGACGCGCCGCGTCCCACGCGAGGGGCGTGAAGTTGCGCATGGACGGGGCGACGGAAGTGACGACCTCGGTCCAGCTCGCGCCGTCCCATGTCCAAGTGTCCTCGAACACGGTGTTCCTGTTGTCTCCGCCGGAGAACAGGACCGTACGCGCTCGAATCGGATCGTAGCCCATCGCCATCCCGGTGCGTTCGCGAGGACTGATGACGGGAGACGCATCCGTCCACGTCGTGCCGTCCCACGTCCATGTGTCCGCGCGGGGGCCTGCAGTTCCTTGCCCGCCGAACATCACGACCTGTGCGCGCGCCTCGTCGAAGACACTCGCGTGGTAGCACCGCGGCGGCGGCGAACGTGTCGGGGCAAGCTGGATCCAGCGCTGGTCGCGCCAGACCCAGGTGTCGCCGAGCGGCTGGAGGTTGCTGTTGCAGCCGCCGAACAGCACGACTTCACCGCGGACCGCGTCGAAGCTCATGCTCGCCCCAAATCGCGCCGAAGGTGCCAATGTGACCACGGAGCGGCGCCACGTGCCGTTCCAGATCCAGGTGTCGCCAAAGGTCGTGATCGCTGCGTCATTCAATGTTCCGCCGAAGACGACGACCTCGCGCCGCAGCGAATCGATCGCTCCGGCGTGGAAGCATCGTGCGGACAGTGCCTGGGCGGGAGAGGGTAGGAGGTCCGCCAGTGTCCACGCCGTGCCATCCCACTCTTGAACGTCGCCATGGGGGCCCAGCAGCACCACGCGTCCGCGGGCGAAGTCCGTCGTCATCGCGTGACTGCTGATGCCGGTATCCGGCGCGATCGCGATCGCGTCCGCGAGGCGCGTCCAGACTTGGCCGTTCCATCCCCACGTCTCCTTCACGGGGCCACCGACGAGCAACACCTGCTCCGTCACCGGGTCATAGGCCATCGCCGGAAGCGTCCGCGCGCTGAGCGTCGTCGCCGGACGACGTTCCGTCCAGACGTCACCGTCGAGCTCCCACAGGTCGTTTCCGCCTCCCGGTCCACCGAATGTGGCACCACCGAACAACACGACGACGCCGCGCTTCGGGTCATAAGCCATCGCGGGTCGGAACCTGACGGATGGCCGCGGCATGGGCGCCGCCAGCGCAGTCCATGTGCTGCCGTCCCATGTCCAGGTCACGTCGTCGTTGCCGCCGAACAACACCACGCGTCGGCGACTGGCGTCGTAGACCATCGTGGCGCCGAACGTTGCGGGCGGATGCACCGCAGAGGACCGCAGCCGCCAGACTCCGTCGGCGGCGCGCTCCCACGTCTCGCTCGTTCCCCCACCGAACATCACGAGCTGGTGGCGGTGCGAATCGTAGGCGATAGCGTGACCGCTTCGGATCGACGGCGTCGTCAGCTCGGTCGGGCGCGACCACCGACGCCCGTCCCATTCCGCCGTATCACCGAGCGTGAACGAACCGGCTTGCCCACCGAACATCACGACCCGCCGGCGCGCCGAGTCGTATGCGATCGCCGCGAGCGTGCGTGCATCGGGACGCGCATTCGCGACCGGCTCCCACGTCGGTTGCTCGACTTCGCACGTGCTCGAGCAGCCATCGTGAGCGAGGTCATCGCCGGCATCGCAACCCTCGCCGAGCAGCAGGTCGACCACGCGATTGCCGCAGGTTTCATTCGAGGCACACGTTGACGCGCAGCCGTCCTTGTCAACGGTGTTGCCGTCATCGCACGCCTCGTCGTGGTCCACGAGCAGGTTGCCGCATCGATCGGGCAAGCAGACCTCCTCATGGCACGTCCCGGGCAGGCCCGTGATCTCGCACCGCTCTCCGTCATCGGCTCCGTCGCAGCTCATCGATTGCTCTGGCGTGACGCAGAACGTGGTCGGTTCACCTGCGATGTTCACGACCGCGCACGAGGTGCCCGAGGGACACATCGACTCGTCCCTGCAAGGGATCGAGCTCGAGGCAACACAGCCAGCGAATGCGAGCCCGAGCCCGAGCACGTGCACCAGTACCCACGCTCGCCCCATTCCCCCATCATAGGATCGACGGTGCACGATGGGTGGCGCAACGGTGCCGCACACCGTGAGGCGACAGCTGCTCGAGCGCTGTCAGCTGCTCTTGCCTAGGAACTCGAACGTCGTCGAGCCGCCACCGTGAGGGTGCCTAACGCGCGTCTCACCCTCAGGCCCGAAGACGTGCGTAGTGCGCGCAACTGAGGCAAGCTTCTGAGATGTTCACCGGCGCCCTTCGCCGCCACGAATGCATGATCTACGACGGCTCGCCGTCGCGCACGCTGCCTGCGTTGGCAGCGACGATCCGGCAGAGTCTCGGCGCGAACGTGCGCTGCATGTACCTCAACAGCCCCACGATGGTGGCCGGCTTCCGTTCGCAGCTCTATGCGATGGGGACGGACGTCGAACACGAGCTCGCCCGCGGGGCGCTCGTGCTCGTCGCCGACAGCGCCCACCTGGTCGACGGTCGCTTCGACGTGAATCAGATGATCGACATGCTCGAGGCTGCTGTACAGACCGCGCTGGCGGACGGTTACGCCGGGCTCTTGGCGACCGGCGACATGACGTGGGAGTTTGGATCGGAGAAAGAGCTCGCGAAGTTGCTCGAGTACGAGTGGTGCCTGGAACAGCTGTTTCAGAGGCAGGCCGCTCTCTCGGGCATTTGCCAGTACCACCGCGATCTGCTGCCGCACGAAGCGGTGCGTGAAGGCCTGGCCTCGCACGCGAGCCTTTACATCAACGACACGATCTCGCGGCTGAACCCCCACTACGCGCCCGCTCGATCGCCCGACGAACGAAGGGCCGCCGCGAGTCCCGGACTCGACGACGCGCTTCCGGTGCTCCTCGCTGTTCCGTAGGCGACGGCCGAGCGCGCTGTCAGCTGCCTCCGGAGACCACCGTTAGTCCCCGGATGGCGGGCGCCCTGAGAAGCCTTTTCATGCAAGACCTATGCATGGCGAAGCTACATGAGGTGCTTGCCGAGCGCGTCGACGAGGTCATGGCGCGCTGGCTCACCGCCGTCCAGGGGACGATCGCGCCCGAGTCGCTTCCCGCCGCCGAGCTCGTGGATCACCTTCCGATGTTCCTGCGAGAGGTGATCGCCACGCTGCGGGACGCTCACGGTGGGGCCGCGGACGCGGAGGTGCCAGAGGAGAGCCAAATGGCCACCGTCCATGGCGAGCAGCGCCTCCGCCTGGGCTTCAGCCTCGATGCAGTGGTCCGAGAGTACGGTGTGCTGCGCGATGCCATCATCCTGACCGGGCGACATGCGGGTGTTGCGATCACCTTCCGCGAGGCTCAGATCGTCTTTGATTCGACGATCGGAGGGATCGCAAATGCAGTCTCGGAGTACGCACGCCAGAGAGATGCAGAGCTCCACCGGCAGCACAACGAACACGTTGCGTTCCTCGCGCACGAGCTCCGCAATCCGCTGGGGTCGGCGACGATGGCGCTCAGGTTGCTCGAAGACCGCGGTCACATTCCCAAGGGCGAGCGCGCATCGCAGGCACTGCATAACAGCCTCACGAAGATCACCGAGCTCGTCGACCACGCTCTGGACGTGGCTCGTGTGACCTCCGGCGTCGAGCTGCGGGGACAGTCGATGAGCCTGAAGGAGCTGCTGGAGGGAGTGGAGCGCGCCGCCGCCAGCGACGCAGAGGTGCGAGGCGTGCAGTTGACGCTGAAGATCGAGCGAGAGGTCGAGCTGCTCGTCGATGCAAGGTTGATCCACTCCGCACTCAGCAACGTGGTGCGGAACGCGATCAAGTTCTCCTCTTCGGGTGGCTCGGTGGAGGTTCGCACTCGGGTCCAGGGCGACCGCGTGTTCGTCGAGGTCGAGGACTCGTGCGGCGGCCTACCGCCGGGTCGAGTCGAAGAGGCCTTCGCACCATTCGTGCGTCTCAACCACGATCAGAAGCAGCCGGGGTTCGGGCTCGGCCTCGCGATCGCGAAGCAGGCCGTTACCGCACATGGTGGTGCGATCCGGGTGCAGAATTTGCCGGGCAAGGGATGCATCTTTTGCATCGAGCTTCCGCTTCCGGCCCCGCAATCCGCGAGTTGACGGCGTGCTCGCCGTGCCCCCGGAGCCCAACGAAGACCTTGCCGAGGCTCACGCCCGCACGAGGACGTGAAATAATCGGATCGTGGCGGAGATGCGCGAGCGCTTCGGGTCTTACGAGATCTACGAGAAGCTCGGCTCGGGCGGGCTCGCCGCGGTCCACCTCGCGAGGACGCGCGCGGTATCGAATCCGGTCGCGCTGAAGCGGCTGTACCCGCACATCGCGAACATCCGCGAGCTGGTGGGGTCGTTCGTGGACGAGGCGCGGCTCGCACGGCACCTGCGGCATCCGGGCATCGCGCGCGTGTACGAGTTTGGCAAGCTCCGGGGCATCTACTTCATCGCGTTCGAGTTCGTGCCGGGCCCGACGCTGCTGCAGCTCCAGCAGCACTGCGAGGACTACGTCGGCCGGATCCCGGTGATGGTCGTCCTCGAGATCGCGTACCAGCTGTGCGACGCGCTCGATCACGCGCACAACATGAAGAACGAGCTCGGGCTCCCGCTCGGCATCGTGCACCGAGATGTCTCGCCGGCGAACGTGATCGTGTCGACGACGGGGCAGGTGAAGCTGATCGACTTCGGGCTCGCGAAGACGAAGCAGTCAACGGTCCACAGCCAGGCGGGGGTGATCAAGGGCAAGCTCAACTACGTCGCGCCCGAGTACCTCTCGGGCAAGCTCGATTCACGCGTCGATCTCTGGGCGCTCGGCGTGGTGATGTACGAGCTGCTCACGGGCAAGCGCCTGTTCGATGCGCCGGAGCAGGGCGAGATCCTCGATCGCGTGCGTTCGCTTCCGATTCCGGCGCCGTCGCTGTCGAACATCGAGGTGCCGCGCGAGGTCGACGAGATCGTGCTGAAAGCGCTGGCGCGCGATCCGGACAAGCGGTGGCAGCGCGCGGCCGACATGCGCGACGCGATCGGCAGCGCGGCCGCGGGTCGGCTCTCGCAGAAGCAGTTCGTGTCGTGGGTCGAGTGGGTGTTCGCGCAGAAGGAGCCGCTGCGGCGCGAGGACAGCGCCGTCTCGGCGCTGCACGAGATCATGAGCCACGAGGTTCACGTCGTCGGCGATCTGCCTGCGCTCTCGGAGGCGATGATGGAGCGTCGTCGCGAGAGCGTCGCGATGATGCCGCCGCTCGGCGCGGCGCTCCTCCAGCGCCACAAGTCGCGGAAGTGGACGTGGATCGGGGGTGGGCTGGTTGCGGGTGCGGCGGCGCTGCTCGCGTATGCGCTCGGCGCGTTCTGAACCCTCGCTACGGGGCAGCGACGAGCAGACCGTCGATCGTGTGCTTCTGAACGATCGGCACGAGCTGATCGACGACGCGGCACACGAGGTGCTGACGCACGAGCGGTGGGAACGCAGCGTAGTGCGCACGCGTGACCAGCTGGTCGTGGAGCGCGGCGTGCCCGGCGCCGGGCGCATCGACGCCGAGCACGAGGACGGGACGTGCGTGCTGCGAGCGATTCGCTGTCCCGCGGTGGATGGTGAGCGCGGACCGGACGGAGATGTCGCCCATCTGCGCGAGCTTCTGCTGAGCGGTCGCGGCATAGCGTGGCCACTCCGCGACCGAAGGGAACATCTGGTTGTCGAACTCCTGGCCGCGCTCCCACTGCGTGCCGGGCGCGATCTCGAACGGACCCATCTCGAGTGTGGTGTCGACAGCGGTCACGTTGAAGGCGAGCGAGGTGATGCGCCGCTCCTCGTACGTGGCCTTCGGCGACGGGAAGTCGCGATGCCATGGCTGATTCTGCGCGCCGGGCAACGGATCATCGAAACCGAGCTCCACGATCTCGTAGTCGGGCCCGAGGACGGAACGGCACGTCAACGACCCAAGGATGCGTGGCCAGGTCGACGTAGCCGCGCAGCTGCTCGGGATGGATCTCGACGTAGAACCGCTGCGGCCCGCGTTCGACGGCACCACCGGGTCGTGCGATCGCGTCCGCAAATGCGACGTCGATGTCCTCGCGCATCTGGACCACTCACTCGCGCGGGAAGGCCCCCTTCAGCGCCGCAAAGCCGTCGGTGTGGAGCGCCTCGTGGACGGACTGCATGGGGCAACGCAGCGGCATCCGTACGTGGCGCAACGTCATTCATCGGTATCCCAGATCCGACAGTTCCTGACAGACGCGCGCCGAGTCGCGGACAGCGGAGGCCACGCTCACAAATCGGCGCGACGACGGCCGCCTCGTCCTCCGCCGCAAGCGCAGAGGTAAGGTCGGGCGATGGATCGACTCGCACGCGTCGCCAATCTCTGGAACTGGTTGCCGGGCTTTCGCGCGGTGGCCGAGACGGAGAACCTGCACGAGGCAGCGCGACGAATGTTCATCAGCCCGTCGGCGCTGTCGCGAACGATCCGTCTACTCGAGGAGGAGATCGGCGAGCAGCTCTTCGAGCGGCTGGGCCGCCAGCTGCAGCTCACTCGACTCGGCAGTGAGCTTCTGGTCACGGTCCGGACCGCCATGCGAACCGTGGATGATGTCGTCAACGTTGGGGAGACCTCGTCGCGGTCACTCCGTATTGCGATTCGAGCAGGCCTGACGGAGCCGATCCTCATGCCGGCGCTCGCCCGGGTGCAGCGTGATCATGGTGCGCCGGCGGTCATGATCGCAGGCGATCCGGACCGCACGCCGATCGCCCGGTTGCTTTGCGGTGAGCTCGACGTCGTCCTGACGTGCGCACCGATCAGCGATGCTCGGCTCTGCGTGTCCGTCGTCCGAGAGCTACCGTTCAGCATCTATGCACATGCGGACCACCCGGTGTTCAAGCTCGGCCGTCTCGGCGTCGCAGCGCTACGCGACCATCCATTCGTGACCTATCCAGTCCCTCCGCATCCCGCTGCAGATTGCTGGCCGCCCACGTTGCCCCGCACGATCGGCATGCACGTTCATGACGGCCGACTTGCGCTGGGTGCTTGTGCAAGCGGCGGGTGGCTCGCCGTGCTGCCCGACCTGATGGTCTCCGCGACGGCAGAGGGGGCCCGGAGCTATCTGCGACGACTGCCGCTGGACATCGTTCCGCCCGCGTCGCTGTGGGCGGTGTGCCGCCACCCGTCTTCCAGGAGCGACCACGCCGCAGCGCTGGTGGCTGCGATGCGCGAGTGCGAAAATGACTCTGCGGGAATCCGAGCGCCTGAGGCGTGTGTTGTCGACGTTCGAACAGCGGATTCGGATCTCTGAGATGGTTCAGATTCGCATCGGATCCACATTGCTCCTAATCACCAATGGAGCAGATCATGCGGATGAAAATGTTCGGCGGCGTGGCGTGCATGTTTGGCGCGATGACGGCGGCGTGCGGTCCGGCAGACAACGATCCAGTCGAGGACAGCGCTCAGGGCGCACAGAGTGAGGACGCGCTTCCGTCGGATGAGGACGACGAGGAGTCTCCCCACCTTCGCTATACACAGCAGCTCAGTGTTTCGCGGGTGTTCACACTCGACCCCGCCGGACCGAATCCATTCTTCTTCGCGAAGTCTCGCGTCAAGTATGCGTGGTCGAAGCTGACGCGCGGCAGCAATGGCGTGTGCTTGTCGATCGACACTCGCCGTCTGGAGCCCGGGGCCTACACCACGTGGTTTCGCGTGTTCAACGATCCCGATGCATGCAGTCATCCCGACCCGGCCGGCGCGCAATGCAGCCGCCTGGATATTCCAGCATGTCAGGCCGCAGGGACCTGCTCGGTGCTGTGGGTGACAGGGACGATCGTCGGCATCGATGGGAAGAGCCACGTGAGCGCCTGTCTCGACGAGGGCGAGATGCCGGGCTTCGTGTTCTTCGGCGGGGGCCTGACCGACGCCCAAGGCGCGGAGATTCACGCGGTGATGAAGCATCACGGTGACGCAGCGTTCTCTGTCAGCAACCCGGCTGACCAGGCTCGACTCGGGCGTCAGGTCTCACGGCCCGGCGGAAACTGTGAAGCCATGCCGGGCGACACGCTCACAGCGTGCCCCGATCTGCAGGTCACGTATCACGGTGTGAACTAGCCAACCGGAGCGAGTCGAGGAGGCCGGGCGTGCGGCCGCCCACCGTGTGCGGGAGACCGATGGCGAGGTCGGCTTGCTCGACCTCGCTTTCCCGCGTGCCGTGGAGGACGTCCCAGATCACGAGCAGCGTACCGAAGTTGGTGTCCAGCCGGTCAGGCTTCGCAGCGTGATGGATGCCGTGCAGGCGTGGTGTGATCAGTAGCTTCGAGAGCGTCGACTCGAAGCGCGCCGGCAAGCGCACGTTCGCGTGGTGGAAGGCGATCGCGACCAGGAGCGCCGTCTGCCAGGCACGGAGGGTCGCGCGATCGATCCCGAGCACGATGACCTGGGCTGCACGGACCGGCACGGACGCGAGCATCTCACCGACGTGGAAGCGCAGCGCCGTCGAGACATCGAGGTCGAGATCCGCGTGATGCGCGGCGTGCATCGACCACAGCGACGAGCTGTGGTGGTTCGCGCGATGCCAGTGCCACAGCGTGTAGTCAAGGAGGATCACCCCGGTCATGCGCGCGAGCCACCGCGGCAGCGGGATCCAGCGCGTGAGTCCAAACCGTCGATGCTCGGCCCACGTGGTGGCACGGTCGAGGACCGCAGTCTGGAGCGGCCCAGTCACCACCGCCGAGATGCCCGCCATCGCGAGGTTGATCGCCGTGCGTCGACCGCTCGGTTGGGTGCGCGCGCGTAGCGGGCGCCGACGCTCCACCCATGCGAGTCCGCCCAGTACTGCGACGAGGAAGAGCGCTCTCGACATGCTCAGGGCATGAACACGATGCAGACCGTGTGCCACTCGCGAGGGTGAGAAGATTCGCTAACGAGGGTCGTGCCGCGCGAGGAAGCGTTCGACACGCTCTGCGAGCTCCACGGGGCGCTCGAGGCTGAGGTCGTGGCCGGCCTCATCGAGGACCTCGAGCTCGGAATCGCGGATGGCCGATGACAGCGCCGACCACGAGCCGGGACGCGCGAGCGGGTCGAGCGCGCCTGCGATGCACAGGGTTGGTGCATCGATCCGGCGCAAGGATTCGCCGGGATGATGAAGTGCCCCCGCTGCGCTGTGCAGCAGAAGCGATCGCAAGGAGCCACGCTCCCCTCGAACGGAGGCAAGGATCGATGCGGTTTCGTGCGGGTGGTCCCGGCAGAACCGATCCGACAGCGCGTGCCTGGCCAGGCACGCCTCCCGCTCGCCGGATCCACGTGCCGTACACCGGGCGAACGACACACTACGAGGCGTGAATCGCACGAGGTCGAGCCCCCGCGGTGGCGTCGATGCGAGGACAAGTGCATGCACGCGCTCCGGTCTGTCGATCGCGAGCCACGTCGCCACCATGCCGCCGAGCGACAGGCCGAACACATGGGCCCTGCTGACCTGGAGAGTATCGAGGAGCGCCGCCGCGTCACGTGCCATGCCGCGGGTGGTCGTTGGTACCACCGCCGGTGGCGACCGCCCGATCCCGCGTGCCTCGCAGGCGATGACGGGACGTCGCAGCGCGAGCTCGGAACGAAACGCCCCCCACAACGCGATGGTTCCGACGATCGGGCGCAGCAGCAGGACGGGTGTTCCGGCGGCTAGATCGCCTGAGACTTCGTGGTGAATGGGTGACGCGGGTGGCGTCATCGAATATCCGCGTAGAGACGTGCGAGGCGGTGTGGCGACACGCCGCTCGAAGCCAGCGTCTGGATCAGCGTCCAGATCGCCAATGTGCGCAGCGGCTGTGCCGCGAACCGCCGTGCGCTCACCGCGATCTCGACGTCGGTGATGTAGACGGTCCGGCTCGCCCGTTCGAGGCGCTGCACGAAGTCGTGATCCTCCATGATCGGTAGCGGCTGGAATCCACCGAGCGCATCGTAGACGTCGCGACGGATGAACAGCCCCGAGTCGCCGTAGTAGATGCGCAGCCAGCGACGTCGCTCGTGGTTGATTCTTGCGAAGACGCGGGCCCACGGATCCGCCGGTACGAACCGCAGCTTAAAGTTGCCGCCACCCACTGATGGATCGGAGAGCGCATGCTCGATCTCCCGGCGTGCGGAGGAGGGGAGCTGCGCATCCGCATGGAGAAACAGCAGCGTGTCTCCACGGGCCGCGGCCGCACCCGCAGCGAGCTGGGTACCGCGCCCGCGTGGCGCGTCGATGACGGTCGCGCCCGATCGCCTCGCGAGGGCCGCGCTGTCGTCAGGACTTCCCGAGTCGACGACGATCACCTCGTCCGCGATCTTACGTGCGCTGGCGATCGTGCCCTCGATGACCGCGGCCTCGTTCCAGCAGGGGATGATCACCGAGATCATGTCAGCGACTCACGGACACGCGCGATGAGCTCGTCGAGGTTCTTGCACGCGGCGATCTGCGGCCTGGCGAGCAGCGTGACCCACTGCCCGTCGCGGCGCTCGAGGAGGGCAGGCAAGGGCGGAACGGTCGCGTGCTCGCGCTGGATCTGGTCGCGGTACGCGAACCGCACAGAATGGGGAAGTGACTCGATGAACCGAGCCCACTCCCGCCGCATCGACACCATGCCATACGTGAGCGCGCACAGGCTGCAGGAGTACGTCGCGGGTGAGATCACC
>JACCRC010000192.1 GCA_013813765.1 Deltaproteobacteria bacterium | reverse complement strand
GTCATCGATCATCAGCTCGGCCGCGACCGCACGCGTCGTCAGGCTCGCACGCGCACCCGTGCGAGGCTGATCGTCGAGCGCGACCCGATAGCCATCCGCGACGTGCGCGACCACGATCGGAGCGAGCGCCCCGCCGGCGAGCGCGAGCGTGCGCCCCGGCGTGTGGAGCTCGAGCAGCCGCACGGCACCCACCGCATCCGCTGGCTCGTTCCAGTCGCTCGCGCGAAACTCACCATCGAGCCACACTCCACGCCCGCCGAGCCCGAGCCGCGCACCGCGCCACTCGCCATCGAGGGACAGCTCGAGCGCACCGTACGTTCCCGCGCCCTGCCCGCCCGCACCGACCGCCGCGCTCACCACGAGCGCATCCTCCGCCGCCGCGATCCGCGCAGTGACGACGATCAGCAGAGCCAGAACGCGCACGACGGGATCGTCGCGCCCCCGCCCCAGCGGGACAACTTTCGCTATCGCTTGCGGGTCGAGCGGGCGTCGCCCGAAGCCCGCGTCGCATTGGCGCGTCGCACGAGCAGGAGCATCCCGCCGCCCGTCAGCACGGCCAGGCCGATGCCTACCGCCAGCAGCCGCCAGCGGTACGAGCCACCCACCGACGGGTTCGGGTTCGTCCAGAACCCGGAGCGGCCGCGAGGCTGTCCCTGCGAGTCGTCGTCCGCGACCGCCACCGTGGGCACGGCGACCGCGAGCATGACGGCAAGGAGCAGGCGCAACACGCGGGCCATATAGCACCGGCAGCGCGCGGCGTCACTGCGACATCCCGTCCCGCCTGGGGCTGCAAGCGCCTATAGCGTCGATGCGCGTGTGGGATCGGGGCGCCACGGACTCGAATGCCCCGGCGTCGAGAGACGCCAGGCACCGGCTGTGGCGCAGGCGGTACCGGCGCGACATCAACCTCCGCGGCCGGCGACGGTGGCGACGCAGCACGATGACCGGAAGCTACTCGAAAGCGGCCGGAGCCGTCGAAAATGCGCGCGTTACGACAGGAACCGCACCCGCGCTCTGAGGTCAATGCGCGGTGTCGAACTCGACGATGGAGAAGACTCGGTCGTCCTGGTTCTTCCACACCATATCGGGACCAGGCGACGAATAGTACTTCTGGTCGGTGCGCTGGCCGCCGAGATCGTACGTGAACTTCCTGTAGGAGGAGACGGGATCATCGGCGGTGCCCCACATCGCATCGGGGCCCGCGCCATTGAAGGAGGTGACGGACGTCTGCAGGCCGTTCGTGTCGCTCGTGTAGCCGATCCGGCCGCGGATCACGTCATCGGCGGTGCCGTACACCGCATCGGAACCCGGGTTGTTCGAGTACGTAAGACCGATGCGATAACCATTCGCGTCGACCTGATAGGCCTCGTAGCTGCTGGTCAGGTCATCCGCGGTCAGCCAGGTCATGTCGGGTCCGGGGCTGTTGCGATACCGCGTCGTCAGCAACGTGCCGTTGTCGTCGTTCGTGTACTCGTAGTACTCACTCATTACATCGTCGCTCGTCTTCGCGAGCTGGTCCGGACCCGAGCTATAGGTGTCCCACCGTTCGAGAGCGCCGAGCGCGTTGTACGTGTACTCGTAGTAGGTCGTGGTGCGGTCATCGGGTGTCTTCCAGACGCCGTCGTTTCCGGGGCCGCTGAACACCGTGTATCGGATCACGTTGCCGGTCGACGTGTACGTCTGATGGTTGGTGAGCACGTCGTCAGCGGTGCCCCAGCTGCCGTCGAGTCCAGCACCGGTGACGAGCGACTGTCCCCTCTGCCGCCCCTCCGCGTCGTACGTCAGGTACTGAACGCTTCGAATCACATCGTCACTGGTGTTGTACCGAGTGTCGGCGCCGGGACCGAAGTAACGGTACTCCGTGACCTGCCCCGCGGCGTTGTACATCTGCTCGATGTGCTGGTCCGCCACGTCGTCGGGAGTCAACGCGACGGTGTCGGGCCCGGCGCCGAAACTGACCAGCTTGGCGACCCGGCCGTTCGCATTCAGCGTGTACTGGGACCAGTAGTTCGCCTGGCCGGTCGACGTGTCGTAGTAGACCTCCTTCACGATGTTGTTCACCGAGGAGATGAACGACAGGTCATCACCGCCGAACGCGTTGCCAGCTTCGTCCTTGATCGAGCTCGCGAGCTTGACCGTGTACTTCAGGCCCGCAAGGAGCGGAAGCTTCGGCGCGAACGTGATCGTGTGCGACGCCGCGTCGTACGCGACGGTGCCGTTGATCTGAGCGATGTATGTCGGGTTCGGGTAGGTCACCGTCACCGACGCGTTCGTGACCGACGTCGGATCGAGCGCCTCGTCGAAGGTGAACGTCAGCGCGGCGAGCGGGGCGACCTTGGTCGCGTTGTCCGCCGGCGTTGACGACATCAGCACTGGCGCTGTCGTGTCGGGCGGATCGACAACATCGTCACCCATCGTGTCGTCACCGTTCACGGTGCCGCCGCACGCCGCGAGCGCCGCCATCCCCAGGAGGAAGCTTCCAGTTCGTAGGCTCATCGCATTCGATGATACGCCTGCCGACCCGAAGTCGCGCCTTTCCCGCACGGCGCGGGCGAATTCACCCTGTAGGAGCTTCAGCGCTTGAGGGGATTCGTCGGACGCGCGTTCTTTATGGCTTTCGTCACACGACGTTTGCACTCGTCTTCCGACTCGCTGTCGTCCTTCGCGAACAAGAGCGGCGTGGCCATCGCCTGATCGTACTCGACCTGCGTCAGGCGCTCCCGCTTCAGCATGATCGCGAGGATCCGCTGGATCTTCCCGGTGGTCCACTTGGTCAGGGTGCCGGCGCAGTACTGCTTGTAGCGCTCCTTGGGCGACGGGAGGATCGTCGAGAAGAACGCGGCCTCGACAGGGTTCAGATCCTTCGGAGGTTTACTGAAAAAGTGCCAGCTCGCGGGCCCGATGCCGTAGAGGCCGGGGCCGTACTCGATCACGTTCAGATAGATCTCCATGATCCGATCTTTGCTGAGCGTGTTCTCCACGTGCCACGTCAGGAACAGCTCCTGGAGCTTTCGGGCGAGCGTCTTCTCCCGGTAGAGGAGGACGTTCTTCACGAACTGCATCGTGATCGACGACGCGCCGAACTTGAATCGACCAGCCTTCAGGTTGTGGACGAGCGCGGTGCGGAACTCGCTCACGATGAAGCCGCGGTGGTGATAGAAGGCCGAGTCCTCCGTGCTCATGATCGACTTGATCACGTACGGCGAGATCTGCTCGATGGGCACGAAGTCCTCGTTCGACGGACCGACGACGAACGACATCCACTGATCCTTCTCGACCTCCACGTAGTGCTCGAACTCCTTGTTGAGGCGTCTCGGCGATTCGGGGGGCTCGTTGCGCACCCTGCACTGGCGAATGCCGACGCGACCGTCGAGCTTCGTCGCGTCGAGGTTCGCCCAGTCGATGTCGAGCGTGACGTCGGTGTCGAACATCCCGCTCAGCTTGTAGCCGACGAGGTACGGCGCCATCTCGACAGGGATCGCGTTCAGCACGCGCTGGCAGTCGACCGACGGGATCACGAGTCGCGCCTTCAACGTGTTGATGCCGGCGGGGCCGCGACGCGCGATGGGCTGACCGGTCTGCGGATCGAGCTGGACCTCGCCGGTCGCTGACGCCACGCGCGTCACGCTGCCGGTCATGGAGAACGGAAGGTCGCGCACGATGAAGTCGCCGCGGCGCAGCTCGAGCAGCTGGGAGGCGCGGTCGAAGCTGCCCTCGACCTGCGCCGAGAGATCGAGGCCGTGAACCTCCTTGGCGGCGATCAACGGGTGCCCGACATTGAGGCCGCGGAGCGTGAGCGCCCCGGAGAACTTGCCGCCGCTTCGATCCGCGGCGAGGTGGAGGTTCGCGTCGACCGACGTGCCCGCGTAGTCGACGACGGGGGTCTTCTCGAGCAGCGGCGCGAGCTTGTCGAGCTGGAACTTCGCGGCGACGAGGTCGATGTTCATCGTCACCGCCTCGAGATCGACGGCGCCCTTCGCGGTCCACAGCTTCCCCGGCACGCCGCCGTAGCCGCCCGCCAGCTCGAGCGTGTACTCGCCCTGCTTCGCCGGATTCGCGACCACCGTGCCGTCGATGCCCGACAGCGCGAGCTTCGGCCAGACCGCGAGCTCGCCGCCCTCGATCCGGATCATTGGCGGCTGGCCGCTCTTCTTCGTGACCTCGACGAGGTTGGCCGTCGCCTTCGGCGCGCCGAGCGTGGTCGCGGACACCTGCCGAGCCTGCGCCGTGAGCTCGCCGGGCTTCCAGGTCGCGGAGGCGTCGGCGACGAGGCCGGTCGCTCCGGTGACCGCGTCATCGATGAGGATCCGCGCGTGCGTGACGGTGAGCGACGTGGGCCGGAGGCCGCCACCGCCCTCGCTGCTTTCACTGCCGTCGCGCTTCTCGAGCACGCGCTCGACGAGATCGCCGAGGTTGTCCTTGCCCGCAGCATCGCGGCGGACGGTGATGACGATGCCGTCGATCGACGCCTCGCCGAGCTTCACCGAGCCGACGAGCGAGCGCATCGTGTCGAACTCGATGTCGAGCCGGTCGATGTGGATGAGCGGCGTGTCGCCATCATGGGGGCCGCGGATGACGAGATCGCGCAGCGTCGCGTGGCCGAGGCTCACGTCGATCGCGCCGAAGTGGACGTCTCGCCCGAGCTTGGTGGCGAGCCGATCGCCGACCTTGCCGCGGATCATCCACTCGCCGACGCGCGGATAGACGACGAGCAGCAGCACCGTCACGAGCACGCACACGGCCGCAAGCACCGCCGCCGGGATCACCCAGCGCGGACGCTTCCGCGTCGTGGTCCCCGACGGCTTCATTTCCGACCAGCGTATACAACACCACAGACGGGCGTTGTCTTCGACGTTTCTACTTGCAGGTCAACGCGAGCAAGTGCCCGTCATTATTGGGTAGGGAATGTCCGTAGACGAGGTAGTCACCCGCGGCGAACGTCGACGTGTTGTTGACGAAGTTCTTCCCCGCCGCGTCATCGATCGAGATCGAGAGGCGCACCTGCGAGCCGTTGACGATGCCGAGCAGCGTCGCCTCGGCCTTGCCCATCTTCAGCTGGATGGTCTCGACCCTCTTCCGGGTCAGCGCCTTGTCTGCCTTCATCAGCAGCTTGAACTGATTCCACGACGAGAACGGCGGCTTCTTCAGCTTCTTCTTCAGCTTCTCGAGGTCCGCATCCATCGACGCGGCGGCGCCCGACGACGCGCTGATCTCCATGAACTCGCAGCTCACGGGAGGCGGCGGCGGTGGTGACTCCTTCTTCGGCTGCGCGTTCGCGGCGCCACCGAGCGCGAGCGATGCAATGCAGGCGATCCAGAGACGCGAGCTCATATGCCCTCCACAGTATCTGCAGCGGTTACCCAGATCACCGTCGTGTGCCCATCTTCGTCTTCGAGGTTGAGCACGGTTCCCTCGCCATCGGGCGTCTCGAGCGATTCGATCTCCGGGGCGGTGCGCATCGCGGCGGGACGCACGTCGATCGCGTTCGTGCGCGGCGCGATTTGCGAATCGTCGCTGCCACCGGGGCGCAGGAACAGCGCGAGCGCGGCGACGACACCGGCGGACAGCGCGCCGGTGAACACGTGACCCCGGTGCCGCTCGAGCCAGCCGATCGCCTTCGACCACGCGCTCTTCCTCTCGGGCGCCGAGGTCGCCGCGTCGATCTCCTTCCACATCGCATCGAACCGGCGATCGGAGACGTTGTCCGCTGCGAGCTCGAGGTGACCGCGGAGCAGCTCGTCGACCTGGACGAGTGATTCGTGCTTCGTGCGCGCATCCGCGTCCGCGGCGAGGCGATCCTCGACCGCCTTCGCGTCGCGCTCGCCGAGCTCGCCGTCGGCGTGCTGCATCAGCTCGATGTCCTTAGCGCCTGACATTGACGTCCTTGATCTCGGGTTCGGCGGGGGGATCTTCGCCGGTGAGGTCCTTGATCAGCTCCGGAGATGCGTGGTCGAGGAGATCGAGCAGCCGCTTCTGCATGTTGCGACGGGCGTGAAACAGCCGCGACATGATCGTGCCCTTCGAGCAGTCCATCGCCTGCGCCATCTCTTCGTACGACAGCCCCTCGAGCTCGCGCATCACCAGCACCGCGCGGTGGTTCTCGGAGAGCTCCAGGAGCGCCTGGTCGATCCGGGCGCGGATCTGCTTGTCCATGAGCGCGCGGCTCGGGTTTCCACCAAGGATCCGAGGCATTAGCGACTCATCGCCGCCGTCCTCGAGCTTGGACTCGTCGAGCTCGACGGGCTTTACCCGGCGGTGCTTGCGAAGGTGATCGATGGCGAGGTTCATGACGATGCGATAGAGCCAGGTGTAGAAGCTGGAGTTGCCTTCGAACTTGTCTAGGTACTTGTGAGCCTTGATGAAAGCGTCCTGGACCACGTCCAGGGCGTCATCGGGATGACGGACGACGCCCAGGGCGAGCGCATACGCTCGGCGGTGATAGCGGTCGAACAGCGTCCGGAACGCATCGCGGTCGCCCGCTCTCGCGGACTGAACAAGCTCGCGGTCGTCGAGGTCGCGTCCATCACCAGATGTGGACGCACCCCGAGACGCTCTATTCACCCTCGGCAAGATGCACCAGCTGCGCGGTTGTTATAACGCAAGTCCGTCCGTGGCGCGTGTCGGAAACCCCCGGTAGAGCTATGCTCGAAGGGCCGCGCGACGCGGGCGATATTGTGGCTGTTTCCTCGACTACACAGGGCGCAATACCGGGTTTCTTGGGGCGGGTACGCGCAGTCCTCTACCGCCACGAGGCGGCCCGTGCGCTGTTGTACGCCTTTGCCGCCGTCGGAGCGGTCGCGCTCGTCGTGCCGCTCATCGGTACGCTCGTCGGTGGATCGCGCGCGACGTCGCTCGCGATCCTCGGGATCGCGGGGCTCGTCGCGCTGCTGGTCGTCGTCGGTGCGATCGTCCTGGGCTTCCTCGCACCGCGCCGGCGGTGGAGCACCGATGCCGAGCTCGCGCGCTGGGTCGGCACGCGCAAGAAGGAGGTCGCGAGCGATCTGCTGTCGTCGGTCCAGCTCGCACACGCGCCGGTGCGGCCGGGTTCGCCATCGCCCGAGCTCGTCGATGCGCTGATCGCTGCGACGTCGTCGCGGCTCCAGGGCGTCGAGCCGAAAGGCCTGTTGCCTCCCGGGGAGGTCCGCCGCGCGACGCGCTGGATGCTCGCCGCGATCGCCGCGAACGTCATCCTGCTCGCCGCTGCACCCGGCGTGGTCGCCGGCGGCTGGAAGAGCCTCGTCGTCACGCCCGATGTTCCGTTCGATGGCGCGCAGCTGTCGTCGATCCCGCTGGTCGGTGATCTCGAGGCGAAGCTGACGTTCCCGGCGTACTCGCGCCGCGCGGTGCTGCCGCTGCCGTCGTCCTCCGGCGACTTCCGCGGCCTCCCCGGCACGAAGGTCGACCTGCGCGCGAAGGTGCTCGTCCCCGCGTCGAGCGTCGAGCTGGTCGTCGACAGCACGGAGAAGGCGGGCGAGACCACCGCGATCGCTGCGAAGCTCGACGGCGAGTACATCACCGCGTCGTTCACGATCGAGAAGAGCACGCACTACAGATTTGCGGTCCGCGCTCCGACCGGTGCTCGCGCCATCGAGACCACGCCGCGTTCGATCGAGGCCGAGCCCGATCAGGCACCGAGCGTCCAGCTGATGGCGCCGGCCGAGACGATGGACGTCACGAACCTCCGCCGGATCGAGCTCGCGTACGTGATCGAGGACGATTTCGGCGTCACCACGGCGGAGCTCGTGTGGGAATCCGGCAAGGACAAGGGCAAGAAGCCGCTGCAGCTCGACGGCGGAGCGACCGGCCGCGCGCAGGGAAAGGTGCTGTGGGACATCGCGGAGATCGTCGTGCCGAGCGGCGGCGAGGTCCGCTACTGGATCCAGGCAAAGGACAACAACACCGTCGGTGGCGCAAACATCGGCAAGTCGCGAGAGCTGCGGCTCAAGGTCGTCTCGCCGCGCGAGCGCCACGAGGAGACGCTCGGTCGGCACCAGGAGGTCGCCGAGAAGATCGTGAAGAACCTCGGCGGTCGGCTGACGCTGCAGCCCGATGCCGAGCAGTCGATCTCCCCTTGGCCCCGCGAGGAGCTCGCTCGCGTGCTGAAGGAGACCGTGGTCGAGCTCGGCTCGCTCTCGGCCGCATACGAGAAGGATCCGCACGCGTCCGATGCGATGCGCAAGTCTCTGACGACGATGCGCGAGCGGCTCGACAAGCTCACGACCGCGGAGACGCGGCTCCTACCGCAACCCAACAAGACCACCGGCAAGCCCGCCGCACTCGCACCGGGCCGGTTCGCCGGCCTCGATCCGCGGATCATCAGCGAGCTCGAGGACGACACGATCACGCTCGCCGACTGGCTCGATCGCGAGCGACTCGAGGGCGTGCTCGATGTCTCCGACGAGATCAGCGCGCACCAGAAGCGGCTCGCCGATCTGATGGCGCAGTACAACAAGACGAAGGACCCGCGCCTGCTCGACGAGATCGAGCGCGAGCTCAAGGCGCTCGAGCGCGCGTACGCGGATCTCGACAAGCACCGCAAGGGCATGGCCGAGGACGTGCTCGATCAGTATGTCCACCGCAACGCGATCCAGGCGCAGCAGGGTCAGAGCTGCCTCGAGGAGGTTCGCAAGCTGGTGCAGGCGGGTCAGACGCAACAGGCCGCGACCAAGCTCGAGCAGTGCCGGCAGCAGCACGACCGCGCCTCGAGCGCGCTCGAGGGCTCGCTCGCGGACATGCGCGGCGACAAGTTCTCCGACGAGCAGAAGAAGCTCGACGAGGTGATGAACGAGCTGGCGGATGTCGCGAAGGACCAGGACGACATCGCAGCCGAAGCGAACCGGATCTTCGAGTCGTATGCGGAGAAGGCCGACGAGGTCGCGAAGGATCGCCGCCGCGAGGCGAGCAAGAAGGTCGGTGCGCTCGTCGACAAGCTGCGCAAGCGGCTCGACGACATCAATGAAGGCGGGCTGACGCCGTTCGCGAAGGAGGAGCTCGACATCGTGGAGCGCCGCCTCGGTGACGTCGAGAAGATGGTGGAGGACGGCGACCTCGCGGAGGCGCTGGGCATGGCGCGCCAGGCCAAGACGTCGCTCGACACGATCGCCGGCGAGCTCGAGGCCGCGATCAACGACGATCCGAAGTCGAAGTGGGCCGACGCTACGCAGGATGCCCTCGACGGCGTGGAACGCGCGAACCCGATCGCGAAGGATCTGATCAAGGAGCTGCAGTCGCTGTCTCCGCGGCCCGACCAGATCATGTCTCCCGACGACATGCGCGCCCTCGAGCGACTCCGACGTCGCGAGGCGATGAACAAGGGCCGCGCGCAGCGCCTCGCCGACCGCACGAAGCAGATCGCCGGCGATTTGCCCGGTGACACCGGCCCAGAGCTCGGGAAGAAGCTCGGTAGCGCGATCGATCAGATGGGCAATGCCGACGAACGGATGAAGCAGAAGGATCCGTCGGGCGCACGCGAAGCCACGCGCGCCGCCGCCGAGGCGCTCGCGAAGGCCCGGGACCGCGCGCGCTCCGCCGCACGCCAGGCGCAGGAAGGCGCCGTCAGCGACGAGCCGATCCGGATCCCCGGCGCCGATCAGTACAAGGCTCCCGAACGGTTCCGCGAGGACCTCCTCGAGGCGATGAAGAAGAAGGCGCCCGAGGGCTACGAGGACATGGTCAAGCGCTACGTCGAGGAGATCATCAAGTGACGCCGCGCTGGATGATCACGGCGATGATCGCGTGCGTTGCCTTCAGCGCCGCCGCTCAGCCGCCGAAGGCGCCGCGCCGCGATCGCACGGTCACGGGCGACGTCATCAAGGCCGCGCGGTTCCTTCAGACGCAGCGGCTCGACGACGCGAAGCTGCTGCTCGCGGATCTCGAGAAGCGCGCGAGCGACAGCGTCGAGGTCAAGTGGCTCCGCTCGGAGCTCGCGTTTCAGACCGGCAACTATGCCGGCGCGATCAAGGCGCTCGACAAGCTCCCCGACGACGGCGTCGACGGGCTGGTGGGTCAGACGCGGAAGCTCGCGGTGTCGTCCCTCGGCGTGACCGAGACGTTCGCCGAGATGATGTCGCCGAAGAAGCACTTCATCATCCGCTACGCGCCGGGTCCCGACGCGACGATCGCGGAGCTTGCCGGCGAGGTGCTCGACAGCGCGTGGGAGGCCGTCGGTGAGGACCTCGGGCTGAAGCCCGCCGATCCCATCCGCGTCGAGCTGCTCGGCGCGCCGTCGGATCTCGCGAAGCTGTCCCCGCTCACCGAGGCCGAGATCGAGACGACCGGCACGATCGCGCTGTCGAAGTACAACAAGCTGATGGTCGTGTCGCCGCGCGCGACGATCTTCGGCTACCCGTGGATGGACACGCTCGCGCACGAGTACACGCACCTGGTGGTCTCGCGGATGTCGCACGACACGGTGCCCGTGTGGCTGCAGGAGGGCCTCGCGCGGTTCGAGCAGACCCGATGGCGGCGGCCGCCGGAGATCGTGCTCGCAGCCACCGAGCAGGCGCTACTCACGAGCGCACTCAAGAAGGGCCGGCTGATCACGTTCGACGAGATGCACCCGTCGATGGCGAAGCTGCCGAGCCAGGAGGCCGCGGCGCTCGCGTACGCCGAGGTCTACACGCTCGTCGGCTGGATGCACAAGAAGGTCGGCTACAAGGGCATCCGCGACGCGCTCGTCGCACAGCGCGATGGCAAGAGCGCGCGCCGCGCGGTGGCCGAGACGCTCGGAATGTCCTGGGCGGCCGTCGAGAAGGAGTGGCACGCGCACCTGAAGAGCGAGAAGCCAGCGGTCGCGGGCACGCGCGCCGGCAAGCCGATCAAGTTCGCGAAGGGCGGCGTCGATTCGGAGAACGTCGGGCTCGAGCAAGTCTCCGTGCGTGCGCGCAAGCACGCGCGGATCGGCGGCATGCTGCGCGCGCGCGGGATGCTCGAGGCCGCGGCGATCGAGTACGAGAAGGCGCTCGCGGCCGGCGGTCAGGAACCGTTCGTCGCCGGCAAGCTCGCGCGGACCCTGGTCGAGCTCGGCCGGTTTGACCGGGCGATCGAGCTGGCCACGCCGCTCGCCGCGGCCGACGACCGCGACGCCGTCGCCGCCGTGACGCTTGGCATGGCCCGCACCGCACGCCAGGAGTGGAAGGAAGCCATCGCGGCGTTCGAACAGGCGCTCCGGATCAGTCCGTTCGACCCGACCACTCGCTGCGGGCTGGCAGAAGCGTATACACAGGTCTCCGATTCCCGAGCTGCACGTGAGCGCAGCGCCTGCGACGAACTGAAGAACTGATGAAGCACTCCCGTCCCACACCGACGCAAGGCGAGCCCGCCATCCGGGTCGTCCACGCGGATCCCGAGCAGATGCCGCTGGCGGCCGAGGACGTCGCGATCACGTCCGTGTCTCCGGTGGTCCCCTCGCCCTCGCCCTCGCCGTTGCCCCGCAATGACCTCGACGCCGTCGCCGAGCTCGCCGAGGCGCACGCGGACATCCTCCGCGAGATCGAGAAGCGGATCATCGGGCAGAAGCGCGTCGTCGAGCAGCTGCTGGTGGCGCTGTTCGCGCGCGGTCACACGCTGTTCGTCGGCGTCCCCGGTCTCGCGAAGACTCTCCTCATCTCCACGCTCGCCGAGACGCTGAACCTGTCGTTCCAGCGCATCCAGTTCACGCCGGATCTGATGCCGTCCGACATCACGGGCACGGAGGTCCTCGAGGAGGATCACACCACCGGCAAGCGGGTGTTCAAGTTCATCAAGGGACCGGTGTTCGCGAATCTCGTCCTCGCAGACGAGATCAACCGCACGCCGCCGAAGACGCAGGCCGCGCTGCTGCAGTCGATGCAGGAGTACCGGGTCACCGCCGGCGGCACCACGCACGAGCTGCCGCTGCCGTTCCTCGTGTTCGCGACGCAGAACCCGATCGAGCAGGAGGGCACGTACCCGCTGCCCGAGGCGCAGCTCGATCGCTTCATGTTCCAGGTCGACGTCGACTACCCGAGCGAGGCCGAGGAGGAGGAGATCGTTCGTCAGCAGACGAGCGATCACAAGCCGGAGCTCGGCCGCGTGCTGTCGCCGCAGCGGATCATGCAACTGCAGGATCTCGTGCGCCGCGTTCCGGTCGCCGACCACGTCGTGAAGTACGCCGTCGCGCTCGCGCGCGCGACGCGTCCCACGTCACCCACCGCGCCGGCGTTCATCCGCGACGCCGTGTCGTATGGCGCCGGCCCGCGCGCCTCGCAGTTCCTGATCCTCGCCGCGAAGGCGCGCGCGATCCTCGACGGACGGTTCGCCGTCTCCGTCGACGATGTCGCCGCCCTCGCCCGACCGACGCTGCAGCACCGGTTGATCCTCAACTACCGCGCGGAGGCCGAGGGGCTGCGCGCCGGTGAGGTCGTCGATCGCCTGCTGTCGGTGGTCACGCCGTAGAGGCCACGGTGCCCACGCTCCCCGAAAGGATCGATCCGACGCAGCTCGCGCGCCTCGGCAACCTGCCGATCAAGGCGCGGGTGATCGTCCAGGGTGCGCTGTCGGGCATGCACCGCGCGTCGCTCCATGGCTCGTCGGTCGAGTTCGCCGAGCACAAGGAGTACTCGCCCGGCGACGAGATGCGCCACATCGACTGGAAGGCGTACGCGAAGGTCGACCGCTACTACGTCAAGCGCTACGAGCACGAGTCGCAGCTGACGATCTACCTCGTGCTCGATGGCTCCGCGTCGATGGCGTTCGCCGGCGACGGCATCTCCAAGATCGAGTACGCCGGGCTCACACTCGCGGCGCTCGCGTACCTCGCGATCCAGCAGCAGGACAAGGTCGGCCTCGTCGCGACCGGTGACCGCGCGATCGAGACGAGCGTCCCGCCCCGCGCGCGCTCGACGCACCTCCACGACCTGCTCGCCGTGCTGGATTCCGTGATGGTGCGCGGTGGAAAGGGCGACGAATCACCGGCAGCCGCGCTGCGCCGGATCGCCGAGTTGACGCGACGGAAGCGGGCGCTGATCGTCGTCGCGAGTGATCTGTTCGACGCCGAGGACGAGACGCTCGCGATGCTCGCCCAGCTGCGCGCGCAGCGGCACGACGTCTCGGTGCTCCACGTCCTCGATCCGCACGAGACCACGTTCCCGTATGACGGCCTGACCCAGTTCGAGGCGCTCGAGTCGACGAACAAGATGCTGGTCAATCCGATCGCGATCAAGCGCGACTACCTCGCGCGGATGGACGCGTTCCTCACGAAGTGTCGCGGCACGCTGGCGGCCGGCGGCGTCGACTATCACTTCACCACGACCGACCGACCGCTCGAGGAGACGCTGCTCCAGCTGCTGATCGCGCGCACGCGGCTCGGTCCCGTGCGGAGAGTCGGCTGATGGGCTTCCTCGCTCCGCTCATGCTCGCCGGGCTCGCCGCGCTCGCGGTGCCGATCGGGATCCACCTGATCGGCCGCCAGCGCGCGAAGGTCGTGAAGTTCGCGGCGCTCGACTTCCTGCTCGCGACGAAGCGCCGCACCGCGCGCCGCCTGCGCCTGCGCGAGCGCCTGCTGCTGATCGTCCGCGTGGTCGCGTGCCTCGCGGTCGTGCTCGCGCTCGCGAAGCCGTTCACGTCCTGCGAACGCAAGGGCCCGCAGGTCACGCGCGGTCCACAGGCCGTGGTGCTCGTGATCGACGACTCGTTCGCCTCCGGCTACCTCGTCGATGACAAGCCGTGGCTCTCGCGTGCGACCACCGAGACGCGCAGGATCCTCCAGCAGCTCGGTCCCGAGGCCGAGGTCGCGATCGTTCGCACGACGGAGGGCGCCGACCACCCCACCGAGCTGACCCGCGATCACCTCCGCCTACGCGATCAACTGATCGCGCTCGAGCCGAGCTCGCGCCCCGCCGACACCACGCGTGCGCTCGCTCGCGCCGCGCAGCTGCTCGCCGCGTCGAGCCATGCGCGGAAGACCGTCTACCTCGTGTCGCTGCTCGCGCGCAGCGGCATCCGCCCCGACGATCCGCCGTGGGGCAAGGACGGCCCGTCGTTCGTCACGCTCGATCTGCGCCCGCAGCAGATGCCGAACGTCGCGGTCACCGGGCTGCGCGTCCAGGCCGGTCCCGGCGCCGGTACGCGAGGCCTCGCGTTCGATGCCGAGGTCGCGAACTTCTCGGATGCGCCGGCAAAGCTCGAGCTATCGCTGTCGATCGCCGATCGCGTGGTCGCTCGCGGCCTGCTCGATCTCGCGCCGAACGAGCGACGCAGCAAGCGCTTCCTCGCGTCGCTGCCTGCCGGAGCTCGCGCCTCCGATGCGAGCGTTTCGATCACCGGCGATGCCCTGGCGGTCGACGACCGGCGATGGGTCCGCGCCTCGCTGCGTGACGAGGTCCGGGTGCTGCTGGTCGATGGCGATCCGCGCACGGTGCGCCACGACGACGAGCTGTTCTACGTCGAGGCCGCGCTGCGCCCCGGCGATCGCGAGGACTCCGGAACCCAGGTCCGCTCGATCACCTCGGAGGAGCTCTCGGGAATCGATCCGAAGGCCAAGGGCACCGCGAACGCGATCGAGCTCGAGAACTTCGACGTGATCGTCCTCGCCAACGTCCCCGCCCAGTCCGCGGAGCGCGTCAACGTGATCGCGCAGTGGGTGCGCGCCGGCGGCGGCATCCTGGTGGCGCCCGGCGATCAGGTCGATCCCGCCGCGTACGACCGCACGATGCTGCCCCTGATGCCGCAGAGCCTCCGCGATCCGATCGACACCACGTGGGGCGCACAGCCCGACGACAAGGACTCGCGCGCATTACGGCTCGTGAAGTGGGAGGCAGACCATCCGATCTTCACACCGTTCTCGAAGTCCGCACCCGAGCTCGCCGACGCGAAGTACTTCAAGATCTCGCTGCTCGGCCCGACCACCGCCACCGCCGACCGCAAGGTGCTAGCGAGGTTCACCAACGGCGCGGCCGCGATGGTCGAGGGCTCGATCGGCTCGGGTCGCACGATCCTCTACACGTCAACGCTCGACCGCGACTGGAATGACCTTCCGATCCACCCCGGCTTCCTCCCGCTGATGCAGCAGGCGATGCGCCACCTCGCGCGCAAGCACGCCTTGTTCGGCGAGACCACGCATGTCGTCGGCAGCTCGGTCGCGCTTCCCTCGGGCGATCTCAAGAAGCTCGAGGTCCGCGGACCCGATGGCCTGGGTGCTGCGTTCGAGGGCGATCGGCTCGTCGGTCGCTCGACGGTGCGGTTCGGGCGCACCGATCGCCCCGGCATCTACAAGGTGACCGGCACCGATCAGACCGGCGCCACCCACGAACGCGACGAGCTCGGATTCGTCGTCAACCTCGACCCGCACGGCTCGGATCTGACCCCGGCCACCGCCGCCGAGCTCCCTGCGTCGGGCACGGGCAGCGCGACAACGCCGGCGGATGACTCGCGCCGGATCGAGCTGTGGCACGCGCTCGCCGCAGCACTGCTGCTGCTGCTGCTCGCCGAGGGCCTGCTCGTTCAGCGCTAGGCGGAGAATCTACGTCCACGTGTCACGTGACACGAGCACGTGGACGTTTACGCGCGACCGGCGAGGCGATCGGCCAGCCGGCGGTGATCGAAGCTGCCGATGATCGCGCGGCCGGCCGACGGGCGGTGCGCCTGGTTCGCGGCATGCGCACGCTTCATCGCCCGGATCCGCGATGCGGCCTCGCCGACGCGCGCACGGAACGAGCTGTCGCGCTCGGCCTCGCGGATCAGCGCGGCCTCCGCGGCGTTCTGGTGGTCCTCGTTGCGGCACAGCAGCAGGGCGTCGCAGCCGGCACGGATCGCACCGACGGCGGCGACATCGGCACCCATGTGCGACGCGATCGCGTTCATATCGAGGTCATCGCTGACGATCACGCCGCGATAGCCGAGCTTCATCCGTAGCAAGCCGGTCACGACCTTCTGCGAGAGCGTCGCGGGCCGATCCGGATCGAGCGCCGCGAACACGACGTGCGCCGTCATGATCATCGGCAG
>JACCRC010000187.1 GCA_013813765.1 Deltaproteobacteria bacterium | reverse complement strand
GACGAGCCACGTCCGACCGCTGGTCAACTACGAGGAGAATCGGGTGATCGGCGTCGCGCAACCGTGAGCGGCAGGTGCTCCGATGAAACGCCGTGAGCGGCAGGTGCTCCGATGAAACGGTCGCGAGCTCTACGCGCGTGATGCCCGAGATGATCGGCGAAGTGCACGCACTGACCGTCAGCATGATCGTGCTGCACAGCATCGATCGCGTTGAAGGGGTTAGATGCCAAGTGCCACCACCAGGGAGAGGCGATGCACGACTGCATCTCCGGTCGCTTCCTCGTAAGCGAAATAGTCGTAATCGACGCCAGCCTTCCAGCCGTCGTAGCCGATGATGCGCCATGACGTCGGTAGACGGAGAGACGCGCCGTAGTCCCTTGCGGCGTATCCTGCGTTGCTTGCCTGCGCGACGGGGAACCGTACGCGTCCGATGACGGCGCCGACTCGACCAGTCAGTTCCCCATTCACCATGTTGTTGCGCGAGCTCATCAACGGATCGAAGGCGGTCAGCGAATACACGCGTGCGCCTGCACCAAGGGTCTTGCTGATTTCGTATGCCGCTTGTGCACCAATGACAAAGCGTCCCGAGGGTCCAAACGCGATATCCGGCCCGAAGTCGAGGCCGAGGTAGTCACCGAGCCTGAGCGGACCCAAGTCGATCAGGAGGGGTAGCAGGAGACCGATGATGCTGACCTCAGCGCGCAACACCACCGAGACGTCCTTCGCTCCATCGGCGTCGCCTCCACCGGTTGCCGGGTGCGTCGGACGGACGTGCAGATTCGGCGCTACCTCGTGAAGGCGCTCGACGCCGGCGACAAGCGCGCGGCGCTGCCGATCGCGGCTTACAAAAAGCTGTACGAGATCGAACGCGAGCTGCTCTCGGGGGCGGGCGCCCGGTTGGCCGGCTGGCGAGGCGGCCGCGTCGTGCGTTTCGCGAACTCGTTCTCCTGCTGCTTGTCGTCGATGCCGGAGATGGCGCGGAGCCTGGCGTCGACCTCGTCGAGCTCGTCGGGGCCGTCCGCGTCGCCGGACTCGGGCTCGCCTTCGCCTCGGGCGATCGCGTCCGCAAACAGCAGGAGTTGCGCGCGGCCGATCTTTTCGCTGGTCTTGAAGCTCCGCTTGACCTGCGCCAGCCGTCGCGACATGTCCGCGTTCTCCGCGACCAGCTTGCTAACGATCTCGAGGATCGCGTCTCGATCGTTCTCTCCGAGCAGCGTACGCACGACTTCGAGCACGGAGCCGCGCAGCTCGCTCGTCGGCGTTTCCGCGGAACCATCCGGCGTCCTCGGCGCGGCGTCCTGATCCACGTCGCCCATCTTGATCAGTTGACGATCGCACGCAAGTGGTGAGGCGCGCGACGGGAGTGAATGTTATCGATCGTCAGTGCGTCGTCGTGCGGGCGCGCGGCGGCGGCTCCCAGCGCGGCTTCGACTTCGCTCGCGAGACATCGATTCCTTCGAGCAGCATCGCGAGCTCGTGCACGTCGATCGCGATGCTCATCGCGTCTGCGGTCACCCGCGATGGAAATGTGAAGGTTCCGGACTCGAGCCGTTTGTGCACGATCGTGAAGCCCCCGCGCGTCCACACGATCAGCTTCACCTGATTCTTGCGCCGGTTCAGGAACACGAACACGTGTCCGTCGAGCGGGTCGTACCCGAGCGTGTGCCGGATCTCGTTGACCAGCCCGTCGAACGACTTACGCAGGCTCGTCGGCTGCGTCGCGAAGTACACGCGCACCGCGCGCGGAACCAAGATCACGGCGTCGGCCTCGCGAGCGCCTGCGCGATTGCCGCGATCTGATCCGGCGTCGCGCTCGTCAGCTCGACAGTCACCTCGCCCGCGCGGATCACAGCGGTCAGCTCCGTGCCGACCACAGCCGCCGGCACCAGCGACAGCATCTGTGCTGGCGCCTCAGCCCGCGACAGCCGTCCTGCCCAGTACTTGATCCGTTTCGACTGCACACCGTGCCGCCGCGCGAACACCGCCGCCGGCTCGCCGCTTCGGCGCCACGCTTTGATCACCGCTCGGCCTTCGGACTCGCTCCAATACTTCGAGTTTGCTGGGATTGAACGCATCGCCGGAGAGTCGCGCGTCACCCGTCCGGCCCGCTTGCATCAAGCGGGTGCGGTCCACCGGACGCTCACAGGGAGACGGCTGCACGAGATGAGGGTTGACCTGTGGCGAAAGCCCATTCGAGGCCTCGCGGGCCACCGAACAACTGCTCGCAGCGATTTGCCAGCTGGGTCAGCTCCGCGAGGCGTGCGTCATCGAGACAGGCAAGCTTTGCCCGGTGCGATGCGATCGTCACTTCGGCTCTGGGCCAGTACGTGGGGCACCGCGTTGTCGTCGACGTTGTCGTTGGCCGCATCCTTCGCGAGCCTACGTGCCACTCGGCGCATGATCCGGTCGAGGATCGCCAGCACATTGGCGTTCGTTGGGATTGACCGGCGAGTGTTCACCGAGCACCGGCTACCGCGAGATCTGGTGCGACGGCAAGTTCTTCACGCTCTGCGTGTCTCGTTTGACTGCACGGCAAATGGCTTCAGCCGCAGCGCTCGGCCCTGCTCGACGTCAATTGCATTCTTGCGCTGGCGAGATGTAATTGTCGCTGAGCACGGACCAGTTCTCGGGCGTGCCTCAGTGCCTACGCTGTGGTCACAGGACGCGCAAATTCGGTCAAGACGAGACCAACCACGCCGAACCGACTCAGTCGCAGGTTCCCGCCGTTTCGTTCCGGCAGTCGAACCATGCTCGCCGTAGCCGGACGCGTGCGTGCCAGCCCCAGCCCGAATGGCTCTTGGTCGCGAAGTCGTACACCGCCAGCCAATGGGGCCCCGTCGTCACATGGATGGCCCAGCTGTTTGCTTGCGGAAACGCACCACCAACCCCCAGATACCCAGTCGTCGTGACGCCGTCGCCACCGCGAGTGCCGCCCAGCGTCATGCGAGGAACGAAGGTGCCACCGCTCGATGCTTTCAATCGCACGTCCAAGTAGAGGTGGGCTAGCGCGCTCCCGACGGAGTGGCTCTCGACAGGCCCTTCCTCGGGCAAGCTGACGTGAGTGTAGCCGGCGCCTATTCCGAGCCGCAGAAGCTCCGTCGCCTGGAACTCGAAGTTCAGTGCCAAGCCGACGTTCCAGGCCAAGCCCGAGCGCGCCATCGATGCGTCCGGATCGCCATCGACGTCGGTGAGGCCTCCATTGAGCTCCAATGATGTGGTCCTCGCCAGGACGATCGCCGGATGGCAGGCGCTGGTCAGTGCTGCGATCGCACCGAGCACAGGTAGACGGGACACCTTGGACATTCTCCATGCTCCCACATGCGATGTCACAATCAGCACGATGAGGCCTGGGAACTGGCATCTCCCGGCGAGGTTCCTACGCTGCGTGCATCACCTCCTTCGCGATGTTCTGATCCACCGTGTCCGATGCTCGGACGCCGGCCGCGCGATCGTAACGAAGTTCAAAAACTGAACGAGCTGCGCACGCTCCCCCGCGGCGATGCGCCGGACGAGCCAGATGCGCCGATCAATAACAGCGCGCGCCCCCCGGGCCCATCGAGCAGCCCGCGTACCCGAGCGTACGACAATCGGTGTAGTCGACCTGGCCGAGCGAGCAGCCCTTGATGAACGGCCCCGAGCAAGTCAGGCCCGTCGTGCTACACGCTTCCATCGCCCCCGTGCGAGCGCAACCAGACGCATCGGCGCACACACCACCGCGCGCGGGACAGTCGTGCGTCGTCACCTCGTTGGTGGTCGGATTGCACTCGTCGTACGTGGACGTGCAGTTGGTCGTGCACGCGGCGGCCTTGACACAGCCGACGTTGGGCGTGCAGACATCTGCCGGGCACTGGGTGTTGTACACGTTCGACGCATCGCAACTCAGGTACCCGGTCACGTTCGGCTCGCACGTGTTGCACAACGAGAGGTCGGTCGAGTAGATGTTCGAGCACGTCGTTACGCCAGGGGTGCATTCGCCGCCTTTCTCGAAGCAGGTCGCACCGCAGGTGGAGGAAAGGCCGAAGCCCTCGGGCCACACCTCGCGGATCGCCGGGCACCCATGCGCCGCGATCAGACGGTCGCGCGCGGCCCTCGTTCCATAGAAGTACGTGTACGTGTACGTCGAGAAGTGCGCGAGGCATGCCTCGTACTTCGCGCTCTCCGAACCACCCACGCACGACGCGTACTCGACACATGCGACCTGGAGCGGCGTCATTGGCCAGGCGTTCGCCGGCGGCGTGAGCAAAGGATCGGGCGGACCGGGCAGCGGGCCATCCGCGATGATCGGCGAGAACGTGGCCTTCTCGCGCGACATGTAAAGCACCTGCTGGTTTGCGTGTCCGTTCGCGGCCTGCACCGTATAGAACGCGTAGTAGTCGCCTTCGCCGGTCGGTAGCAGCCACTGCAGGAGCCCGTACGTGAAGTGGGGGCCGCCGGTGTATCCGCAGGTGTCACCGGCGCATGGGGTTTTCGCGACGTGCACGTCCTCTGGACCATCCGCGGCGAGTCGTACGAGGCGACCGTCTTCGTTGAAAACATCCAGCGTCTCGACGAGCTCGTACTCCGCGAAGCGCGGCCGATCGAGCCAGCCGAGGCTGAAGTTGTCGATCTTCCCCCGCCCGAGCGGCAGCACTGGAGATAGCTTGCCGTCGAGCCCGAGACTGATCGCGTATGCCTGATCGTCTTGCGACCAAGCGATGTACGGCTCTGTGCCGCGCATCATCATGTGAATGCGGTGCGAATAGTTGGGTACGAACCACTGCGAGGCCGGAATGCACGCTTGGGACGAGCCGGCGTTCTCGGTCCAGCGCAAGCGGCAGACGTCGAGCCCGCTCACGGGGCCACCCTGCGAATACGCATCGAAGGTATCGCCTCGATCGACGCTGGCGTAGATATCCACAAAACACGCCCGACCGGTGCACGGAATGTTCGCCCCCTTGACGTCCTGCGAGATCAGGTCGACCTCCTGGATCACCGGGGCTGCGAACGTGAGGCCACCGCGCAAACGACCGTCCGCGCGCTTCTGGATGTACGGGGTGGGTCGGAATACTCCGACCGGCAGCTCCTCGACGGACAGCCTCACGTACGGTGGCGTATCGAGCTCGATCTCGCGAAAGGCCCAGGTAGACGAGCGAGAGCTCGTGGCCCGCGAGTAGATCAGGAAGAGCCGCCCACCCGTGAGGTGGATACCCACGTCCAACAGGTCGGACGCGAGGTCACTCTCGAGCCCCTCGTCGATGAAGTACGTCGTCCAGTGAGCACCCTTGTCTTCGCTGAAGTGGAGAATGACGCTCTGACCGACGACACGGATTACCGCTATGCGATCGCCCTCGAGATCCGCATCGGCCACGTTCACGATCTCGAGCGCCGGGCAAAACGCGACGACGCCGCTCGCACAGCCCGCGCCCTCCACCTTGTGCGCCTCGTACACCATCGACACGCCGGAGCGAACCCTCCAGCCGTCGTCATCGTCAGCCGAGCACGCCGCCAGCGCCACGAGACCCATGACCACCCAGCGTTGGAACATATCTAGCCATCGTACACGTACACAGATCTACGGCGAGAGATTCCACCGGCTCGACTCGGCCGGCGAGGAAGTTCGAGGTGCGTCTTCCGGAGGATCCGTCGGAAGCCTGCTCGCTGACATCCGTCGATGATCTCCACGTGCTCGCAGCACCGACACCGTGGATCAGACATCGCGAAGGATGCTCGCGCAGGTGTCAGCAGGTCCAGGCCGAAGCGCGCGATCAGCCAGAGATAAGGGGACAGGCGACTCCACGTGCGGAACATGCCAATGCGCAGGCCGCATATTGAGAAGAGCCCATTGATTTCGCCGCAGTTCCAGGTTCCTAATCGGTTCCTAACCGCGCAACGCCGATCATGCTCTGCTCAATCGAACAATGTAAGTTAGCGGAAACGCATGGGAATCGAACCCACCATGCCGCTGCTCTCGCAGAGCATCATCGGTTTTGAAGACCGAGGCCGGCACCAGTCCGGCACGCGCTTCCACCGCTGAAGCTACACGGTTAGGCTGCGTCGCGTGAACCTGATCGGGCAGCAGATCGGTAGTTACGTGGTCGAGCGCGAGCTCGGCTCGGGTGGGACAGGCGTGGTCTATGCGTGCCGGCACACGCTGATCGAACGCGCGGTGGCCGTGAAGGTCCTCCACGACGAGTACGCGCAGGACCCCGACCAGGTCGCGCGGTTCTTCCAGGAGGCGAAGGCGGCGGCGGAGATCGGGCACCCGAACATCATCGTCATCATCGACTACGGCACGCTGATCACACCGGAGGGTACGCGCACGTACCTGATGATGGAGTCGCTGGAGGGCCAGAGCCTCGACAAGCGGCTGCGCAAGGGCGGGATGTCGCTCGACGAGATCACGCACGTCCTGCTTCAGGTGACCTCCGCGCTCGTTGCGAGTCACAGCAAGGGCGTGATCCATCGCGACCTGAAGCCGTCGAACGTGTTTCTCTGCAATCGCAGCTTCGACCCGCTGTTCGTGAAGCTCCTCGATTTCGGGACCGCGAAGCTCGCGGCGCCGGCGCCGGGCATGCGGCGCACGCAGTACGGCGTGGTGATCGGGACACCCGCATACATGAGCCCCGAGCAGTGCGAAGGGAAGGGCGCGCTCGATCATCGCAGCGACATCTATTCGCTGGGCGTGATGCTGTACGAGATGCTCACGGGGTCGGTGCCGTACGACGGCGACCTTCGCGAGATCCTGCTCGGCCACCTCGAGAAGACGCCGGAGCCCGTGACGGCGCGTAACCCGTCGGTGCCGCCGGAGTGGGTCGCGCTGTGCGCGCGCATGATGGAGAAGTCTCGCGAGGCGCGGTTCCAGTCGGTCGCGGAGGTCGCGCACGCGCTCGAGGATCTGCGCGGACACGCGGCCGCGTACGAGGCGTTTCGCACCGCGCGCGAACGGTCGGGTCACAGCGGACGCACGATGGTCGCGCCGCTCGACCCCGAGGCGAGCGCGTCGCGCGCGACGATGCGCGTGAGCCTGGTGATGGACGCGGTCCCCGAACCGGTCGAGGTCGCCCATGCGCCGGTAGACCCGGGCAGTGCGTGTGCGGCGCTGATCAACGATGCCCGCCACTCGGCGTTTCCGCGCACGCTGATGCTCCAGTCGCCGGCTCGCTGGGTGCCGGTGACCGAGCTCGCGAGCGCCGCGCAGGTCGCAGTGCCGGGCGTACTGATGCCCGACGCGCTCGTCACGTGGCTGGGCCATCCGGCGGAGGCTGCGTCCGCGGTGATCGTGTTCCTGTCGCCGAGCACGGGATGGCGCGCGATCGCGGTCTGTCCTCGCGCGCGCTGGTGAGCGGCGAGGGCGTAATGAAGCGGCCGCATCCGCGTTGATGAGCAATGCGCGCACTCTGGACGATGGTCGGCCTCCTGGTCGCCGGGTGCGCCCCCTCCCTGACGCAGGCGAACCGCGACGCGACCACGCACAACGAGAAGGCTGTGGGAGCGCTCGAACGACGCGTGGCCGAGGCGGGCACCCCATTCGTGCCGCCCACGGTCGAGATCAGGGTTGCAGACGTGCCGCCCGACCCGAACGCCCCGGCGGGTGCGCCACGCAGCACGGCTCCTCTGGCGAACCCAGCCGCGAGTGCCGGGGCGCACGGACTCGTCCAGCTGGAGAGGCTCTACCGCGTCGATGGCCAGCTCGCCTTCATGGGTGGCGTGTGCGTCGAGCCGGCCAGCTGCGGCACTGGCTGCGGGATCTCGGCGCTGTACCGCTACGCACGGGCCGCGGACGGGCGTGTCGTGATCCTGCGGCTGCGTCCCAGCGTTCGCACTGTCCGGATCGAGGTCGACCAGTGCGGCGACGACTGCGGTGGTGGAGCCCAGCCGCCGCCGGAACCGGCTCCGAGCGGGCTCGAGACGGTTGCACTGCTCGGCGTCAGCGCGCTCGACCAGGTCGAGGTCCGCGAGCTCAGGTACTCGATCGTTCGAGTCGATACCTGGTGCGCGAACCCGATTCCGCGGCCCTGACAGAACATGAGTAGGGACCCTAACTAAATGCCCATCCACGCCGGTGTTGGAGCCCGGATTCCGGCGGGAGGTGGTTGATGAACGGGTGGCGACGGTCTATTCAGCTGCGATGTCTCGCCAACCGTGTGCGCGCGGCGCTCAGCTGCTCGTCCTCGCGGACGTCCCACAGCACACCGAGGCAACGCTCGATGTAATCGAGCATTCGCTTGCGGTCGGCCGCGGCGAGCCCGCGAAGGAGGCGCTGGTTGGCAGCGCGGCGAGCGGGCTCGATGGCCTCGATCCGGTCGGCCCCCGCGCGGGTGATCGCGAGGTAGCGACGCCGGCGGTCGGCGGGGTCCGCGTCCTCGCGGATGAGGCCCTGCTTCTTGAGTGCCGTGATGACCGCGCTGATCGTCGCACGCGAGACACCGCGAACACGGGCGATGTCCGAGGCGAGGACCCGGTCCTCCTCGTCGTGGGCGGAGCTCGGGAAGTTCGGCTCGCCGGCGATCTGGAGCAGCACCAACCACTGCTGCGTCGTCAGGCCGGCGACCGCGGCCAGCCGCTCACCGCGACGCTGGAGGTGGTTCGCGAGGTCGAACAGCGCGAGCACCACCGACTCCTCGGTCCGCCGCTCCATGCGCAGCTTCACGCGCGGAGCGGAAGGCGTCGGCTTGCGAGACCGCGGAGGCACGAGCCCAGCATCGAGGAACCGCGGCGTCGCGTCGAGCCTCGCCGCCGCGATTTGCTCTGCATCGTGCTGCTCGCGGCGTGTGGTCACCCGCCGACACCGCAGGTGCGCGAGGCGCCGGCACCGACGACGCGCGATGCAACGACCGAGGAGCTCGTGCGGATGCGCTGCGCGCTCGATGGTGGCGAGGTCGTGATGTCGTGGACGGGCGACGTCTACTCGCTGGTGCCCCAGGAGCGGCAGCGTCGGCTGTTCGGCGTCGTCGGCATGAACATCGCGCGCTGCCTGCGCGTCGACGGTCGATGGCACCTGACCTCGCGCGAGCTCCTCTACTACCTCGATCCGAAGACCGGCGTGCCGCTCCATCGCTGGGCGAACCCGTGGACGAGCGTGGAGGTGCCGGTCGTGCACGTCGCGAATGAACGCGTGCAGAACGTGCTCGCCGGCCCGGCGCCGGTGGCCATCGCGGACGGCACGGCGACGATCGCGTTCGACATCCCGCTGTTCTATCCGAACCCGCTCGCGGGCGATCCCGCGACTCGCTCGTTCGATCCGAACGCGAGCTATCAGGCGGCCGAGCTGTTCGCGTTCGCGATGCCGGTCGACGAGCTCGCTGGCTCTTCGCCGACGGTCGCGCATCTGTGGTTCACGTGGCACCGCATCGGGCCGTGGCTGCCCTGGATGGGGATGGGCGATCGGCCCGGTGTGCTGATGTACTCGACACGTGGCCGCAAGCTCGCGTCGTGGGACGAGCTGCCGCTGGTGCTGCGCGACGAGATCGCGACGCGCGTACCGCGTTATCACCACGCGCCCGCGTGTGTGTTGCCGGGCAAGAACGAGACGAGCTGGACGTACTTCGCGCGACACCTCGCGGCGTACCAGGCGGGCGAGCGGTTTCCGATCGCCGCGCCCGTCGACGCCGCCGAGTGTCAGTGAGCGAGCTGCCAGTCGACCGTGAACCCGGTCGCTGTGTCGCCGCCCATCTCGTCGACGACGACCCAGAACATCGCCGGCTGCGTGGGCTGACCGCCGATCATCGTCGGATACGTGATGGTGAGAGTCGCGGGGTCGCAGCCGAGCGCGCCACAGAAGCCGGCCGCGTATTCGTTCGAGCCGCACGCGCCTGACCCGTCGAAGTCGGGCCAGCTGCCGCCAGGGCAGGTGTCGAGGAGATAGAGCCCGACCTGCTTGCCGCCGGCGAGCTCGCCGCGCAGCTTCAAGCGGTCACCCGGCTGTAGCGTGATCGCATAGACGATGTCCTTGCCCCTGGCGTCGTAGACGACCGAGCAGCTCGGCGGGAGGCCCGCCGTGGTCTTCGGGTTGTAGTCGTTCACGGCGCCGAGCGTCCCGGTGACGCGCGATGCATAGCCGGCGAGCGGCGACGCCACCGACACGGAGGCCAGCTCCGGCGCGGCCGCGCACGTCTCGGTGCTGGTCACGATCGGCGCGTCGGTACCCGCGTCGATCGGTGGCGGTGGTGGTGTCGCCATTCCGGTACAGACGTCCATGGGCCGGCAGACCCGCTCGCGACACAGCCCTGAGCCGCACTCGTAGCCACCCGTGCATGCGACGCCCTCGGTGCGCAGCGGCTCGCAGCGCTTCGACCCGAAGAGGTCGCAGAACGAAGTCTGGCACGTGCCGAGGGTACGGAAGCCGTCGTCGATGCACGTCTGCCCCGCGGCGAGCGGCGTCTCGATCGGGCTCGTGCACGTCAGCGTGTCCGCATCGCAGTCGCTGCCGGAGGCACACAGCTTCACGGGCACCGTGCTCGCGCAGGTACTCCCTTCGGGCGCTACCGGAGCGCACGTGCCGGTGCGCGGATGGTTCTGCGCGTCGAACGGATACTGACACCCGGTGCGCCCCGGTTCGGCGTAGCAGCAGAAGCTCGTGCGCGGATCGCAGGTGCCGTAGAACGCTGCGCCGATGCCGTCGCGGATCGGCCCGCACGCCTCGCCCGCACCGCGCAGTCGGGTGACCCACGCGCGCTGTTCGGTTCCGCCGACAGGAGGGGCGAACCCGAAGCACTTCGAATCCCACAGCGCGTCGCGCGCGGGCTGTCCGCACGCCGCGCCGTCGAGTGCGGCGAGGCAGCCCGTGGCCACGGACGCCTCGTACGTGACCGTCCCCTGGCCGACGGCGCGGACCCAGTCGCCCATCGGGACGATGTCGAGCATCTCCTCCAGGACCACGCGGCAGCTCGGTTCGTCCGCGGGCGGTAAGCGCGGCTTGAACGCGGTCAGGAGCTCGTTCGCGGCGTACGGCCCGAAGTAGGTCTCGAGGTCGTCATCGCAGCACCGGAACAGCGCGCCGCACACCGATGCGGCGACCCGCTTTGGCAGATCCGCGGCGGATGCCGGCGCAGCGTCGGGGGTCACCACGGGAGCGTCGCTGGCCGTCCCGGTGGACTTCGCGCTGGAACAAGCGGCGAGCGCAGCGGTGAACAGGATCGAGCGGGCTGGCTTCATGGCGCGGAGAAAACCACCGGCGATGCGCCACGGTCAACAAAATAGTTAGCCACACGAACTATACGCGGTGCGACGAAAGGTACACTTCGACTTCACGAGGCGCGTGCGGGGTCAGCCTCCGCATGAAGGTGTCGTATCCATTCGCCGCGACAATGATGTCGTGGTGGAGGCGAGGATCCACGGTGGTGCGAAGCGGGGTGAGTCCGGCAATATGCGCACGACCCGCACTCACGATCACGACAGTGGCGCCCGGCGGAAAGCTCGTGACGGTCAAGAGCCCGACAGGCGGCGTGCTCGAGCGCCGAGCTGCGGCCGGGATCGGGGGCGGCAGCGTGGCAGCCGCAAGCCGGGGTGCCGGGGGAGGCGGCGACGGTGAGGGAGACTCGATGGGCTCCTCCAGCAACACGGGCTCGGTGCGGTCGTCCTCGGGTTGGTTCATGAGGCCAAGTGCCACGAACCGGCACTGCGCCGCAAGGGGAGAAGAAATTAGTTAGCGTAACGAACCATCGATCGCGCGCGGCCGCTCGGTGCCGGCGGGAGCGAGGTGCCGCGCGGCCGCCGAACCCATTCAAGATTGGCGTGCATCACGCGGAGCGCGGTGTTATCGGACCGGCATGGCCAAGCTTGTCGCGTTGCAAGTCCTGCTCGCCGCCCAGATCGCCTCCGCGCAGCCCGCGAAGGCACCTCCGGCCAAGCCCGCGGCACCGGCGGTCTGTTCCCCCGTGTACACCGATGCGGTCGATCTCCGCGTGGGAGCATCGAACGTCGTCGCGTGCTGGGAGGGGCGCGACAGCTCGATGAAGTGCGTCTCCGCCTCCGCAACCACGAATCCACAGCTGACGGCGGCGCCGGCCGCAGCGCCGAGCCCGATCCCGGCAGTGCGCAAGGAAGCGGGTGCATGGGTCGCGTGTGTCGGCGAGACGTGCAAGAAGCTCGGAAAGAAGACGGTCGCCGCCATCAAGGAGGCAGGCGGCGAGGCGAACCAGCCGGGCGTGACGGTGCCACTACACGTCACGTCGGACCTGAAGGCGGTCGTCGTGGCTCAGCAGGCGTTCTCCGTCGCCGCTGACAGGCCACTCAAGCTGAAGGGACCGAAGCGCGAGAAGGGAAACGACAAGCCGGAGCTCGGCGGCATCGATGTCGTCGGCAAGTGGCTCGTCCCGGGGTGGACTGCCTGCGCGGGTCCGTGCGCCATGTCGACCCTCGCGACGAGCAGCGGCACGAACAAGGGCCCGTGGTTTCCGGCCGGCAAGGCCCTGGTGCTCGGCGGCGATCGCATCGTGATCGTTCCGCAGGAAGCGTCGGCGACGATGACCGTGCTGGATGGTAAGTCGGGCAAGAAGGTCGGTGCCATCGCGCTCGGCGCGGGCGTGCTCCAGGGGTCGAACGGCGAGAAGATCGACGACAACACCGTCGTGGTCGCATGGGACGACGTCGACGCCGACGCGTGGGTGCTCCAGTGGCTGACCATCCCGGCCACCGGCAATCCGACCAAGGGCGCGACGAAGACGATCGCGCACTGTGCGCAGTAGCGATCAGAACACGTAGCCGGCGCTGACGCCGAAGCCGCCGGTCACGGACGTGAACGACTGACCCTCGCCGCCGTCGGGCGTCACGCTGCCGACCTCGACATCGAGCTCGGGGCCGGCCTGGAGGACGATGCGCCGGCTCGGAAAGTACGCGAACGGCAGCGCGAGGCGCACGAGGCCGGCGATCCGGCTCGAGACGACCTGCATGCCGGGCGTGATCTCGGTGCTCGTGCTGCCGACAATCATGCCCGCGCCGAGTGTGGGACGCAGGAAGGCGCCGAGCCCGAGCCGCACGTGCAGCGAGCCGAATGCCATGCCGCCGAAGCCACTCGAGTGCGTCGTCGCGGACACCCGCTCGTAGCTCGCGAGCACCATGGCGCCGGCGGAGAAGTTGTCGCTGATGAAGTACTGAAAGCTGAGCCCGCCCAGCGAGGAGATCTGTGTCGTGCCCTCGCCGTCACCCGCCTTGTCGTGGCTGAGGACGAAGATGCCCCCAAGATCGATCTCTTTCACGCCCTTGCGGATGTGGGTGACGCTTCCGTGGTCCGCGGGTTCAGCACCGATCGCGTCAGCGGCGGCGGGTGTGGCGACGGAGAGGGCGAGCAGGCAGGCGAGGCGCTTCATGCCCCCCGGTGGAGGACAGGCGCCGGATGTCGCAAACAAAGTTCGCGCTATTTGGCGCCGCGCTCGGTCAACCACCCCGCAAGCTCCGCGCGCGCCTTGTCCAGCCGGTAGCCGGTCTCCGCCGCGGCCAGGTCGTCGCGAGCTGCCTTGGCCATCGCGAGCGCACGCGCGCGCTCGCCCGTGTCCCACAGCGACCGCGCCAGGGCAAATCGCGCTGTTCCACCCGAGTAGCGATCGCTCCGATCTTCCTCGTAGTAGGCGACCGCGGCCTCGAGCGGCGCGATCGACTGCGCGACCTTGCGGCGCGCACGATAGGCGACGCCGAGATCCTGCGCGATCATCGCGCGCACGTATGGGTCGCGCGTGCCGATCGCCGCGAGTGCGCGCTCGAAGAGTGCGAGCTGGGTCGCGCTCTCCGCGCGTTCTCCCGCGACGATTCCCTGGAGGTGGAGGCCATACGCCGCCAGGGTCCACTGCTCGCGTCCCGGGTGCAGTGCGCGGTCGGTGATCTCTCTGGCGAGCTCGCTGGCCTTCGCGAGATCCGGAACCCGCTGATAGGTCAACGCGAGGTTGTAGGTGGCCACCAGCCAGTCCTCGCTGTCCTTGCCGTAGACGCGCTCGATCACGGCGAGCGCCTGCTCGTACAGCACGATCGCACCGCGCAGATCGCCGCGTTCCAGTGCGATCGCGGCCAGCCCCTGGAGCGGCAGCACGCGCTGCGCGTGATCGGCGTGATGTGACGCGAACAGATCGCGCGCGCGCTCGAACAGCGGCTGCGCGAGGTCCAGCTTGTCCTCGTCCATGAACGTGGTCGCCGTGTTCGACAGGGCGAGCGCGAGCCCGCGATCGGTCTCGATGCCTGCGTGCTCCCAGATCGCGATCGCCTTCCCGAACAGCGCGCGGCCCGCGGCTGTCTTGCGCTCGCCGACCTCGATGGCGCCCCACGTGTTGTACGTCGGGGCGAGCTGCGGGTGATCCGGACCGAACGCGGATGTCATCCGGTCGATCGCGGTGCGGCAGTGGACCCGCGCGGCGTCGGCGTTCTTGACGTTGCGCTCGACGTCGCACAGCGCCGCATGGATCAGGCCGTGGTCGGCGGGATCACCGATCGCGAGCGCGCGCTGCAGATCGGTGCGCGCGAGATCGAACTTGCCCGCCGCGAGGTGCGTCGCGCCGGAGACATACGCGAACCGGCCCCGTACCGCAGGGCCCGGATCGGCGCGCGCGAACGCCACCTGTGCTGCTCGCATGTGCGCCTCGGCAGAATCGAACCGATGGAGCTGCGCCCCCGTGACATGAACGAGCTCGACCCAGATCGTCGCGACCAGCTGATCGGCGCGCGCCCGCTCGGCGGCGGTCACCGCCTCGACGAAGGTGGCCTCCGCGGCTTTCAGCTTGCCGAGCGACGCCTCGACGCGGCCGCGCAGCAGAAGTGCCTCGGCGAGCGACGCGGGTGCGGGCTGCGACGCGATCACCGCATCCGCGATCTCCTTCGCCTCGCCGGTCTTGCCCGCGCCGAGCAGTGCGTTCGCATGATCGAGCCTCGGATCGATCGCGAGGTCGTCGGCGCCGGCGCCGCACGAACCGGGATCACGCACGCGTGGCAGCGCCGCGAGCACCCGCGCGGTCGCGGTGGGCTCGGCAACGGCGAGGCCGACCAGCTCGCGGACCTCACGCGCGCTGCGATCGAGGCATGCGAAGCGCGCATCGTGGGCTCGCTCCGATTGCTCGCCGCGGACCTCGCACAGGTCCCGCCGCGCCTTCGACCACGTCGCGCCGTAGCGATCCACGGCGGCCGCGAGCCGCGCGCCGTCGACGCCGAGCGCTCCGAGCACCGGCATTCGATCCCACACGAAGACCGTCTCGCACGCTTGCGTGTCGGGACGCAGCGCGAGCCCCAGTGCTGCGGCCGTGCCGATCGCCAGTGCAGCGCCGGCGATCCACCAGCGCCGACGCGACGGCCGCGCCTCGAGTGCATCGAGCAGCGCGCCCATCGTCGAGAACCGACGTGCCGGATCCGGTGCGAGGCCGCGAAGCAGCGCCGCGCGAATCGCCGCCGGCACGTGCACGCCCGGCGGGGCAGGGCGGACTTCGCCTCGCAGCATCGCGTCGCGCAGCGCCTCGAGCGTGCTGCCGGCGAACGGCCGCTCGCCATGGATCGCCTCGTACGTCGTGACGCAGAAGCTGAACTGATCGCTCGCGGTCGTCGCGGTCGCGCCGCGAAGCAGCTCCGGCGCCATGTACGCCGGCGTTCCGGCGAGCGTGGTCGCGGTCAGCGGCGCGTTGGCAGGTGGTGCAGCGGCGTCGTCGATCCGTGCGAGGCCAAAGTCCGAGACCGCCACGCGTTCGCCCGCGATCAGCACGTTCTCGGGTTTGAAGTCGCGGTGGATCAGCCGCGCGGCGTGCGCAGCCGCGAGCCCGCGCCCGGCCGCGACGCACAGCCCGAGCAGCTCTCGCCATGGCCGACCGTCGCTGATCGCCGACCGTAGCGTCGCGCCCTCGACGAGCTCCATCGCGATCGCGAGGGCGTCGCCGTGGGCCGCCACGTCATAGACGTGCACGACGTTCGGGTGCGAGAGCCGCGCCATCGCCTGCGCCTCTCGGCGGAGCCGCTCGCGTGCGGCCGTGCCGTGCCACAGCTTCGGGGCGAGCAGCTTCACTGCGACGGTGCGCTGCAGCTCGGGATCATAGGCGCGCACGACGACGCCCATGTTGCCGCGCCCGATCTCGCCGAGGACCTCGTAACGTCCGAGCCGAGGTCCGATCGGCAGCACGCCATCGAGCTCTTCCGGGGTGCCACCGCTGCCCTCCGGAAACGTCGCCGCGAGCGCCGACATCTCGCCCCGACACGCGCGACAGCGATCGATGTGACCGTCTGCGCGCGCCACGGCATCGGTCGGCAACAGCCCGTCGAGGTACGCCGCGAGCGTCTCGGCATCGAGACATTTGTCGCGTTCGTCGTGAGCCGGGGGCTGCATCAGAGCGGCGCCATGTTAGCAACGATCCCGTGGCGTCCCCGCTTACGGCCTGCCTGCTCGGCTTTCTCGCCGAGGATCGTCGCGCCGAGGTCGCTGCGATCGGTGGGATCGAGGGCGCGCTTCGCTCGCAACTCGTCGATGGGGCCCGTGCATGGCCCACGGTGGCCCTCGCCGACGAAGGCTACCTGCGGTTTCTCGCCGACGCGCTGCACACCCGCCGTGACGAGCCGCCCGAGCGCGTGCTCCGCACCGTGCCGGCTGCGGACCTCTACCTCGCGGCCGCGTGCGTGCAGGGCATGCCCTCGGCGGTCGAGGCGTTCCGCGACCAGATTCTTCCTGTCATCCGCCCCGCGCTCGGCAAGCTGCGCTTGGCCGAGACGATCATCGACGAGACCGAGCAGCGTGTCCTGATCATGGTGCTCGTCGGCGATCCGGTGCGGCCTGCGATCGCGACGTTCAGCGGGCGCGGTCAGCTCCGCAGCTGGGTCAAGAGCATCGGAGTGCGCACCGGTCGTCGTCTCGCGGGCGTGGCCGACGTCACCATCGAGGACGCGAGCGACGAGCTCGATCGGCTGACCGCCAACGTCTCGGATCCGGAGATCGCGCTGCTGCGCGAACGTTATCGCGGCGACGCGCGCACTGCGCTCGCGGGTGCATTCGGGGCACTCGCCGAGCGAGCACGCAACGTGCTGCGCCAGTACTACATCGATGGCCTCACGATCGATCAGCTCGCCGCGCTGTACCGCGTGGACCGCGCGACCACGGCGCGCTGGGTCATCGGTGCGCGCACCGCCGTGCTCGAGGGCACGCGCGAACGGCTGCGCGCGGCGTTCGGTGCGACCACGACCGAGGTCGAATCGATCCTCCGGCTCGTCCAGAGTCAGCTCGAGCTCAGCCTGCGCTTGCTCGACTGACGTCACGGCACCGGCGTCAGCGAGATCTGGAGCGTGATCGACTGCGTGCCGCTCGATCGGTGGATCTGCATCGTGCGGCGCCACCCCGCCTCGAAGGGCGCGGCGTCCTGCAGATAGCCGCCGAACGAGTCGTTCGAGGCGATGTCGCTCTCGAACAGATTCGTGCCGATCACCAGATCGTTGCCGGGTTGCGGAGTGACCGGCACGATCTGCTCGCCGATGATTCCGCTCGGCGGGTAGCTCTGGCCTGTCGCGATCTCCTTGTACTGCGAGCTCGGCCAGCTCGAGAGCGTCTGCTCCGGCGCGCGACCGTAGGTGGTCACCGTGCCGAACACCTCGAGGTTGCCGCCGCCATCGCTGCCGGCGTTGTTGACGGTGAGCTTCTCGAACACCACGTGGACCTTCTGGGTCACGCGCGAGCACGTCTGCCGCGAGTACATCGACGCGTACGAGACGCGCACCGGTTGATGATCGCGGACGTAGGACAGCTTGTACGCGATGGCCGCGCCGGGCGAGTCCTTCGAGTAGTTGCCGCCCTTCGCGATGAACTGCTTCAGCTGCTCGTAGCTGCCGATCGATGCAGCCGCTGCTTCGCCCGCGTCGCCGCCGAGGATGAACGCGGTGGTGTGCGTGTGGCTCAGCACCTCCTGGTGCCTCACCGAGACGTCGCCGCTGACCTCGGCGGCTCCTTGATAGACGAACGATAGTGCGGCGCCCACCTCGGTCTTCGACAGCTCGGACTCGAACGTGAATAAGACCTGGCGGCCGTAGCCGATCGACGACACGTAGACCGGCGGGCTGTCGGGTGCGATCACCTGAGCGACGTCACCCGCGGTCACGCCGGGCGCAAAGAACTGATGCGGCAGCCCCGGGGGATCGAGATCGACGGTGTAGTAGAGCTGGAAGAACTTCACGACGAATCGCGAGCGCTTCGTGGAATCCTGGAAGCTGAAGCCCGCCTTGACCTTCGCGACGATCGGCGCGCTCACCGTGGTCCCGAGCGCAACCGCGAGCTGCTCGTCGCTCGACACCTCGACGATCTCCGACGAGATTCGCGCCGGGGTCGCGCCGCTGATCTGCTGGGCGAGGATCCGGCCAACTGCATCGCGATACGCCGACAGGCTCGGTGCATCGAGCGTGGCAGAGCGCGCTCCACCACCGAGGCTCTCGAGCGAGACCGAGAACGTCAGCGGCGCCCGCGGCAGGATGATCGGTGTCAGCTGATTCGCGTAGACCGAGTCGCCGCGGAGCATCGAGCCGGGCCACAGCACGTCGCCGATCGCGAGCTGACCCAGCAGCTCGTCGTACTGGCGAACCTCGTCGATCGGCGTGTCGACGCACGTGTAGTCGCCGCTCGTCTTCGGTGCACCAGACGCGCCCTCGACGCGATGCGAGGGCTCGGACGACAGGATGCCGAGCTCGACGAACAGCTTGTCGATCGGGTTATCAGAGTCCTCGACCGACGGCGGATCGCTCGGGGTACACGCGCCGAGCAGAGCCGGAAACAGTGAGAGAGTGGCCATGAAACGCATCGGTCCTCCAGGGGGTCGCGTCCTGGTGGTGAGACCGGCCGCGATGTCGCAAGGAAATCGACACGCATGCACATATAGTTTCGTGCTGAACAATCGCGATTGATCCGGCAGCACCATGCGTCTAGAACGCCGCGGATGTTCAAGCTGCTGATGATCGCGATGCTGCTCGCTGCGTGCTCGAGTGGGAGCTCGAGCACGGTTCCGCTGAAGATCGATCGCAACGTTCCGACGACCGCAGTCATCGGCACGCCCTACGTGATCAAGCTGGGATTCACCTCCGGCAGCGGTGCGTTCACGACCTGCCAGTTCGAAAGTCGCCACAAGGTCACTGCGGCTGGCGAGCTGACGTGGCACCCGTTCGAGGAGACGACACAGACGCTGTGTGTGCTCGCGCGCGGCGACGGGCACAGCGACCGGATGGAGTGGCAGGTGACGGCGCGGTACGCCCCCGGGAAATCGCCCGACGAGCTCCGCGCCAAGGTGGATGCGTGGCGGGCCTCGCTCGCCGGTCTCCGCGCGAGCCGAGCGCCGTGCAGCGCGGAAACACTTGCCAGGATCGGCGCTGACGATCGTCCACTCGTGGTGCTCGACTCGCGAGACCTGTCCAGCAAGCCCCTCGCGACGTCGCCGTTCAACGAGTGGCGGGCGCTCGGGCTCGAGGTCGCGGCGCACACGCCAATCGCGTGGGTCACGACGCTCCTCGGCCGTCGTCACGCGCTCGTCGTGATCGCCACCCGCTATCAACGGGCCCAGGTGCTGCTCGGGAAGCAATTCGAGAGCGGGCACTTCTCGGGATCGCTGAACCTCGTCGATCTGACCACGCGCTCCACGCTGTGCGGCACGGACCTCGCGTTTCGATCATCGCCGAAGATCGAGTTCTTCGATGGCACGGGCGGGGGTGGGCCCAGCCACCACCTCGATCGCGACCTGCGTGACGTGGGAACGCGCGTGCTCCTCGTCGCGGCCGCGAGGCTTGTCCCCGGGGTCGAGGTCGACCTGCGGAACATGCCGCCCGAGCATCTGCAGCGGATCCGGGCGGGAATCCGCTGATCTCACGTGGTTCAGCGGGCGCGAGCCGGTTCCTGGAATAGTTCGCAGACCACAACGCCGGCTGTAGCGTTCAATGGACCAATGAGAACGATCGGCACCCTGGCCGCGGCCACGGCATTGGTAGCGGCGACCAGCATCGCTGCACACGCGTTCTGCGGCTTCTATGTCGCGGGATCCAACGAGAAGATGTTCAACGACGCGACGCAGGTCGTGCTGATGCGCGACGGCACGCGAACCGTGCTGTCGATGCAGAACGACTATCGAGGTCCGCTCGAGGACTTCGCGATGGTGGTGCCGGTACCGGTGGTGCTGAAACCGACCGACGTGAAGGTGCTCGACAAGGGCGTGTTCATGCGGATCGACTCGCTCGGGTCACCGCGCCTCGTCGAGTACTGGGAGCAGGACCCGTGCCCGGTGCCGGTGCAGTACAACGACTATTCGGACATGGAGATGTCGAAGAGCAGCCGCCAGATGGCGCCTTCGGCGACGTCCTCGGAGAGTGGCGGCGGTGGACGAGACTACGTCATGAAGCCCGAGCCGAAGCGTGCGAAGGAGCGGCCCGCGGTGCCGCCAGTCCTCGCGTCGTTCTCGGTCTACCCGCCGTCGATCACCGCAGGCGTCGCGACGCCGATCACGTGGACGTATAGCTATGCGAACCAGCCGTGGCCCGAGCCGCAGTGCCAGGTCGACCACGGCGGGGGCTACGTGCGGAACGGCATCGCGTCGAACCTCACGCTGAATGACAGCGCGGACCTCACGCTGACGTGTGCAAACTCCGCCGGCAAGTCGACGAAGCAGGCGCGCATCAACGTCGTGAAGATCGAGGCGAAGTTCGACGTCGCCGAGTATCAGATCGTGATCCTGTCCGCGAAGGAAGCGACGGGTCTCCAGGACTGGCTGAAGATCAACGGCTACAAGATTCCGGCGGACGCCGAGGCGCTACTCCGGCCGTACATCGAGAGCGGGTCGAAGTTCTTCGTCGCGAAGGTGAACCCGAAGAAGGTCGCGATGGTCGACGGGCGCGCTGCGCTGTCGCCACTGCGCTTCAGCTACGACAGCGAGGAGTTCTCGCTTCCGATCCGGCTCGGCCTCGCGAACAGCTCGGGCAAGCAGGACCTGATCGTCAACATCATCGCGGCCGACAAGCGGTACGAGGTCGCGAACTACAAGAACGTCATGATCCCGACGAACTTCGACGTGAAGCCGGCAGTGAAGACGCGCTTCACCGAGTTCTACACGGCGCTGTTCGACAAGACGGTCGAGGCGAACCCGGGTGCGGTGATCACCGAGTACGCGTGGCAGGCAGTGCCGTCTCCGACGTGGGGCACGGGACCGAAGTGCGATCCGTGCCCGCCGGTGCTTCCCGAGGACAAGGACATGCTGCTGCTCGGCGCCGACATCATCGGCGGCCCGATCCAGCAGGGCGGCTTCGTGCTGACGCGTCTCCACGCGCGGTACGGCAAGAACGACATGAAGGACGACCTGCGGTTCCGCGAGGCGAAGCCGATCACGGGTGGCCGCGAGGTGTGGAGCAAGCAGGGCCTCGAGTACGGCGCGGCGCCGGCGAGCGTGAACAACTTCCAGGCTCGCTACGCGATGCGCTACTGGTGGACGGGCCCGATCAAGTGCCAGAACCCGCAGCGCGGCGTGTGGGGCGGACCGCCGAACGGCGGCAACAGCCAGGTGCTCGCCGCGGGCAAGAGCGCGTTCGCACCGCGTGGCAAGCTCGAGCTCGCGAGCGTCATCAAGCGCGACCTCTGGGAGATCGGCTACAAGAAGGCGGGCCCGATGCAGAAGGCGACGCCGCCCGCGAAGTCGAAGACGATGGGCTTCCTCTTCTTCGGCGGTGGCAGTGTGGGCGCGGGCGTGCTGATCGGCCTCGCGCTGCTCGTGCACCGCCGCCGCCGCGTCGACTAGCGATCCGCGCGCCCGACGACGTGCAGCACCTCGAAGCGCTCCACGGAGATCAGCGCGCGATCGTCGAACGTCAGGCCGTACTGTGCGGCGAGCGTCGTGAAGTACGCGACGTGCGCCTCGCGCCAGTCGGCGTGGCTCAGGTCGCCTTCACCTTCACCGGCAGCAGTCGCTGCGTCGATCTCGTCGAACGGGATCTCCCGCACCTCGACCGAGCGCAGCACCACGCGCGGATAGCCGAAGCCGTCTGTGACGACACTGACGCCACCCTCGACGGCAAGCGGCGTGCCGTCCTTCTCGGCGAGGGCGCCCCAGCCCATCGTCACGCGCTTCGCACCGCACATGACGAGGTGTACGAGGTTCGATGCCATCTCGGGCCCGTTTCCGAAGAACCACACATCGACGGCGCGCGTCGGGGGTGACCAGCCGCCGAGGACGAGCTCGACGTAGAGGTTCCACAGCGTGTCGTCCGCGGCCGCGGCATCGCGCAGCGGCGTCCACGTCATGCCGGGAGGGGCAGGTGTCCGATCGATCACGAACGCGAAGTCGCGGCCGTGCCCGTCGGAGCGCGTACGCGATCCCGCAGGTGCAGGGAGCGCGAGGCCGCGCGCGGCGAACACCGCCTCGAGGGTCTTCATCGGGCGCGGCCCGTCGGCCGGTACGTCGGGAAGCCGCGCACCTTCGAGGAGGACCGCGTGAGTTCGATCGAGGATCAGGGCGAGCATCGGTGCAGCGTATCTCGCCCACGGGCAGGGGGGATTGCGATACCCTTACGGCCGATGTGGTCCGCCGACGGGCAGCAGGATGGTGGTCTCGTCCCCGGCACGATGGTGGGCGAGTACCGCGTGGAGCAACTGGTGGGCGAGGGCGGGATGGGCCAGGTCTACGGCGCGATCCATCCGGTGATCGGCAAGCGTGCCGCGATCAAGGTGCTCCTCCCCGAGATCTGCCGGAGCCGCCAGATGGTCGAGCGCTTCGTGATGGAAGCGCGGTCGGTGAACCAGATCGGCCACCCGAACATCGTCGACATCTTCGCGTTCGGCACGCTGCCGGATGGCCGGCAGTACATGGTGATGGAGTGGCTCCGGGGCGAGAGCCTGGCGGACCGCATGCACCGTAGTGTCCTGCCGCTCGGCGAGACGTGCGACGTCCTGATCGGCATCTCGGCGGCGCTCGACGCCGCGCACGAGAAGGGGATCATTCACCGCGATCTGAAGCCGCACAACGTGTACCTGACCGAGGTCAAGGGCTCCAAGCCGGGCGTGAAGCTCCTCGACTTCGGCCTCGTGAAGCTGATGGGCACCGAGGACGATGGCCGCATCGAGCGCACGCGATCGGGCTCGGTGCTCGGCACGCCCGCGTACATGTCGCCGGAGCAGGCGCTCGGCCGCACCGTCGACACGCGCAGCGACAACTACTCGCTCGGCGTGATGGCGTTCCAGATGTTCACGGGCCGCCTGCCGTTCAACGAGGACTCCGCGATGGGGCTGATGGTGGCGCACATGCAGCAGCCGCCGACGATGCCCTCGAGCGTCGCGCCGAACATGCCGCCCGAGGTCGATCAGCTCGTGCTCGGACTGCTGGCGAAGGATCCGAACCATCGGCCCACGATGGCGCAGACGATGGAGATGCTCGCGTACATCCGCGATGCGTACGCGCCGGGCTTCCGCTCCGGCTCGCTGCCGCCGCGGCCGATGCTCCACCACCCGTCGCAGCCATCGGCTCCGACGTGGGCACCGCCGGGCCACACGGCGAACACCACCATCGGCGGGCAGTCGCAAGGCGAGCAGGTGCTGACGGCGCGCCGCGAACCGAAGCCGCCGGGCAACGGCAAGTGGAAGCTCGCGCTGCTCGCCGGCGCCGTGCTGGTCGGAGCCGGGGTCGGAATCATCGCTGTCACGCAGAGCGGCGGCGGCGATGGCAGCGGCTCGGCAGGCAGCGACACGGTCGCGAACCAGCCGGTCCCGCCATCTCCGGTCGATGCCGCGGTCGCGCAGACGCCACCGCCGGTCGATGCGGCCGTCGCTGCGGTGCCCGTGGATGCACCCGAGGGCGTCGCCGTGCCGGTCGATGCACCGGCAGAAGTGGCCACGGCGCCCGACACCACGCCGCAGGATCCGAAGAAGCCGAAGCGGCCGAAGAAGCCGGAGAAACCGGTGGGCAACGGCAGTGCGACGACCAAGCCACCGCCTCCCGACGATGACGACGGTTTGCTCCAGGTGACCCCCAAGAAGAGATGATCATGAAGCGCTTACTCCTACCGATCGTGATGCTGTGCGTGCTGACCTCGAGCGCGTTCGCAGATCAAGCCACTGACCTCGAGGCGAGCGGCAACAAACACTTCCAGCTCGCCGAGTACGACCGTGCGATCACGGACTTCAAGGAAGCGTTCCGGCTCTCGGATGCGCCGGGCTACCTCTACAACATCGCGCAGGCATATCGCCTGAAGGGCGACTGCCGCACCGCCGCCACGTTCTACAAGAACTACCTGCGCCGGATGCCGGATGCGGCGAACGCCGCGAAGGTCCGCGAGCGCGTGACGGAGATGGACGCGTGCGCGGCGAAGCAGCCTCCGGATCCGGTGCCCACGACCACGACGACTCCGCCGACGACGACTGAGTCACCGCCCGTGACACCGACGGTGGTGACGACGCAGCCCGAGACGCCGCCCGAGCCGTTGCCACCGCAGCCCGAGGGCAACAGCCGTGGCTGGATGACGTACACGGGGATCGCGGGCATGGGTGTCGGCGCGCTCGGCCTGGGGGTCGGCGTGAAGTTCATGCTCGACGGCAAGTCGGCGAACTCGGACCTGAAGGAGAAGTGCATGGTGTCGTGCACCGGCGCGCAGGCGCTCACGATCCAGAAGCGGGGCCAGGACGCGAATCGCAACGCCGTGATCTCGAGCGTCGCGGGCGGCGTGTTCCTCGTCGGTGGCATCGTGTTGTTCGTGCTGTCGCGCGGTGGTGACAGGAGCAACGAGGCGCCGGCGGCGGCGGTCTCCGTCACGAGCAATGGCGCATCTGCCAGCTACGCGTGGAGGTTCTGATGCAGTTCCTGAGACTCCTCCCACTCCTGGTGCTCGCGGCGTGCTTCGACGCGGGTAACGCGCCGTCGTGCACGATCCAGTGCAACAACGACTCGGACTGCACCGACGGCCTCTCGTGCGGTCCCGGCGGTCTGTGCACCGAGGGCCAGAACTGCATCGAGCCCGACACGTGCATGGCGAACGAGTTCATCGCGTGCCTCAGTGACACGGCTCGCAGCTGCAACGCGGCCGGTAATGGCACGACCGACCTGCCCTGCGGTGCACCGGGATGCAACACGACGGAGCGTCGCTGCAACAACTGTCCCCCGGATCAGGCGCGTTGCATGGGTGACATGCTCGAGACCTGCATGCCCGACGGCAGCGCGACCGTGCTCGATGCGTGCGGCGCGCCCGGGTGCAATGCGACCGATTCTCGCTGCAACGTCTGCATCCCGAATGAAGTGAAGTGCGCGGGCGACATGCTCGAGACGTGCATGCCCGATGGCAGTGCGACGGTCGCCAATGCGTGCGGGGCTCCGGGCTGCAACACCACGGCGCTTCGTTGCAATGCTTGCGTTCCGAATCAGCGCTCTTGTTCGGCGGGCGGAATGGAGGTCGAAGCGTGCATGCCCGACGGCAGCGCGAAGATGGTGATCGATACGTGCGCGGCAGGATGTGCGCCGGAGAACGGCACCGTCGCGGCGCACTGCCGGTATCTATCGCCCGTGCATCTGCCGGACGTGTGCGACATGCCCGCGGCGCGCATCGACTACACGCCGAACGCGAGCGCGACGATCACGACGTCTCTCGACACGAACTGCGACGCGGTCGTCGCGCAGACCGGCGGCGGACCGGTCTGCGTGGTGCGTGCGAGAACGATCACGATCCCGGCCGGGGTCACGCTGACCCACGAGGGTTCGCGTCCGATCGCCTACGTCGCCGACACGCTGCTCGAGGTCCGGGGCACGCTCGATGCGAGCGCCAACATGACGCAGAACGGCCCGGGCGGCGGACGCTCGTCAGGTGCTGTCGCGGCGAGCTCGACGCGCGCGGGCGGCGGTGCGGGCTTTGGAACGGCGGGCGCCGCGGGCGGGGCCGTGAATTCTGGTGCCGGCGGGGCCGGCGGCGTCGTGCTCGACCCGTTCACACTCGCTGCGTTCTCCGGCGGGGCACGCGCGCCGGATCCGAACGGCATTTTCGGCGGCCTGGACCCGGTCGGCGGCGGCGGCGGCGGAGCGGTGATGCTGATCGCCTGCCGCGGCGCGGTGCGGATGTCGGGCACCGTCGACGTCAACGGTGGCGGCGGCGAGGGCTCGCGCGACACGGTCGCGGGCACCCAGATCGCGATGTCGGCCGGCGCGGCCGGCGGTGGCACCGGCGGCTACGTCATGCTGCAGGGCCTCAGCGTCACCATCGACGGAAACATCTTTGCGAACGGCGGCGGTGGTGGTGGTGGCGCGATCGGCAACGACACCGCGGGCATGCGCGGGCTGGATGGACAGCGCGGCACGAGTCCCGCGTCTGGCGGCAGTGCGGCGGGCGGCGGTCCCGGTGGATCAGGTGGCTCGCTGGGCAACCTGCCGCGCGTCGGAACGGGCGCGAGCACGGGCGGTGCCGCGGGTGGTGGCGGTGGCGCGGTGGGTTGGGTGCAGGTCTACGCGCCGATGGCGGTGACGCCGACGGTGACGGGCACCGTGTCCGCGACCGTGTCGCCAAAGCGCAACTCGACGCTCCGCTAAGGCGCGGGCGGCATGATCGTCGTCGGCAGATGGATGACCGACGTGCGATAGCCGAGGTGGATCGTCGTGTGGCCCTCGCGGCGGCCGGTGATCCGCACGTGCGCGCGGTCGTCGGTCAGCCCGACCGACACGAGGTCGGGCGCGTCGACGTGCCAGCTGAACGCATCGAGCCGCGAGAGCTCGTGACCATCGACCCACACGCCCACCTCGGTGCCCTCGCCGAGCGGCAGCTTCACCACATCGGTATCGAGCTCGATGGTGCGGGTGTCATCGAAGCAAGCGCCGAGGGTCAGCGCGAGAGCGGGCAGGGCGAAGCGCATCGAACCAACACCTAACGGGCTTCCCATCCGCGGGCGAGAAACTGGCGACCTCTGCGCACATGGCGGGAGCGTGCGTCGGCGCCCGAGATTCTCCGAACCGCGCGATTCTGCGACAGTTTCGCCAGGCCCTTTGTCAGGCGTGGAGATCCACGCAACGAAATCGGACCTGACGGAGCCGTCGAGCGTCTTCTATACTTGCTGGAGCCTCCCGCCATGACGCCCGCGCGCCGATACCGGGTCAACACGACAACGATCTGGGCTGCCGTTGGCGCGGCGCTGCTCGTGCACGCGGCGTTGCTCGGCACGGTCGACGCGTGGGGACTCTCGATGGTCAGCGGCGGGCTCGCCGCCGATCAGCAAAAGGATCTGACCGCGGCCGCCGAGCCGCCGCCGGAGCCAGAGCTGAAGACCACGTGCGGCGGCGACGTGCTGCTCGCGACCGGTGCGCGCGCCGCGATGTGCCTCGCTCCGTGGAACGCGGACGTCGACGGCTGCGGCAGCGACACGATCATGACGATGTGGATGGATCTGTCGTCGTGTCAGGCGGGCGAGGCGATCGCGACGGCCCCGATCTCGCTGATCAATCCACGGCAGGCCGAGAAGGTCACGCCGATCGATCCCGAGCAGCTGCTCGACGAGGCGATGCAGCAGCAGCTCGCGATGCAGCAGCCGCCGCCGCCACCGCCGCCGCCACAGCAACCGCAGGCACAGCCTCCACCGCCGCCGCCGCCGCCTCCGCCGAAGCCGGCGCAGGTCGTCGAGACCGCGAAGCCGAACACCGAGAAGGAGCCGGAGAACGCGCGCTTCCTCTCGGAGAACAACGTCTCGGTCGACAAGCAGAAGGTCGCGCGCGGCTCGGTGCAGGAGCCGATGGTCGCGAAGTCGAAGGATGCCGACCTGACCGCGAAGCAGAACCCGAAGGAAGCCTCGGTCAAGGAGATCAAGGACCAGGACAAGGGCAAGAACGAGAAGGCGCCCGAGGTGCCGGGGACGCTCGCGATGCGCCCGGCGGGAACGCCGCAGCCGTCGGATGCGCCCCAGGAGCAAAAGACCCGCGGCTCGGTGCTCGGTGCGAAGGGCCCGCTCGTCGCGGATGGTTTCGTGCCGCGTCACGGCGACGGCGCGATCGAATCATCCAAGCGTGATCAGGGCGAGCTCTCGCGCGGGCAGAGTGGCGCGGGCGGTGGCGTGCCGCAGGTGCCGAACCTCAAGCCGACGACGGAGACGCTCGAGCGTGCGATCGGCGGCGGCTCCGTCGATCACCTCGAGGACGTCGAGAACGGTGACGAGACGGCGCTGTCAGCGAAGCGCTGGGTCTACGCCAGCTTCTTCAACCGGCTGAAGCGGCAGGTCGCCCAGAACTGGGATCCCGCAACGGTGTGGCGGCGCAGTGATCCGCAGGGCACGGTCCACGGCTTCAAGACGCGGGTCACGGAGGTGCGCGTGTCGCTGTCGGGCAAGGGCGAGCTGCAGAAGATCGTCGTCACGGCGCCGTCGGGCGTCGGCGAGCTCGATGACGAGGCGGTCCGCGCGTTCCATGCGTCCGCACCGTTTCCGAACCCGCCGGATGGCCTGGTCCAGAAGGACGGCCTCATCACGTTCGCGTTCTCGTTCTACTTCGAGATCGGTGCACCGCGGTCGTCGTGGCGCGTGATCCGCTCGCAGTAGCGTAGGCTCGGTCGCGTGCGGCCCAACCGGCTCTTCGCGGCGATCATCTCGATCGTGATGATCGCGGCGACCGCGGAGCCGGTGCTGCGCAAGCCGTGGGAGGACAGCTTTCCGCTCTCGCCCTACGCGATGTTCGCGTACAAGCGGCCGACGAAGCTGACGATGGACTACGCGTTCGGCGTCACCGCCACCGGCGAGCGACGCACGCTGACGCCGCGGATTGTCGGGTCGGCCGAGGTGCTCCAGGCGCTCACGGTGATCCAACGCGCGCGAGCAAAGAACGAGCTGCCGGACCTGTGCGCGAAGATCGCGAGTCGCGTCGCCGATCTCGATCGGTACGCCGATGTCACCGAGATCCGGATCGTCAGTGGCACGCACGACGCGGTGGACTACCTCGTGCGCCACATCAAGGGGCCGGAGACCGTGCGCACCACGTGCCGGGTGACCCGATGATGAAGCGCGTCGCCGAGTGGTGGTTCGCACCGGCGCCTGCCGAGCGTCTCGCTGCGGTGCGCATCTTCGTCGGTGCGTTCGCGGTGATGTGGGTCGGCGGACGCCTCGCCGAGAGCTACGCGGTCGCGCAGCTCGGCGCCTCGCACTGGAAGCCGATCGGCGTGACGAAGATCCTCGCGGAGCCGCTGCCGCCGGGTGTGACCCTCGCGATCGCGATCGTGACCACGGTGCTGCTCGTCGCGTTCACGCTCGGCGCCGCGTATCGCTTCACCGCGCCCGCCGCCGCGATCGGCATCCTGTGGACGCTGACCTATCGCAACTCGTACGGGATGGTGTTCCACACGGAGAATCTGCTCGTACTCCACGTGATCGCGCTCGCGTGCGCGCCCGCGGCGGATGCGTGGGCGATCGATCGCAGAGCCACCACCCAACCGGTCGCCGGCTACGGCTGGGTCCTGAAGCTGATGGCCGCGATCACGGCGGTGACGTACGTGCTCGCCGCGATCGCGAAGCTGCGGCTCGCCGGCGTCGCGTGGCTCGATGGCGAGCAGCTTCGCAACCAGATCGCGATCGATAACCTGCGCAAGGCGCTGCTCGGCGACTGGATCGCGCCGCTCGCGACGCCGTTTCTCGATCACCCCTCGGGCTTCACGATCTTCAGTGTCACGACGATCGTGCTCGAGCTCTCCGCACCGATCGTGTTCGTGCACCCGCGGGTCGCCCGCCTGTGGTGCCTCGCCGCATGGGGCTTTCACTTCGGTGTGATCCTCCTCATGAACATCTGGTTCCTGTACCCGCTGCTCGGGCTCGCGTACCTGCCGCTGCTCCGCGCCGAGCGGCCGTTCGCCTGGCTGATCGGCTGGTGGAGACGCCGCCGGGCCGGGAATGTGCCCCCCGCCACGACCGGTTAGGGGGCAGATCGCTTGCTCCTTGCCAATCAAACTACGTTTGTAGTAATCCTACCACTGCTGTCGTAATCATGGCGCGCGCGTCGAACCCCGAGCTGACCAACGCCGAGCTGCGCGTGCTCAAGGCGCTGTGGCAGGTCGAGCGCGGCTCGGTGGCCGAGGTCCGCGCCGAGCTCGGCAGGCGCGGCCAGGATCTCGCGTACACCACGGTGATGACGCTCCTCGGCCGGCTCGCCGCCAAGGGCGCCGTGCTGGTCGACAAGGAGCGCGAGCCGTTCGTGTACACGGCGGCGCAGCGCAAGGAGTCGGTGCTGCGCGATCGCCTGCGCGAGTTCGTGCGCGAGGTGTTCGACGGTCAGGCCGACTCGCTCGTGCTGAACCTCGTCGAGGACGAGACGCTGTCGCGCGCGGAGCTGCGCGCGATCGAGCGCAAGATCGCCGAGTCCGAGCGCGCGGGTACGAACCCGAAGGACAAGAAGTGAGCGGGCTGGTCGCCGCGGGCGCCGGCGCGAAGGGCATCCTCGCGATGCTCGCGATGCTCGCCGTGCAGGGCACCGTGCTCGCGATCCTCGCGCTCGTGCTCGTGAAGCTCGCGCGCTCGCGTCCCGCGTTCGGCGCGGGGGTGTGGCTCGTCGTGCTCGCGAAGTTCGCCGTGCCGTGGAGCCCCGCGATGCCGTGGTCGCTCTCCGACATCATCGCGGCGCTGCGCCACGAGGAGGTCGCAGCGATCACCACCGCGCCGATCGGCGTTGGTGGACCCGAGCCCGCCCTCTCGATCTACCCCGCCGTGGGCTGGCTCGCGCTCGCCTCGATCTGGGCGCTCGGCACGCTCTACGTCCTGACGCGCGCCTTCCTCGCGCATCGCGCCACGCTCTCCGCAGCGCGTCGCGCAGCGGATGCGCCCGCCGATGCGCGCACGCTGC
>JACCRC010000178.1 GCA_013813765.1 Deltaproteobacteria bacterium | reverse complement strand
GGCGCATCGATCGGCGGAGGCGCATCGAGCGGGGGCAGCGGCGCATCGATCGGCGGCGGCGGCGCGTCGATCGGCGGAGGCGCATCGATCGGCGGCGGCGCATCGGTTCCTGCATCGATCGGTGCGTCGATCGGCGGCGGCGGCGCGTCGATCAACGGCGGCGCATCGGTCCCTGCATCTGTCGGTGGGTTCATCTGTCCGTCGGGCGCCGCATCGGGCACGCCGCCGTGTTCCCCGTGGACCGGTCGGTCGCCTGGCGCATCCGTTCCAGCATCGACTCGCCCACCGCCGCAGCTGGCGGTCGCCAGCAAGGCGCTCAGACAAACAACGAGGCAGCGCATGACGCTGGAAACAGCAAGCGATGTGCCATCCAGCCCGCTCGATAGCTCGCGTGGATCGGGCCCGCTGACTGTGCGCGACCGCGCGGGCGCACTCCGTCACTGCGGAGAAATCGTGCGCACGCGCCGTCGCTACCCGAAGGAGAGCTCGGCGGGACGCCGTTCGGCTGGAATCCTCTCGATGTTTCAATCCCACACCGAGCCGTCGGCTATGCCGGCCGCGCCGCCCGGTCGAAGACGCGCGTCGAGCTCGGCGATCGAGGGTCGGGCTGCCGCCACGGCGACGCCATCGCCGGCTTGGTCATGTTCGGCCGCGGCATGCACCAGAGACGCTCGCCGCGTGCGACGAACGTGATCTCCCCATCGCTTTCGACGAAGGTGCTCTCCGGTCGGATCGTTCCCAGCACGGTTCCGGATCGATGAACCCGGTTGACCACGCGCGCGTGATGCAGCTGGCCCCGTGAACCGTCGGCGGTGCTATCCTGACCGACGTGAAGGCGATCAGAGCGCACGTCCAGGACGGGAAGATCGTTCCCGACGAGCCGATCGATCTGCCCGAGGGCGCCGCCGTCGAGATTCTCGTACCCGACAACGAGATGTCCGCGCAGGAGAGAGCCGAGCTCGAGGCGGAGATTGAAGCGAGCGCGGCCGAGTTCGAGCGCGGCGAGATCGAGGACGCGCACGCGTTCGCGCTGAGACTCGTCGCGAAAGCGTGAAGGCGTACATCTCGAAACGCGCAGCTCGCGCGGCCGATCGAATCGATGCACGTTGGCGCGAGCACGCGGACGATGCTGGAATCTTCGCGCGCGAGTTCCTTGAGGCCGTCGAGCGACTCGAGACCACACGAGGTGTCGGGTCGCCGTTCCCAACGGCTCGGCATCCGGCACTGAAACGCATCCTCCTTCCGAGGTCGCGTTGTCACGTTTACTTCGAGGTCGACGCTGCGAGCGAGATCATCCGGATCCTTCACCTTTGGGACGGTCGTCGCGAACGGGCCCCCAAGCTCTGATCGTCCCTCAAGGTGTCACGATGTCGGTCGAGATCATTTCTCGAACTTCGAAGAGAGTTTCGACGGCGGGAACCCGAGGATCACTTCCCATGCAGCGTCGATCTCGATGCGATGCTCGCCTTCTTGATCGCTGAGCCAAGCGAGCCGCGCGTTCCCATCACCGGGCGGCTTCGCGGCGATCGCGGCTAACGGAATCGCCGTCCCATGCGGCGGGCCTTGGTCCCAGTCGTATTCGACGAACAGGTAGTGGCTCCCAAACTTCTCTCGATGAAGTTGGTAGCCGAGACACCCATCATCGACGACCGCAATTCCCACACCGCCGTTGCGCGCGTGGATCACGTAAGCGCGGCCGACCGTTACCTCGTCACGAGGTACGCGCCGCGCCAGCAGCGGCTTGTAGCGGTCGTCGAAGCCCATGCGTGAAACCGTGCGCCGGTTGCACTCCGAAGTGGTGGGCAAAGTGTTGTGGAGAATTCGGCCGATCAGCTAACTATCGAGCGGGAGAAGGGATTCGAACCCTCGACGTCAACCTTGGCAAGACTTCCCGTGACGCGTGAACGCGGGGTTTAGCAGGTTTGAAAGTGCAGCAAAGTGCAGATCGGAGCGCGTCGGTGGTGGGCATTGGTGGGCAACGACTTCGCGTGCTTAGCACGCGGCTCTATATCGGTTCATCGCCGCGCGCCACTCGGTATCCGCCCGACTGGTGTGATGACCTATCACGCGACGCTCGCGATCACTGAGTCCGCCCGCGGCGATGACCGCCTGCTGCCGCGGCGCCCAGCCGACCGGATAGCGGGACGGACAGCACATCGGGTACTCGCTCTCCCAGAGCGCCAACTTCTCCAACGTTTGGACGTGGCGCACGCTCGTCTTGAATGGACGTGTGGTTCGCTGCCACACGAGCTCGGACATGCCTTCGAGGTTGGGTCCGCACTCCGAGCCAATGCGCCAGACCCGCGGCTCGTCCTTCTGCTCCATGATCCAGACCAACTTGATCCAGGTGCCGCAGACCTTGCACTGCTCGTCACGACCGCGGTGGACCTCGATCCGGGTAAGGGCCCGCGAATGCGTGAGTCGACCGATCAGTTGTCCTGATCGCGCGGTTTGATGACGTAGTTCCAGTCGCCGTGAAACTCGTCGCGCGCGATGTTCAGCGAACGGAACTCCTTGGCCGAG
>JACCRC010000174.1 GCA_013813765.1 Deltaproteobacteria bacterium | reverse complement strand
AGAAGCGGCTCGACCCGTCGCAGATCACCGCGACGGCCGAGCCCAAGGGCGATGCCTTCGCGCTGACCGCGCACATCATCGACACCTTCAAGTCGGCCGCCGCGGTCGATCTCGTGGGAACGGCGCGCCGGACCACGTGCGGTACCGGCTCGCTATGGACGTTCGTGCTCGCGCCGGCAGCGTCGCCAGTGCGCGCGGAGCTCGATCAGCTCGCCGCACAAGCGGCGTGCGATCAGGCGCCGACCAAGTGACTAGCGAGTGACCGGCGGCAGCTTCGCGGCGAAGGCGGTCTCGGCCGGCACAGTCTTGTACGGGTGCGTCAGCATCAGATCCTCGAACATCACCAGCACCTCGTTACCGAGGGCGGCGCGCTCGTGCGACGCGAACATGTCCTTCACCTTCGGAAAGAGATCTTTCTCCTCTTCCTCGTGCGCGTGGTGGGCGACCTGCTCCTTCAGCACCTTCAGCTTCGCGACGAACATGTCGTCATCGAGCTTCATGCTGATCAGATCCGCGAGCACGCGCTTGATCGCGAGGTGCTCCTCCACGGATTCCTGCAGCTTGGCCTCCGTGTCCTTCGACATGATCGCCGGGTAGAAGACCTTCTCCTCCGCGGTGGAGTGCGCCGCGAGCATGTCGGCGAGCTCGGTGAAGAGGGCCGCACGGTTGCCTTCACCCTTCTCGAGCATCGCGAAGAGCTCGTCCATCTCGCTGTGCTGCGAGGTGAGGAGCTCGAGCACGTCGGTCGTGGTGTCCTTGTTGAATAGCTTCCTGAGGAATCCCATGCCGCGTAAGGGCTGCAAGCGCAGGACCACGCCGAATCTCTCGATTCCGCGTGTTCGCTGTTCGAACCATGTGTCCATGGCGCTCGGTGCGCGCGGCGATAGCGGCAGCAGGGCTGGATTGCCCGGGCGATGCTGCAGGGCCAGAAGCCGGGCAAGAGGATCTTGGCGATCCTGCTCGCGATCGTCGCTGCAGGCGGGCTCGCGGTTGCCGCGTTCGCTCGTGTCTGCTCGCGGCGGGCGGACTGGTGGGGCGGTAGCCGCGACGACGTCTAGTTACTCGTTGATGACGCGAATGACGTTGCTCTTGCCCCAGCCGAAGCCGAGCTGCACGGTGACGGTCGGCGTGTACTTGTCGCCGCCGGTGTCGCTGCCATCCAACCGGGTGTCGCTCTTGAAGAACGGCAGCGTGACGTCGAGCTGGACGAAGCCGCGGATCGTCGACGAGCGGAACGCCTCGTAGCCCGCGACCGCGTGACCCTGGAGGCCAGAGCCGAAGTACGCGGTGTTCGAGTCATTGCCCGACGTGCCGATGAAGCCGTAGCTCAGGCCGGCGCCGTAGTACATCGAGCCGTCCTTGATCGGATCCTGGTACCAGAGGCCGAGGAGCTTGATCAGCGCCATGCTGTAGCCGTACTCGTCGCGGTTGTCGTTCGCGAGCAGGATGTTGGCGCCGGAGATGTCGAGGCCGATCCGATCGAGCTCCTTGCGATAACCGAACCCGAACGCGGGGCCGTAGGCGAAGCGTCCCGCGATCACGCCGCCGTACCCGAGCGTGACGTACTTGAGGCTGTCGGCCGCGACGCGTCGCGGTGCCGACTGGTCCTTCGTGACGTTCGTACGATCCGTGGTGCCACCGCCGGTCTCCATCGGAGCGCCGGTGATCAGCGAGCGCACCATCTGCGAGTACACGTTCGGCAGATCGTCGAGCGACGTGGAGCGACCGGTGCGCTGGCCGCGCGGACCGGTGATCGTCACGTTGATCGTGTTGCCGAGCTTGATGTTCGAGACGGCGTAGGTCTCGATGCAGGCGGTACCGGAGGAGTTGACCACCTGCTTCTCGTTCGCGAACGCCTGCAGCACGAGGCCGCGCACGGCGGAACGCTCCGCATCCGTCAGCGTGTCACGCGCCGGATCGATCTCGACGCAGATGCCGGGCTGTTCGACGGGCTGTGCCGCCGGAGCCCCGATCGAGACGAGCGTTGCCATGGCAATACCCGCCCAGCGCGCGAGCGTGGCTATCGATCCACCCATTGAGTCCTCCTGTTCCACGGTAACACTCCTTGGTTTCTGCATGGCTATTCGTTGATGCGGCGGATCGTCGGCACGTCGTCGGGGCCGAACAGATCGAGGTTCCTCTTCGAGCGCTCTTTTCCCACGGCGCGGAGCTCGATCATCGCGGTCGTGGTGAGCCAGTACCAGTAGCCAGAGCGCGCCAGAGAATGGAACACCGGGCTAGAGACATTCGCGGCAATCGAGATGTTGACGTTCTTTGCCAGCTGGAAGCCGAAGCCTACGTAACCGCCGAGGCCGAGGTCGATTCGATGATCGGGATCGGAGACCCGTAGCAGGAGGGACGTCGCAGCACCGACCCGAACGAACGGGCGAGGAGGGCCGCTGCCGATGAAGCTCACGAGCCCGAAGCCCGCCTCGTAGTTCGCGCAGAGGAAGGGCGAGAACATGAGGCCCATGCCCGAGCCGAGGTCACCGAGGTCCGGCTTGTCCTCGCTGTTCGTGCGCGCCTCGTCGTAGTGGTTCTTCACCGCGCCCATCGCCGCGTAGTCGTGGATCAGGAGCCGCGAGTACAGCTCGATGCCGGCGGAGTCGCTCGACAGAACCCCCCAGAACCGCGCCTCGATCGAGACGATGTTCTTCTGCCGCTGCCGCGCTCGGTCGCCGACGCTGGGGAGCTGCAGCATGCCGCCTCCGATGGCGAGCACCGGATCCCAGCGGCGTGCGTCGCGCGCGTTGACCCGGCGCGGTGCGGTCTGATCACGCAGCACGTTCTGCCGATCGGTGACACCGAAGCGGGTCGCGAGCGAGCCGCCGGTGACGAGCGACCGGACGAGCTGGCGCACCGAGAGGTCGAGCTCGTCGAGGCTGGACGCCTTGCCGGTGACGGTCTTGTTGCCGGCGTAGATCGTCGTGGTGACGCTCTCGCCGAGCTTCATGCTGTACGCGACCACGATGCCGCGGCACGCGATGTTATCCGGGTCAACCTGGATGCCCTCCGAGCGGAGCGCCTCGAGCACGGCGACGCGAAACCCGTTGCGGTCGGCATCCGAGAGGTTGTCCCTGGTCGCATCGATCTGCACGCACACGCCTTCGGCCGCAGCTGCGCGCGCGAGCGCAATGCTGCAGACAAACGCGACGACCGCGTGGCACCACCTCACCAGCTCCCAGTGTACCCCACACACCACGCGGCCTCGCGTGCAGGGACGTGTAGGTGCCGGCCGGATCACGTCCGCGGGCACGATCTGATACCTCCGGGTTCACCGTGCGTCAGGACGTTCGCGAGGTTCCGCGGGCACGCGCGTTGCGTGAGGAGACCGCGATGAGATCCGTGATCTCGCACTACAATCAGGCGTGACGATCGATACGCTCCTCTCGCGGCTGCTCGACAAGACGCTCGCACCTCCCGCCGTGGACACGCTGCGCGCGTGGTGGGAGGCGACGGCGGCGGAGCGCGAGAGCTGGCCACACACCGTCGACCGCGCGCTGGTGGGTGGTGCGTGCGCCGATCGCGTGGGCTTCGCCTTCGCGAGCGGCTACTTCGAAGCGCTGCGTGCACTCGCACCGAACGCGCTCTCCGGCATCACCGCGCTGTGCGCGACCGAGGAGGGAGGCAACCATCCAGGCGCGATCCAGACGCGCCTGGAACCGGCGGGGCCGGGGCGCTACACGCTGAGCGGAAAGAAGAAGTGGGCCACCGTCGCGAGCGAGGCGTCGGCGCTGCTCGTCGTCGCGACCGCGGGCGAGAGCGCGGAAGGGCGCAACCAGCTGCGCGTCGTGCGAGTCGCGACAACCGCGCCCGGCGTGCGCCTGCAGTCGACCACGGCGCCGTTCGTTCCGGAGATCCCGCACGCCGAGGTCGAGCTCGACGGCGTCGAGGTCGGCGAGGCCGACATCCTTCCGGGCGATGGCTATGATGACTATCTCAAGCCGTTTCGCACCGTCGAGGACATCCATGTCCATGCCTCGGTGATCGGCTACCTGATCGGTGTCTCGCGCCGCCACGACTTCCCGCACGAGATCGTCCAATCACTCACCACGCTCGCGGTGGTGACGCGCTCGCTCGCGGATGCGGACGTCAAGGCACCGGCGACGCACATCGCGCTCGCCGGGCTGATCGATCTCGCGACGCGTGCGGTGGCGAGCGTCGAAGAGAAGTGGGGCGCAGTCCCGGATGACGAGTGGAAGCGGTGGCTGCGCGACCGTGCACTCCTTCAGGTTTCCGGCAAGGCGCGAGCGGCCAGGCGCGAGCGCGCGTGGGAAGCGTTCGGCTAGCGATCGCGATTCCAGCGATCGATCGCGGACCGCGACGCCGCAGCGCGCGACAGGTTCGGCAGGCGCGCGACCTCGTGCGCGATCAGACGTTCCATCAGGTCCTGGTCACCGTGGCAGCGCTCGAGCAGGCGGCGCTCGTGTCCCGAGGAGCTCCGGCCGAACCACTTGGTGAACAGCTTCCAGGCCATACCCCGATCCGGACGTAGACCGGGGCAGTGGAGTCGCAGTCACTCCAGCTCGAGCAGGTCCGCGAGGTCGGGCTCCTTCTCGGGGTCGGGCTCGTCGATCTGCTCTGGCCACGCCGCTAGCCGGGTCGTCATCGGTGCGGCTGCGACGGCCTCGGGATTCCGGGAGATGGCCTCGAGATCACGACGGGCCGCGCTCCACCGCTTGCGTGTTGCATCGTCGAGCTTGCGGTCGCGCGCCGTGCGATCCGCATCGGGTACCGCGGCGGTCGCGAGGCGCACGATCAGATCGAGCACCGCGCCGCGCAGCCCGTCGCGCAGGGCGAGCACGCGACGCGCGGCCTCGGTGACGAGCTCGGCGACCTCGTCCGCATCGCGCGCACCACCACGGGCGGCAATGTCGCGCGCCCGCGATGCGAGCACGTCGAGCTTGCCGTCGTACGACACCACGGTCTGCGCGAACACCATGCGCGTGGGTGGTCCGATCGAAGTCTCGGACGAGAGGGAGTGCTCGAGCCGGATGCGCATCGCGCGGGCGATCATCGCGTCGATCTTGCCGAGCGCGGCGGCGAGCTGCGCGTCGCGCGCCTCCAGCTCCGGAAGCGTCGCTGCCGGACCGAGCTCTGCAGCGAGCTGCTCCGCATAGCTGCCGGGATCGGAAGCGAGTGCGTCGAGGCGCTGGACCGACTGAACCTGGTCGAGGATGTGTTGCGCGGATCCCATCTCGACGCAGCCTATCGCAGGATATGATGGTTCGAATGAAGAGCCTGCTGGTCTCTGTGGGGCTACTCGCCGCATGCGGATCGAGTAGCTCGTGGTCCGAGCCGCGGTGAACCTGCGCGAAGGTAGGGCGCTCGTGCTTCGCAAGGACTGATCACGTCCGACGAGCTGACCGAGTACGCGGGCGAGATCGCGATCGCCGGCTAGCCTCGAGGTACGTGCGGCCGCGCGGCGAGATCTCGTAGCCGACCTCGAAGCTCTGGGTCAGCCCGAGCTTCTTGAGCTTGCGCACGTCGATCTTGAACGGCTGCGTCTCTCGCTTCAGCTTCTTCGCGAGCTGTGACGCAGCGATCCGCGGTTTCGCCTCGATGATCGCGAGCGTCTTCGCGGTCCATGCGGTGTCGCGGTCCATGCGCGCGAGCTTCGCGGTGATGGAGGCGATGTCGTCGTCGGTCAGCTCGGTAGCCAGCGCGAGCTCCACGCGATCGCCGTCGCCGCCGTGGTGCAGCGCGACGCGATAGACCTTTGTCGACGGTGTGAGCGGTCCGAGCTCCGCGAGGTAGTCGACGAGCTCTGCGCGCGTGGCGAACCCGGCGCTCGCGGCATCGGCCTCCGTGATCGAGGAGATCGGGACGTGCTCGATGCCGTCGACCTCGAGCACGCCGATCGGATGACAGCGATACCGTCCGCCCGGCCGCACGTGCGGCTTCTGCCAGCGACGAAAGGTCAGCGTGATCGCGCCGCTCTGGAGTCCGGGCCAGAACGGCTTCTTGAACAGCAGCACGCGCGGAGCGTAGCTGACTACTGCTTCGTGAAGTCCTGGATGAGCTTCGTCGGCTTCTTCGGATCGATCGTCACCGAGATCGTCTTCGCGATCCGCTGCTGCGTGTTCGTCAGCGTGATCTTGTGAACGCCGGCGGAAAGCGAGATCGCCCGCTGCGGCGTCACCATCTGCGTTGGCTTGCCGTCGATGGCGATGTTGCACGGCGGCTTCGACGACACCATGAGGACGCCCGTCCCCGAGGGAGCCGCTGCGACGGCCTTCGGTTTCGCGACCGCCGTTGCCTCGGGCGTGGGCTTGGGCTCGGCCTTCGGCGCGATGGCCACCTTCTTCGACCGACGGCGCGTCGGAGCGGGCTCCGGCTCCTTCTCTTTCACTGTCTCCGTCTCTTTCTCGGTCTCGGGCGCAGTCGCCGCCCGGCGGTCGTGAATCCGCGCCTCGAGGCGCGCCAGATCCTCGTCAGACATGTCGTCCATCATGCGGTCGAGCGTCGCTTCACCATCGGCGCTCGACGGCGGCGGCTCGGCCTTCGGCTCGACAACGGCGACCGGCTGCGGAGCGGGTGGGGGCTCCGGCGTGGGCGGAGGCGCTGCCGCCGGCGGGGGAGGTGGCGGCTCGGGTTGCGGCGCCGGAGCTGCGGTGACGGCCGGCTCGTCGGGTGCGGGCTCGCTCTTCTTGCCGGTGAAGTAGATCAGGAGCACGCCGACGACGAACGCGGCACCGAGACCGGCAGCGATGTACACGCCGACACCACGGCGCGGGACGGGCGCGGTGTACTCGATCGGCTTCGACGGCTCGGGCATGTCGACGTCGATGTCGAACGAGTCGAGCGGAGCGCGGGCGACGTGCGGCTCCTCGTCGTGCGTCGGCGCGCGCGGCACCGGGGGCACCATCGATGCGGGAGGCGCGCTCGCGCGGGGCATCGTCCGCGGCGGCTCCACCGGCGGCTCCGGTGGCGGCAGGAATGGGATCAGCTTGGAGGGCGCGATGTTCGTCGTGAACGCCGACGGTACCGCGTGTTGCGCGGAGATGCGTCGCGCGCCGCTCGGCAGCGGCGGCGGCAGTGTAGTAGCGCGACGAGCCCGTGCGGGGATCGGCGGCGGAGACAGGATCGTGCTGCCGCGAGCCGCGCGTTCGCGCGGTAACGCCTTCAGCTGATCGTCGTGGTCTTCGTCGTCGAAGGCGCGCGG
>JACCRC010000164.1 GCA_013813765.1 Deltaproteobacteria bacterium | reverse complement strand
CGACGATGATGTTGCTGCACTTCTTACAGCGGATCTTGAAGACCTTGCCTTGGACCTTGTCATCCGAGATCGAGTACTTGGCCTGGCATGCGTCACAGACGATCTTCATGGGCGTACCTGCATTGCGTGTGAAGTAGTAGACCCCCGAGTCCACCACTCCTTGGAGAAATGAATCGTATCACACGACCCCAGGCGGAACGCCAACTTGGGGCGGGCCTCGCCTATGCGAAGGGGTCGGAGAGCCGGATGGTCTCCGCCCGATCCGGCCCGACGGAGACCAGGCAGAACGGCACGCCGGCCATCCCCTGGATCGTATCTACATAAGCACGTGCGGAAGTGGGCAGGTCCGCGATGTCGTGAGCCTCGCTCGGCAGGCGGTCCCACCCGGGAAACTTCCTATAGACGGGCTCCGCGCGGGCGATGTCCTCGGGATCCGTCGGAGGCTCGTCGAGCTCCTTGCCGTCGAGCTTGTACGCAACGCATACGCTGACCTCGCCGAGCCCGCCGAGCACGTCGAGCTTCGTCAGCGCCAGGGACGTCATTCCGGAGAGCCGAACGCCCATCCGCAGCGCGGGGAGATCGAGCCAGCCGCAGCGCCGCGGGCGCCCGGTGGTCGCACCGAACTCGCCGCCTGCCTTCCGGAGCCGATCGCCGGCCTCGCCGGGGATCTCGGTCGGGAACGGACCTTCACCGACGCGCGTCGCATACGCCTTCGTGATGCCGACGACCGCATCGACACGCGTGGGCCCGATGCCCGCGCTCTGACACGCGCCGGCCGCGATCGTCGAGCTCGACGTCACGTACGGATACGTGCCGTGATCGAGATCGAGGAGACAGCCCTGCGCGCCCTCGAACAGCACGTGCTTGCCAGCCTTGATCGTCTCGTCGACGTAGCGGCCTGCATCGCCCGTGTAGGGGCGCAGCTTGTCGCCCGCGGCGAGCGCATCGTCGATCCACTTCGAGATATCGCTCTTCGACGGCGTCTCGCCACCGAGGTACTGGATCAGCGGAATCATCTCGTCGAGGTTCGCCGCGACGAGCTCGCGCACGCGCTCGGGCTTCGCGAGGTCGCGCATGCGCACGCCCTTGCGCGCGGCCTTCGCCTCGTACGCCGGGCCGATGCCACGCCGCGTGGTGCCGATCGACTTGCCGCGCTTCGCGCTGTGATCCTCGCGCAGGCCATCGAGGAGCTTGTGGTACGGCAGGATCACGTGCGCGCCGAGCCCGATCAGGAGCTCGTTGCGCATGAGCAGGCCGCGCGACTGGCAGTCCTTGATCTCGTCGAGCAGGGTGTGCGGATCGATCACCATGCCGTCGCCGAGCACGCACGCCTTGCCGGGATGGCACACGCCCGACGGCACGAGGTGCGTCACGAGCTTCACGCCTTCGATCACGAGCGTGTGGCCGGCGTTCGCTCCGCCACCGTAGCGCACCACCATCTCGGCGCGCTCCGTGAACAGATCGACAACCTTGCCCTTGCCTTCATCGCCCCACTGGGCACCGACGACGATCACGACGGACATGGATTCTCCTCGAGCAACTTCACCAGAGCACGAACATCAGCGGTGTCCAGGGTACGGCGCGTCTCATCTGCACGCACGAGCTCGCGCGCATCGAGTAGCGCCGCCGAATCGAAGCCAGCGCCACGCAGCCAGCTCGCGGTCGGCGCGCTCGCCGCGACCACCGCCCGGATGCCCTGCGCCCGCAGCTCGCGCGCGAACGCGGCCGCTCCCGCGCCGTGCACCGCGACCCCTGCGGTGGTGACCGGGAGCGCGAGGCCCGCGGTGCGCTGCGCCTGTGCGAGCGCCTCGAGATCGATCGCGAATCCGGTCGCGCGCGCTGCGCGGCCGTAGCGGGCGATCAGTTCGTCGTAGCGGCCACCGCGCAGCACCGCATCCGGCGCGCCGCCCGCGTAGCCCGCGAAGCGCACGCCCGTGTAGTAGTCGAAGCCGCGCAGGTCGCCGAGATCGATCGTCAGATCCGGCACCGGGCGATCCGCGAGATCCGCGAAGCCTGCGAGCACTGCGCGCAGGCTGTCGAGTGCGGCGCGCACCTCGGCGGGCCACGGCAATGCGACCGCGCGCGCGAGCGTCGTCTCCGCCGGTCCCCACAATCCGACCAGCGCCTCGGCGAGCGGACGGATCGCATCGGGGAGCACGGCGGCGGCGATCCGCAGGCCCGCACGATCCTTTCGCGCGAGCGCCGCCGTGATCCGATCCCGCGCGTTGTCGTCGGGCGCAGCCGCGAGCACGCAGCGCGCCGGTGCGACGTGACCGACATCGAGCCGCGTCTCCGGCAGGCCCGAGGCAGCGAGCGACGCCGCGGCGACCGCGAGCACCTCGGCATCTCCGCCGGGATCGCCCGCATCGATCAGCTCGATCCCCGCCTGGAGGATCTCGCGCTGGCCCCGTTCCCCGGCGAGCCGCGTCACCGCGCCCTCGTAGCAGAGGCGGATCGGCCCCTCGACATCCGCGAGCCGCGTGGCGACGACACGCGCGACCTGCGGCGTGATATCCGGCCGGAGCGCGACGACCTCGCCGGAGCCCGGCTCGACGAAGCGGATCGCCGCGGCGCGCGCATCGTGGCCCAGCCCGCGCTCGAGGACATCCGCGCACTCGAACATCGGGGTGATGATGCGCGCGTAGCCCCAGCGCTCGAACACGTCGAGCACGCGAGCTGCGAGCGACCGGCGGCGCGCAGCGGCGCGGGGCAGGAAGTCGCGGACCCCGGCGGGGAGGCGGATCGGCGGGGTACTCAAGGCGTCGGCTACTCTACAAGATCAGCTTGACAGGAAGGGGGCATCGGGCGTCGATCCCCGTCATGGTGGCGAAGGCTCGATGGGTCGTGCCCGTGGTTTTGTTTGTCCTGTGGTTGCTGGCCGTGCCTGCGCGTGCGCAGACGAGCACGACCGGAGCGATCCAGGGCGTGATCAGCGACGCCGACACCGGTGACCCGCTCGCCGGTGTGACGATCGTGGTCACGTCGGAGGGCTCGAGTGCGCAGAGCGCGCTGACGGACGGGCGAGGCTTCTACAAGATCACGGATCTCACGCCGGGAAGCTATCTCGTGTCGTTCTACTACCTCGACTTCACCGTCGAGCGGCCGGTGGTCGTCGGCGTGCAGAAGGTGACGGCGGTGTACCAGAAGCTGAACACCGCGCAGGCCAAGGGCGAGGTCGTGAAGGTCGATGGCACCGCGCCCACGATCGATCCGACGTCGACCGCGCAGGGCATCACGATCGACAAGGAGTACCTGAAGCACATCCCGGTCCCGGGCCGCACCTTCGAGTCGGCGCTCGGCGCGGCGGCAGGCTCGCAGGGCGACATCCTCGGCGTCGCGTTCTCGGGTTCGACCTCGCTCGAGAACCAGTACGTCGTCGACGGCGTGAACACCACGGGCCTGTCCTACGGCACCGTCGGCTCGCCGGTGATCAACGACTTCATCGAGGAGATCGAGATCATCACCGGCGGCTACAACGCCGAGTACGGCCGCTCGACCGGCGGCATCGTCAACGTCGTCACGAAGAGCGGATCCAACGAGCTCAAGGGCTCGGTGTTCGGCTACTTCCAGCCGGGGCAGCTCACCGCGGCGACCGAACGCACGCCGCGCAACGCGACGTCGATCGACGTCAAGCGCGACGTCGGCTACCGCACGGACTTCGGCTTCGAGCTCGGTGGGCCGATCATCAAGGACAAGCTGTGGTTCTTCGTCGGCCTGGCGCCCGCGTTCTCGCGCACCGACTTCACGCGCGACACGAAGCGCCAGTCGGACTGCCGCATGGTGCTGGCGGACGGCACGCTGTCCACGTGTGACAACCGCCTGACCAGCACCGGCGGCTTCGCCGATGGCAGGCCCGACATCGATCCTGCAACCGGCTTCTTCATCACCGATGCGGTCGACACCGAGACGCGGAACGCGACGGGCCGCGCACTGAGCGCGATCGGCAAGATCAACTACGCGGCCACGCCGGAGCAGCAGGGCCAGCTCGCGCTCCAGGCGGTGCCGCAGTCGGGTCACAACCCGAACCTCTACGGACCGGAGCAGCTCGGCACAGACTCGAAGGGCTACACCGCGGACATGTCGGCGAAGTGGACGAGCAAGCTCAACGACGGCAAGACCGAGGTCGAAGCGCTGCTCGGCGTGCACCGCGCGACCTACCAGAACACCGCGATCGATCCCGCGCTCGACCAGGTTCCGCTCCAGGTGATGATCAACGGCAACCTCGGCGTCTGGGGACCGGCGTTCGGCGAGAGCCAGAGGACGAACGTGGACTGCCTCGACGGCACGCCGGGCTCGGCCGATCCGTATCCGTTCATCACGAACTGCCCGATGAACACCCGCGCGTACTACATCGGCGGACCGGGCTCGCTCTATCACGACACCGAGCAGCGAGTCGCCGCGCGCCTCGGCGTCACGCAGCGCGTGAAGGCCGGTGGCAGCCACGAGATCAAGGCGGGCATCGACGTCGAGAACAACGAGATCGTGACGACACGCTCGCTCTCGGGCGGTGCGTTCGTGCAGAACCGGCTCGGTACGCAGGTCGACGTGATCCGCTGGGTGCAGCTCGCGCATCCCGACGAGACTCGCGGGCGGTTCGATAACACGTGCACGACGCCGCCACCGCCGACCGAGCCGGGCCAGCCGCTCATGTACCAGTGCGACTACCTCGACGGTCTCCCCGGCGCCGACGGCACCGAGATCCCCGGTGCCACGCTGAACTGGTCCGCGTACCTGCGCGACTCGTGGCAGATCCGCCCGAACCTGACGCTGAACATCGGCCTGCGCTACGAGGAACAGCGCCTGCGGTACGCCGAGTTCCTCCGCAACCAGGTCGACACGATCACCGGCGTGCGCAACGGCAAGAACGCCGTCGTGTTGAAGAACCAGTGGGCGCCGCGCCTCGGCGTGCTCTACGACTGGACGAAGGAAGGCCGATCGAAGGTGTACGCCCACTGGGGGCGCTTCTACGAGTCGATCCCGCTCGAGATCAACAACTACAACTACGGCCAGCCCGTGCAGTACTTGCAGAGCTACTCGCCGAGCAAGTGCGGCATGCTCGATCCGAACATCGGTGGTCCGAACGCGGTCGGCTGCATCGACACCACGCAGTCCGCGGACATCCGCCAGGAGCTGTTCGGTACGAACGGCTCGCTGACCGCGCCCGGTCTCAAGGGCCAGTACATCGACGAGTGGGTCGGCGGCTTCGAGTACGAGCTGATCGACGATCTCAAGCTCGGCATGTCGTACCAGCAGCGCGGCTTCGGCCGCGTGATCGAGGACGTCTCGACCGACAACGCGCGCACCTACGTGGTGTCAAACCCGGGCGAGTGGTCGGCCGAGGAGGAGCGCAAGCTGCAGGAGAAGATCGATCGGACCACGGACCCGGTGCAGAAGGGCCGTCTCGAGACGCAGATGAAGCACTTCCGGGGTATCCGCACGTTCGACAAGCCGCGCCGCGACTACACCGCGCTGCAGCTCACGATGACGCGCCGGTTCGACGCGAAGCTGTACGTGCAGGCGTCGTACACGCTGTCGCGCACCGCCGGTAACTATCCGGGTCTGATCTCGTACGACGACGGCATTGTCCTCCCGAACAACTCCACGCAGTACGATCTGATCGAGCTGCTCGCGAACAAGATCGGTCCGCTGCCGCAGGATCGGCCGCACTACATCAAGGTCGACGGCTACTACACGTTCGACTTCAAGAAGGCGGGCGACGTGACCGCGGGCATCCGCTTCCGCGCACTGTCGGGTGCGCCCAAGAACGCGCTCGCTGCGCACTATCTCTACGGTGACGATCAGTCGTTCCTGCTGCCGCGCGGCACGATCGGGCGCGCCGACTTCGAGCACGGCCTCGACATCCACCTCGGCTACGGCCGCAAGGTCCGCAGCAACGTGCGCGCCGAGGTCTTCCTCGACATCTACAACGTCTACAACAACCAGGGCGTCGCCGCGGTCGACAACACCTACGCCACGTTCGTGAAGCAGGGCGCGGTCGGAAGCGGCTCGGGGACGCTGCAGGCGGCGAACCCGGTCGTCGGTGGCACGTACGAGGATCTGATCTGGGTTAAGACCGTCGACATCCGCGGCACCGAGACCGCGGTGCCGATCGGTCGCAACCCGAACTACCTCAACACCGCTGCGCGCTACGCGCCGCTGTTCGCGCGGGTCGGCGCGCGCATCACCTTCTAGTTGCAGCCACCGACGCGCGTCGTGCCGCCATCGAGCGTGCAGTCGAAGACGACGCACGTGCCCTCGGGGACAAACAGCTCGAGGATGAGCGCGTCATCGCACGCTGCGCTGCACGGCCCGTTCGCCTGACACGCGGCGACATCCACGGGCTCCTGATCCGGGACGAACTGGATCTGCGTCGGCGCCTCGGTGTCGGCGGCGCTCTCCGGAACATTCGGATCGAGCTCGACGATGTTGTCGTCCGATGCACACGCCGCGGTCGTGAGTACCAGTGCGGAGAACAAGCGGATGATGTTCGACATGGTGTTCCTTTAGGGGTGACAGCCGCCGACGTCGGGCGATCCGTTCCACGAGCAGTCGAAGACGACGCAGCTGCCCGAGGGGATGTGAATACTGGTGATCATTCCCGGGTCGCATGCGGAGCTGCACGGACCATCGGAGGCGCAGCGAACCGGGTTCGGTGCGAGAACGAGCCCTTCTGCCTCGGCCTTCGAGCCTTCTGGGGGCTGGGTCGCGACCGCGGGGTTGTCCACGTCACTGGTCTCCGAAGGATCCGTATCGTTCACCCCGTCGGCGCACGCAGCGACGACAGCGATGGACGCGACAGCGAGCATGCGAATGAACATGATCGCTTTCAAGAGCATCCCGCGTGCCGCTCCGCGTGAGGTACCGTGAACGGAGATGGAGAAGCCGCCACCGATCTCGCCCGACCTGGTCGAGGAGCTCGAGACGCTCGTCAAGATCCTCGAGTTGCGACCCGATCACGCCGACATCGCGCGCAAGCTGGAGTGGCTGGTCGATGCGCTCGTGATCCGCGGGCAATTGCCGAAGGTGTTTCTCCAGCGGATCGACAAGATCAAGGCGGACCGCTCCCCCGTGCGCCTGACGGTGGTCGACAACAAGTACCTGAAGGACGTGCCCGACATCGACTGCGCATCGCGGCTCCACCTGTGCGAGGCGCGATGCTGCCGGTTCGAGGTCGCGCTCTCGGCGCAGGACATCCAGGACGACATCCCGTTCGAGCTGCAGCGGCCGTACATGCTGCCGCGGGACCCGTACACGAAGAAGTGCGTGTGCATGGATGCCGCCGGCGCGTGCACGATCTACGAGAAGCGCCCGGCGTCGTGCCGCGTCTACGACTGCCGCGGAGATCCGCGCGTGTGGATCGACTTCGAGGCGCGGATTCCTGCGCCGATGCCGGAGAAGCTCACGCCGGTGCCGAAGCCAGAGCAATGAACGGCATCGTCGGCTCCTCATCAACATCGGTAACCTCCGCCTCGAGCTGCATCGCGAGGAGCATGATCTGCGGCGTGATCGTGCGCACCTTGTCCCTGCGGACGGGGAACTGCGTGCGACTGGAGAGAAGAGCGATGTTCCACATGCTCGTCCATCGAGCACGGCGCGTGCCGCGCTCCGCACGTGCGAATCCGAGCGGTTACGGCACGCAATGCTCGGGTCACTGTCTCGACGGCAGCGATCAGAGCGGCGACGGTGACGGAATGAACTTCGCGTCGAGGCCGGGAAACTTGAGGCGCAGCTCGTCGGCGATCCGCATCGGTCCGAACACCTCGGTCGCGTAGTGGCCCGCGGCGACCAGCGTGATCTGGAGCTCCTTCGCGAGGTCGCCCGCCCGCTCCGCGAGCTCGCCGGTGAGGAACAGGTCACAGCCCGCGGCGGCCGCGGCCTCGAGCATGTCGGATGCTGCGCCTGAGCACAGGCCAACGCGGCGCACGACCGGAGGACCGTGGGGAAACACGAAGCGCGGGGCCTGGCCATTCAGCACGCCGCCGGCGATCCGGCCGATCGCGTCCTCGCGCGATAGCGGCGACGGCCACGATCCGGCCAGGCCGAGCGCGGTGCCGCGCACGTCGCCGAACGCGTCGCGCTGCGGGCCGAGTGCGAGCGCATCCGCGAGGCCGACGTTGTTGCCGAGGCGCGCGTGGTTGTCGAGCGGGAGGTGATACGCGGCGAGCGAGACGTCGTTGCCGAGGAGCAGCTTGAGCCGGCGTGCGAGCGGGCCCGCGATCTGCGTGAGCCCCCCGCCCCACACGAGGCCGTGGTGCACGACGATCAGATCCGCATGCGCTTCGATCGCTTGCGAGATCAGATCCGCGCTCGCGGAGACCCCGGTGACGACCGTCTCGATGTCGGGGCCACCTTCCACCTGCAGGCCGTTCGGCGCGTAGTCCTTGAACCGCCCGATCTCGAGCGTGGTGTCGAGGTACGCGACGACCTCTCGCAGGTGCACGGGCATGACGAAATGCTGCTCCGGATCAGGCCACGCTCGCAAGGCGGTTCGCCGAGGGACGTGGATCGGGCGCGGCACGCAGGGTCGCCGCCGTGAGGTTCGAGAGGGCCGTATCGATCCGCTCGACGCGCGCCGCGAGCACGACGTCATCGCCCAGGCGCGGGATGCGCGGCCGTGCGGTGAGCGGCGCACCTCCGCTCGCGCTCTCGGCGAGCTCGTGCAGCGTGCCGGCCGCAGATGCGCCGAACGCGGCGAGCTCGACGTGGTGCGCGCTGTAGCCGGCCACCGCGCGAGTCGAACCGAGCGTGGTGATCGCGGAGCCGAGCCGGCGCAGGAACGCCACCTGCGTCATCCTCGGCTCGATCACCGACGCGGGCGCGCGCTCCGACGCGAGCTGATCGAGTGCAGCCTCCGCGCGATTCACGGCCATACCATACGCGCGCCGGTGCGCGACGACACCCGGCGAGGGCTGCGGCACGCCGCCGATGATCGCGTTGATCACCTCCTCGAGGTATCGGCCGGCCGCGGCGTAGGCCTCCGCGATCTGGTCGTCGAACCGCGCGGATGGCCGCACCGGCCACAGGAGGCTGCCGCCCACGACGAGCGCGGCGCCGATCAGGGTGTTCGCGATCCGGACGCCGACGAGGTGGACGTCCTCCGCGTGGAGCTCGGCGAGCAGCACGAACGTCGGCGTCATCAGCGTCGCGTACAGCGCGTAGTTGAGCTGCGCGACCGACGCGGAGAGTCCGGCGAGCACGACGATCAGCACCATCACGATCCGCGGATCGTCGACGAGCCACGGGATCGCCGCGACCAGCACGCCACCGGCGATCGTCCCGGCTACACGCTGGAGCGCGCGGACACGGGTCGCCGCGGCGAGCGGCGTCATCAACAAGTAGGCGGTCAGCGTCACCCAGTAGCGGTGCGAGAGATCGGCCATTCGCGCGACGGTCATCGCGACCGACACCACCACGGCGACGCGGTTCGCGTGGCGCAGCACCGGACCGTCGGGATCGAACGCTTCGCGCAGCACGTCGCGCACGCTGCGCCGCGGCTCCGGATCCGGAACCGCCGCGCGCAGTGGCTCCGCGTCGTGGCGGATCGATTCGATCACCGCCGCGGCCGACGCGCGATCCGCATGAGCGCGTGCGATCAGCGCGATCGCGTGGGTCGCGAGCGCGCGCTCGACCTCGCTCCCTTCAACGGGCGTCTCCGCGAGCCACGTGCTCGGTGACGGCGGCGGTGGCCGCTCGAGCAGCACGTTCGCCGCTGCCTCGCCAAGCCCGTCCGCGAGCTCGCCGAGCCCGCGCACCACGGTCGCACGCGCGCCCGGTGGGCAGCCTGCATCGAGCGCCTCCTCGAGCCCGACGAGGATCCCGAACAGCTGATCGGCGATCTGCACCGTCGCGAGCAGGCGCTCGCCCCGCCCCGTCTCGCCGCGCCGTCCGCTGCGGGTGGCCGCGAGCACGACACGTGCGACCTCGATCGAGTCGCGGATCGCGCGGTGCCGGCGCACGGCCTCGTCGCGCCACTGCGCGTCGTCGGGCGCTGCACTCGCGAGCGCGCGCGCATGCTCGGCCAGCCCGTGCAGCACGGCGCTCGCGGCGCGGCGGCCCGGCTTGTACACGCGCACCGGCCAGACGATCAGCCCCAGCACGAGCGCAAACGCTGCACCCGCGGCGAAGCCGATCGCACGCTCGATCGCCTCGTGCGGCGGGCACGGCAGCGACGCTGCGACGAGCAGCTGGATCGCGATCGAGTTGCCCACCGCCACCATCGACGGCCCCCACGCCTGCGCGAGCGAGCACACCGTCAGCCCGACCGCGACCGCTGCCGCCGTGAGGAAGCCGTGTCCCGCGATCAAGCTTCCGAGCAGCACCGCGATCACTCCGCCGATCGCGACGCTCGTCATGATCACCGCGCGCTGCCGGTACGCCCCGCCCTTGTCGGAGAGCGCGACGAGGAAGCCCGCGAGCGGCGCCCACCGCGCGGCCGCCGGATCGAGCCAGCTCGCGGCGATCAGCGGGATCGCCGTCGCGATCGCCGTGCGCAGACCCAGCCACACCGCAGGACGGCCCGGCGCGAGCTTCGCTGCCTCGCGCACGTGGTGACCGACGTAGTCGAGGCCGGGCAGCGTCATCGAAGGCACCGCGACGATAGCCCGTGATGTGGTAAACCGCCGTCATGGCCCCGGTGAAGAAGCCCGAGACGGACGCGGAAGTGCGCACGATCAGTGGCATCCCGCTGAAGAATAGCTACGGGCCCGAGGACCTCGCCGCGCGAGGCTGGACCTACGAGAAGAACCTCGGTGATCCGGGGCAGTACCCATACACGCGTGGCCCGCACGCGACGATGTATCGCGGCCGGCCGTGGACGATGCGCATGTTCGCTGGCTTCGGTACGCCCGAGGACACGAACAAGCGCTTCAAGTTCCTCCTCGAGAACGGCCAGACCGGTCTGTCGACGGCGTTCGATATGCCGACGCTGATGGGCTACGACCCCGATCACGAGCGTTCGCTCGGCGAGGTCGGCCGCGAGGGCGTCAGTGTGGCGTCGCTCGACGACATGATGCGCCTGTTCGGTGACATTCCGCTCGATAAAGTTTCAACGTCAATGACGATCAATGCGCCGGCGGCAGTGCTGCTCGCGCTCTACGTCGCGGTGGCCGAGAAGCAGGGCGTCTCGCCCGACAAGCTTCGCGGCACGTTGCAGAACGACATGCTGAAGGAGTTCATCGCGCAGAAGGAGTGGATCAGCCCGATTCGCGGCCACATGCGGATCATCCGCGACATGCTCGGCTGGTGCACGCGGACGATGCCGCAGTGGAACACGATCTCGATCAGCGGCTATCACATCCGCGAGGCGGGAGCGACCGGCGTGCAGGAGCTCGCGTTCACGCTCGCCGACGGCATCGGGTACGTGCAGCTCGGCATCGAGGCCGGGCTCGACGTCGACGAGTTCGCGCCGCGGCTGTCGTACTTCTGGGATGTTCACAACGACTTCTTCGAGGAGATCGCGAAGTTTCGCGCGGGTCGCCGGATGTGGGCGAAGATCATGCGCGAGCGGTTCGGCGCGAAGAACCCGAAGTCGTGGCTGCTCCGCACGCACGCGCAGACCGCGGGTGTGTCGCTGATGGCGCAGCAGCCGATGAACAACGTCATCCGCACCACGATGCAGGCACTCGCCGCGGTGCTCGGCGGCACGCAGTCGCTGCACACGAACAGCTACGACGAGACCTATGCCCTGCCCACCGAGGCGGCCGCAGAGCTCGCGCTGCGCACGCAGCAGGTGATCTACGAGGAGACCAACGTCGCGGCGGTCGCGGACCCGCTCGCGGGCAGTTACTACGTCGAGACGCTGACCGATCAGGTCGAGGCGGCCGCGTGGGAGTACATCAACAAGATCGACGCGATGGGCGGCATCGTCAGGGCGGTCGAGGAAGGCTATCCGCAGCGCGAGATCTCGCGCTCGGCCTTCGAGTTCCAGCGCGAGGTCGACACGCACCGGCGCTCGATCGTCGGCGTGAACAAGTACGTGTCGCCGGATGAAGGCGACAACATCCCCACGCTCAAGATCGATCACGCCGCCGAGCAGGGACAGATCGACAAGCTGAAGGCGTTCCGCTCGAAGCGCGACGCCGCGGTGGTCGAGCGCTCGCTCGCGGCGGTGAAGGCCGCGCTGGGCGACGACAAGCAGAACGTGATGCCGCCGATCCTCGACGCGGTGAAGAACCACGTGACGCTCGGCGAGATCTGCGACCTGTTCCGGAGCGAGCTCGGCGAGTACCGCGACCCGGCTTATCTCTAGTCCGTGACGGAACGGCGAGCGCCGCCGTCTGTCATGAGCATGGAGCTAGACCGGTTGATCGATGACCTATCCGTCGAAGATCTGACACGTCTGGACGCCCGGATCCGGGACCGGCTCGCCGGGCTGGCGGGTGGTCCGACCCTGACGGCGCGACAGCGCCAGGTCGCCGACCTGGTCGTGTACGGATGCACGAACGCGGAGATCGCCGGAATGCTCCAGATCTCGGCCAATGCCGTGAAGAAGCACGTCTCGCGGTTGCTCGACCTGCTCGAGGCGTCGAACCGGACCGAGCTCGCGAGTCACCTCACCCGGCGCGCAGCGTGAGACCGGAATACCTTCTGCAAGGGTCTACAAGACTATGGCCACCGACGAGCTGATCGAACACCTGGTCGCGGAAGCCTCCACGGGCGCCGAGGCGGCGTGGCAGGGCCTGTGGGCTGCGATCGAACCGCCGCTGTCTCGCATCATCGCGCAGCCCCGGTTCCTCGGACGCCTGGGTCAGCGCGAGGACGATCGCCGCAACATCGTCGTGGCCGTGATGGCGCGGCTCAAGACCGATCACTTCGCACGGCTGCGCATGTACCTCGATGCAAAGCAGCAGAACCCGCGCCTGCGGTTTCTCGGCTGGCTGCGCGTCGTCGCGAAGCGCGTCGGCATCGACTACCTGCGGTCGCATCCCGACTACGTCCGACGCCACGACGCGAACGCGAGCCGCCCGGGCGCCTGGGTCGATGCGGAGGAGCTCCCGTCCGCGAGTCAGATCTTCGGTGACCGCCCGCAGTACACGAATGCCGGCACCGCGCAGGAGCTGCTCGCATACGCGGCTGGCGTGATTCCGCCCGAGCAGCGCCGCGCGCTGGAGCTGTGGGCCCAGAGCGAGAGCTTTGACGAGATCGCGAAGCAGCTGAAGCTTCCGAATGCGGCGGCGGCGGAGCGCGTGGTTCGCGCGGTGATCGAGCGCCTGCGCCGGCGGTTCCGGGCGAACGAGGACATGGCGACGTGAGCAGCTGTCCCGACCTCGGCGCGCTCGAGCTCGCGCCGTTGCCGTCTGCGGTGTCGGCGCATGTCGCGTCGTGCCCGGCGTGCAAGCTGGTCGTGGACGTGTTCTCGACGGGGCTCTCCGATCCGTCGGAGTGCGTGCGCTTCGACGCGCTGCTCGCCGCGCGCGCGGAGGGCACGCTCAACACCGCGGGCAAGAACCTCCTGCATCGCCACCTCGCGAGCTGCGCGGATTGCCGCGAGGTCGCCGAGACGCTGTCGCCGATCGCCGATCAGGGCGGTGACCACGCGACGCTGCCCCGCGTCGACCCGGGCGCATACGAGCTCGGGCTCGAGGTCGGCCGCGGCGGTATGGGCCGGGTGCTCGCCGCGCGCGACCTGCGCGTCGGCCGCCCGGTCGCGGTGAAGGAGCTCCTCGGGCGCGCTCCACAGCTCGCTGCGCGGTTCGAGCGCGAGGCCCGTGTCACCGCGCGCCTCCAGCACCCCGGCATCGTCCCGATCTACGAGATCGGGCAGTGGCCCGACGGCACGCCGTTCTACTCGATGCGCATGGTCGAAGGCAGAAAGCTCATGGATGCGATCGAGAGCGCGCAGTCGCTCGCCGATCGGCTCGCGCTGCTGCCATCGGTGATCGCCGCCGCGGAGGCGGTCGCGTTCGCGCACTCGCAGCGCGTGATCCACCGCGACCTCACGCCGTCGAACATCCTCGTCGGTCCATACGGCGAGACCGTCGTGATCGACTGGGGGCTCGCGAAGGATCTCACCGAGGACGTGCCATCCGGTGACCTCGACGCCGATCACCCCGCCGACGGCAGCGGTGACAAGCTCACCGGCGTCGGTGCGATCATCGGCACTGCGGCCTACATGCCGCCGGAGCAGGCACACGCGATCCCCGTCGACGAGCGCGCGGACGTGTACGCGCTCGGCGCGATCCTCTATCACCTGCTCGCGGGTGCGGCTCCCTACCGCGCGAAGTCCACGCGCGAGCTCTTGCGCGACGTGCGCACGGGTCCGCCGCGGCCCGTGGGCGAGCTCGCGCTCGAGACCCCTCGCGATCTGATCAGCATCGTCGAGAAGGCGATGGCTCGCGAACCGGAGGCGCGGTACCCGAGCGCGCGCGAGCTGACCGAGGAGCTCAAGCGATTCCAGACCGGGCGCATCGTCGAGGCGCACGACTACTCGAGCACCGAGCGCCTGCTCCGCTTCCTGAAGAAGCACAAGGGTGTCGTCTCCGTCGCCGCGTTCGCGCTCGTGCTGCTCGGCGTGCTGAGCGCGGTCGCGGTGTCTCGCGTGCTGCGGTCGCGCACCGAGGCTCGCGATCAGGTTCGCGAGCTGCTCGTCGAGCGAGGCCGCGTCGAGCTGCTCGCGGGATTCCCATCGCGCGCACTCGCGTACCTCGACGAAGCGGCGAAGCAAGGCACGGCCTCACCGGCGCTGACGTTCCTCCGCTCGGTCGCGTTCGCGGGCGTGCCGGAGTCCGTGCGCGTGCTCGACTGCGCCGGCGATGTGCGATTCGTCCAGTACTCGCCCGATGGCAAGCGGATCGCCGGTGCGTGCCTCGATCGCGCGCGGGTCTGGGATGCCGCCACCGGTGAGGTGCTGCTCGACCTGCCGGTTCGCGACCGCAGCTACAACCAGGTGATGTACTCGCGCGACGGTACGAAGCTCGTGTCATGGGGCGACGCTGGCGAGGCGCGGATCTGGAATGCAGCCACCGGCGATCCGATCGCAGTGCTCGCGCACGGCGGCGGGATCAACGTCGCGGAGCTCTCTCCCGACGACAAGCGGGTCGTCACGTTCGGTCAGGACGGCACGGCGCAGGTGTGGAACGTCGCGACGGAGAAGCGCGAGCGCACGATCGTCGCGAAGGAGACCGGCCTGCTCTACCTGTTCGGCGCGATCAGCCGCGACGGCAAGCAGGTGCTCACCGTGTCGATGGAAGGCGAAGGCCGCGGCTGGGACATCGAGACCGGCGACCGCGTCGGCGGCTTCGATCACGGTGGCCGCGCACTCCTGCTCGGCGGCGACTACTCGCGAGACGGCAAGTACTCCGCGACCTGCGGCACGGATCGGCTCGCGAAGGTGTGGGACATGCAGCACGCGCGTGCGGCCGTGATCCTCGGCGGCCACACCGACGTCGTCTGGAAGTGCGTGTTCTCGAACGACGGCACGCGCCTCCTCACCTCGGGGCACGACGGCCGCGTCACGATCTGGGATCTCGCGACCGGCGCCGCGATCTCGTCGGTGCTTCACGGCGACATCGTGCCGTGGGGCCGGTTCTCCCCGGATGGCCGCCGGTTCTTCACCGTGGGGGTCGATGGCCTCGTCAAGCTGTGGGACGCGCGGTCGGGGGCGATGCTCGTCAGCTTCGATTCGCTCGGCGGCAAGGACGCGCACTTCAGCCCCGACGGAAGACACCTCGCCGCGCAGCGCGGTGATGGGCGCATCCAGATCTGGAAGACACCGGAGCAGCGGCCGACGCTATCGCCCGAGGTCGGAACGAAGATCGATCTCGTCAGCAGCGATGGAATGCGCGCGGCCGTCACGGCGGCGGATGGCACCGTCGCGCTCTACAACACGGCGACCGGCGCGCACATCGCGCATCCGCCGATCCGCGCGCCGCTCGCGATGTCGGAGACCCACCTCGCCGGCACGACGCCCGCCGGTGTCGCGCTGATCGAGCT
>JACCRC010000161.1 GCA_013813765.1 Deltaproteobacteria bacterium | reverse complement strand
ATTGGCGCCACGGCCGGCTCGGCCGCAGCGACCACTGCAGGCGTCGGCTCGGGTGCCGGTCGACTGACAGCGGTCGGCGCGTGCGACGGAGTGGCCGCTTCGTCCCGATCCGTGAGCAGCTTCCACGCGATCACGCCCGGCGCGATCAGCGCGAGGAGCGCGGCGAACGCGACCCAGCTCGCGCGCTTCTTCGGTGCGGGCGGATGCTCGTGGTTGTTCGATACGCTGATCTCCGCCTCCTCCGGCGCGGGCGCGAACATCACGTGCGGCGACGGCGTGTCGAGCGACGCGCCGCTCAGCATGTCGAGCTCGTCGACCGTCAGCGTGTTGTCGGGCAGCCCCTTGATCACGCGCGCGAGCTTTTCCTTCTTCTCCGCGAAGCACGCGGTCATGTGCTCGCGGATAACCTTCGCGCCCTCATAACCGGCGGCGAGCTTCGCGAGGTAGGCAGACAGATCCGAGGCGAGGTCGCCCGCCGTCTCGTAGCGATCGCGCGCCTTGGGTGCGAGCGCGCGCATCACGATCGCGTCGAGCTCTGGCGTGCCGAAGCCGAGCGTGCTCGGGTGTGCGAGCTCGGGGTGAAGCACCTGGTACATGAGGCCGGCGTCGCTGTCGGCCTCGAACGCCTGGCGCCCGACGAGGAGCTGCCACAGCAGAATTCCAAGTGCGTAGACATCCGCTCGCCGGTCGATCGGCTCACCCGACGCTTGCTCCGGGGACATGTAGGCGAACTTGCCCTTGATCACCCCGATCTCGGTCGCACGCAGCTTCGTGGTCACACGCGCGATGCCGAAGTCGAGCAGCTTCACGCCGCCGTCGACTGACAGCAGCACGTTGGAAGGGCTGATGTCGCGGTGCACGAGGCCGAGCGGCTCGCCCTCGAGCGTCGTCAGCGAATGGGCGTAGTCGAGAGCGTTGGCCAGCTCACGGGTAATATGGATGGCGAGCTCGGGCGCGAAGATTTCGGTTCGCTTGGTTACTGCGCGATGGAAGCGAGACAATGTTTCGCCATTGATGAACTCCATCGCCATGTACATGCGACCATCGATCTCGCCAGCGTCGAACGTCTGGACGATCGATGGATGGTTGAGGAGCGCTGCGGTCTCGAGCTCCTGCATGAACATGTCGCGCGAGCCCACAGCGTCGCCGGCGTCCCGGAGGAACTTCAGTGCGACGAGCTTGTCGAAGCCACCTGCGCCTCCTTGTCGGGCAACGTAGACATCGGCCATGCCGCCGCTTCCCCACTTGGCGAGGACTCGATAGCGAGAAGCAACTGCACTCACGTGGAGCCACTCTATCGATGTGCGGCATTCGTACAACGGTGCTTGCTGAAGTCGCATGACTAACGTCATCCTCGACGTCGGGGGCCTTACGTCGAACAGCAACGCAGACGGCTTCGTCGATGATCTCGCCGACGGGCATGACGGAGCGCCCGCGCTGAACGTCGAAGCAATGTCGTCCGCCGATCGGACAGCGCTGCTCCTCGAGAACCTCGATGTAGGTCTCGCGCTCGTTTCCTCGACGGGAAAGTTGCTGAAGAAGAACTCGAACGCGACGCAGATGATCGCCGCGTTCGGGAAGAACCAGGACTGCGTGCCTCCCGCGCTGTGGCAGAAGCTCGATGCGGTGATCGCTGCGGGCATGACCGTGCCCGGCCGGTTCACGCCGTCATCACCGATCAGCGCACCGAAGGGTCGTTACTTCGTGCGGGTGCGCGTGCTGCGCGGTGGCGCGTTCGTGATGTCGATCGCGCCTTCAGCGCTGCGCGAGATCGATGTGTCGCGGGTGCTGACCGAGAAGTTCGGGCTCACCGCGCAGGAGATCCGCATCGCATTCTTCGCAGCGCAGGGCTATCGCAACCGCGAGATCGCAGACCGGCTCGAGGTCGTGGAAGGCACGGTGAAGAACTATCTGACGAACGTGTTCTCTGCGCTGTCGGTCCGCAGCCGCACCGAGCTGGCGAGCGAGCTCGCGCAGCTCGTGGACGAACAGGATCACAGGCTCGAGAAGTAGTCGTTCAGCTCGAGCAGCACGTCGACATCGACGCCCATGAACTGCACGCCCATCCCGCCGTCGACACCGGGCGCGATCCAGCGCACGACGGCCGGAAGCGCGAACGTCTGATCGGTGGTCGGCAGCGTGAGCTCCACGGTGAGCGCGGAGCCGATCGGCTGGGCGAGCGGCGAGTGGATGAAGGCGCCGCCGCAGCCGATGTCCTTGGTCAGCGCCGTGACCCAGCCGGCATGGTCCTGCGGGCGGAACTTCACGGACAGGACCCGACCAGGCCGCGCCTTGCTGCGGAAGTGATGCCGCCGCTCGTGGGTCCCGGAGTCCATGTCTGAAGTCTAGGGCACTGGGTTCGATCCATGCACAACTCCTTCACAAATCCGCGTGCTGTTTCGCTTTACCGGCGGGAGTCTTGCAGAGTAGCTTCCGCGCCGGTCGTGAAGGTCCACCTCATTGGCATCGGCGGCACCGGGATGGGTGCCGTCGCCGGCTTGCTCAAGGGAGCTGGGCACGAGGTGCGCGGCTCCGATGGAGCGGTGTATCCCCCGATGTCCGAGCAGCTCGCGGCGCTCGGCGTGGAAGTCATGATGCCGTACGACGGCAAGAACCTCGCATGGCAGCCCGACCTGGTAGTGGTCGGCAATGTTCACGGCAAGGATCACGTCGAGGTCAAAGCAGCGCAGGATCAAGGCATCCAGCTGACCTCGTTCCCCGCGGTCCTCGGCGAGCGTCTGATCGACGGCAAGCATTCCGTCGTCGTGTGCGGCACGCACGGCAAGACGACGACGACCTCGCTCGTCGCGCACATCCTCGGCGAAGCGGGCCGCGATCCGTCGCTCTTCGTCGGCGGCGTGCCGGTCGCACTCGGCCAGGGCTACAAGCTCGGGAAGGGCGAAGAGTTCGTCATCGAGGGCGACGAGTACGACACCGCGTTCTTCGACAAGGGACCCAAGTTCCTCCACTACCGGCCGAAGACCGTGATCCTGACGAGCGTCGAGCTCGATCATGTAGACATCTTCGCGTCGTTCGACGCGGTCAAGGACGTGTTCCGGAAGCTGGTCGCGTCGGTGCCCGCCGATGGCTTGCTCGTCGTCTGTGGCGGTGCCCCCGAGGCCGTCGCGATCGCGAAGCAGGCCGCGTGCAAGGTCGAGTGCTACGAGGTCGTCGGCGACGGCGAGGACGCCGGGCCGTCGACTGGCGTCACCTGGTGGGCGACGCACGTCGAGGTCGGCAAGAGCGGTCGCACCTCGTTCGACGTGTTCCACAAGAACGGCAGCCCGAACGAGACGATCGGGCGGTTCGAGACCCTGCTCGTCGGGCGCCACAACGTCGAGAACTGCCTCGCCGCCATCGCGGTGGCGTTCTCGCGCGGCGTGCCGGTCCACCAGATCCAGCGCGGGCTCGCGAGCTTCGCCGGCGTCAAGCGACGCCTCGAGCTGCGCGGCATCGCCGGCGGCGTGACGGTGATCGACGACTACGCGCACCACCCGACGGCGGTGCGCGAGACGCTGAAGTCGCTGCGCAAGCGGTTCCCGAAGCGCCGGATCATCGCCGTGTACGAGCCGCGCTCCGCCACCAGCCGGCGAAAGACGTTCCAGGCCGAGTTCGCCGAGGGGTTCGCGTACGCAGACGAGGTGATCGTCGGCAAGCTGTTCGACCCGACGAAGATCCCGAGCGCCGAGCGGTTCGATCCCGAGCGCCTCGCACTCGACCTCCACCAGCGCGGCACGAAGGCCGCGTATGTCCCCGATGTAGACACGATCGTGAAGCAGCTCGCGGAGAGCGCCGCACCCGGCGATGTGGTGTGCGTGCTCTCATCGGGGAGCTTCGATGGTCTCCACGACAAGCTGCTCGATGCGATCGGCGACGCGATGCGCCCGGCGCAGCGCGAGGACATGCAGGCGGTCCGCGAGCTACTGACCAAGACCAACCTCGAGAGCGAGCTCGCCCGCGACGACTACGTCGGCAGCTTCTACGTGCTCAGCAACGAGGCCGGTGTCGTCGGCGCCGTCGCGCTCGAGGTGCACGGCGATGACGCGATCCTGCGCTCGCTCGCGGTGAACCCGGAGCACCGCGGCGCGGGCTACGGCTGGATGCTCGCCGACATGGCGGTCGCGCAGGCGCGGTGGCGCGGCGTGCGACGGATCTATCTGCTCACGGAGACCGCGAGCGACTTCTTCGCCGCGAAGTTCGGGTTCCGCGTCGTCGATCGGTCGACCCTGTCGAAGCGGGTCGCCGCGAGCGAGACGTTCAGCCGGCTGACCGGTGCGTCGCTCGTCGCGATGCGCCTCGACCTCTGATGGAGCTCGACGAGCTGGCCGAGGCCGCGCGCGCCGCAGCCCGGGCCGCGCGTGATCTGTTGCGCACGGCGCGCCCCGAGCACGTACGCGCGAAGGGCAACCCACGCGACCTCGTCACCGAATGGGACCTGCGCTCCGAGGAGCTCATCCGACGGGTGCTCGCCGAACGCACGCCGGGCATCCCGATCCTCGGCGAGGAAGGCGGGCAGGGCGCCGGCAGCGCGAACGGTCTGCGCTGGCTCGTCGATCCCATCGATGGCACGGTGAACTTCGCGCACGGCCTCCCACTCTGGTGCGTCTCGATCGCGCTCGAGCAACACGACACGATCGCATGCGGTGTCGTTGTCGCGCCGGCGCTCGACTGGTGGTTCGAGGCCACGCTCGGAGGCGGCGCCCGCGACGGCACTGGTGCAGCGCTGCGCGTATCCCCGACGCAGCAGCTCGAGCATGCCCTGCTCGCAACCGGCTTTCCCTACGATCGCGCGACGAACCCCGACAACAACTTCGCGACGTGGGAGCACATGAAGCGCGTCGCGACGGTGCGCAGGCTCGGCGCGGCGGCGCTCGATCTTTGCCTGGTCGCGAAGGGCGCGCTCGATGGCTACTGGGAGACGCGCCTTCAGCCGTGGGACCTCGCGGCGGGCGCGCTGATCGTCGCCGAGGCCGGAGGTACCGTGACAGACACACGGGGCGGTCCGTTCGACCCGCACTCCGGGGAAGCAGCGGCGACGAACGGTGCTATTCATGAGGGGCTCGTCCGCGAGCTGGGTCAGGTCCGACGATGAAGCGAACGCTAGCCATCGCACTCCTCGCGCTGTCCTCCCGCGTCGCCGTGGCGCAGCCCGCCTCGGAGGGAGAGAAGCCGAAGCGACAGCTGCCCGTCGAGCAGCCGGTGAATCCCTACGGTGGTGCGCCCGACGATCCGTATGCGGACCCTCCGCCGACGCCGCCGCCCGCGAAGGCACCACCCGCAAAGGCGCCGGCAAAGGCGCCGCCCGCGAAGGCGCCGCCGGCAAAGGCCGGCAAGCCGGGGAAGCCCGATGATCCGTATGCGGATCCCGTGGTGGCACCGCCCGGCGCCCCCGCGACGCCGCCCGAGAAGACGGGCAAGCCGCCTCCTCCGAAGGAGATCACGCCCACCGCGATCCCGGCGCGCGTCACGCTGCAAGACCTGACGGCGGTGCAAGGCTTGCTCGCCGTTCAGCGCCTCGACGGCTGGCTGATGTTCGATCGCGACGGTGGGAACCCGATCGCCGCGCGCCTCGTTTCGCCGGGTGGTCACACGTCGCGGCCGTGGTTCTACCTGGTGCCCGCGAAGGGCGATGCGATCGCGCTCGTGCACACCGCCGAGGTTCGCAGCTTCGATCACCTGCCGGGCAAGAAGCTCACGTACCAGGGTTATCGCGATCTCGCGCCGCAGCTGAAGGTGCTCCTGAAAGGCATGCGCACGGTCGCGCTCGAGTACTCGGCGAAGGCGGCGGTGCCGAGCGTGTCGCGCGTCGATGCGGGCACGCTCGAGCTGATCCGCGGCGCCGGTGTCGCGGTGCGCTCGTCCGATACGCTCGTGCAGTACACGAAGGCGATCTGGGGCGAGGCGGGCCGCACCGCGCACTACCTCGCGGTCCACCACATGGTCGAGCTACGCAAGGACGCGCTCGCGTTCATCGCGAAGCAGGTCGCCGGGGGCGCGCCGATCACCGAGTACGACGTGCAGCAGCGGCTCGCGCGCGGGCTGACGATGCGCGGCCTCGTCGGTATCCCGCCGGTCGTGGCCGCGGGCGTCAACACCGCGGATCCGTTCTACGTGCCTACCGCCGCGCGCGCCGCGCCGATCAAGCGCGGCGATCTGATCACGATCTCGATCGCGCTGAAGGCCGACAAGCCCGACGGGATCTGGGCAGCGCAGACCTGGATGGCCGTCGCCGATGCGACGGTCTCGCCCGAGCATGCGAAGGCGTTCGAGACCGCCGCGCTCGGCCGCGATCAGGCGCTCGCCCTGATCGCGGAGCGCAGCCGCAAGAAGCGTCCCGTCACGGGAGCGGAGGTCGACGACACTGTCCGCGCGTTCTTCAAGAAGGTGAAGGCCGTCGAGAAGGTCATGCATCGCACCGGTCACTCGATCGACAACGACTTTCTCGGCGGCGGCGCAGACCTCGACAACTTCGAGGTCAAGGACACGCGCATCCTGACGCCCGGCACCGGCTTCACGGTCGGTCCCGGTCTCTACACCGCGGGTCAGTTCGGCGTGCGCACGGAGGTCTCCGTCTACCTCGCTCCCGCGGGCCCGGAGATCACGACTCCCGCGCAGGACGCGATCGAAGCGCTGCTGAAATGACCCAGGGGCCGCACCCCTTCACGGCGCTCATCCTCGCCGGAGGTCGCGCGACGCGTCTCGGTGGGATCGTCAAGGCCACGCTCGACGTCGGCGGCGAGACGATCTTCGAGCGACAGACGCGGCTGCTCGCGCCGAGGGTCGTCGAGATCGTGGTCGCCACGGGCACCGCGAAGTGGGATCCATCGCCCGCGCACCGCACGGTGATGGACCCGGTCACGGGAGCGGGGCCGCTCGCCGGCATCGCGGCGGGGCTGGCCGCGGTGACCACGCCGTGGATGCTGGTCGTCGCCGGTGACATGCCGGACCTGACGGGCGAGCTGTTCGATCGGATCATCGGCGCTGCGAGCGACACGATCGATGCGGTGGGCATCCGGATCGGCGCGCTCCCCGAGCCGCTCCTGTGCGCGCTGCGCGTGAAGGCGGCGCGCCCCGTGGTCGAGCGCAGGCTCGCCGAGGGCCGGCTCAAGGCGTCCGCACTGCTCACGGAGGATGGCCTGCGCGTCGCGTGGATCGATGACATCGATCCGGCGGCCGTGCGCAACATCAACACCCCTGCCGACCTTCGCTGATTTCCTACGACCTTCGCTCGGTTACGGCAGGGGTCGCGATCGCTTCTTCGGGGTTTTCAGATCGCGTTCGATCCTGTATCTAGTGGGCCCGTGGTGATGCGCATCGGAGATGTGTCCGTTGATCCGCCGGTGCTGCTCGCACCGATGGCCGCTGTCACCGATCTGCCGTTCCGGACGATCTGCGAGGAGTTTGGCGTCGGCCTGACGATCACCGAGTTCCTGTCCGCGCACGCGCTGTCGGTCGGCGATCCGAAGACCACCGGCAAGCTGACCGCGTCGCTCGATGGCCGCCGGTTCGGCGTGCAGATCTTCGGCCGCGAGCCCGAGATGATGGACAAGGCCGCGAAGATGGCCGTGTCGATCGGAGCGTCGCTCGTCGACATCAACATGGGCTGCCCGGCGAAGCGCGTGGTCGCCGGCGAGTGCGGCTCCGCGCTGATGCGCGAGCCGCAGATTGCACAGGAGCTCGTGCGCGCGGTCGTCGCCGCGGTGCCCGCGAACATCCCGGTCACGGTCAAGCACCGCGCGGGCTGGGACCAGGGCCACCGCAACGCTCCCGAGTTCGCCTGCGCCATGGTCGAGGCGGGCGCGAAGATGATCACCGTCCACGGTCGCACGCGCACGCAGGGCTTCAGCGGCAAGAGCGATCCGGACATTATCAAGCTCGTTCGCGAGGCGCTGCCGTCGCACATCCCGCTGATCGGCAACGGCGACGTCGTCGACGTCGAGGGCTACCTGCGGCTCCGCGAGCACACCGGATGCGATGCCGTGATGATCGGCCGCGGTGCGCTCGGCAACCCGTGGCTGTTCTCGCGGCTGCGCGAGGTCACGGCCGGTCGCCCGGATCCGGGACCGCCCGGGCTCGAGGAGCGGCTCTCCGTATTCCGCCGCCACGTCGATCTGATCGAGCGCTTGAAGAAGGGGCCCCGCACGCTGCACGAGGTGCGCAAGGCGTGTGCGTGGTACGCGCGCGGCCTCTACGGCTGCAACCAGCTCCGCCTCCGCGTCTGGGAGACCAAGGATCTGGCCGCGTCGCGCGCGCTCGTCGAGGATTACTTCACGCAGCTCATCGAGCGGCAGTCGCGGCTCGGCCTCGCGCCGGAGATGGGCACGGGGCGCGACGAGATCGACGGCGGCTTCGAGTCCGACGAGGCCGCGTAGGTGCTTCGGGGGAACCTGAAGGCAAACGACTTTCTGGTCGCGCACTCGGACGCGATGCGCGCGGTGGTGGGGCAGGTCGAGAACTACGCCGACGGTGATGCACCCGTCCTGATCTGTGGCGAGCACGGCACGGGCCGCGAGCTCGTCGCGCGCGTCCTGCACCAGCGCGGTCCGCGCACCGGCGGGCGATTCGTCGCGGTGCGGCCGTCGTTCGAGGATGCTCCGGGCCGCGCGAGCACCGACGACGCCTGCGAACGCGCGCGCCGTGCACTGCGCTCGGCGTCGGGCGGCACGCTGCTCGTCAAGGACGTCAGCGATCTCTCGGCACCGTCGCAACGCACCCTGAAGCGCGCGATCCGCGACCGCAAGAGTGAGCGCGAGGGCGCCGAGGTGTTCGACGTTCACGTCGTCGCGACCGGCGACCTCGATGTCGACAAGGCAGTCGACGCCGAGATCGTGTCACGCGAGCTCTACAACCTGTTCGAGGCGCGGCGGATCACCGTGCCTCCGCTGCGCGACCGGCTCGACGATCTGCCGGCGCTGTTCGAGCGCTGGATCAAGCACTACTCGGCCGAGGTCGGCCGCACGAAGCCGTCGGTGTCGGTGCGAGCGATCGCGCGGCTGACCGACTACCCGTGGCCCGGCAACGTGGCGGAGCTGAAGGCGATCGCGAGGCGCCTCGTGGTGCGCGTGACGCGGGCGAAGATCGAAGCCGGTGATGTCGACGAGATCCTGCCGGTGGTCGCCGCGCGCGTGCCGCTCGAGGACCTGGCGTTCGAGGAGATGGTGAAGGCGAAGCTCGCCGGCCTGCTCGCGCGGATCGACGGCTATCCAGTGCACGACCTCTACGAGAAGGTCGTCGCACGCGTGGAGCGCCCGCTGTTCGACCTCGTGCTCGCGCATACGGGCGGGAACCAGCTGAAGGCCGCCGAGATCCTCGGGCTCAACCGCAACACGCTGCGGAAGAAGCTAACCGACCTCGGTATCGGGCAGAAGAAGCGCCGCGCCGGGCGCGAAGATCGCGCGCTCGACGGCGACGACTAGACGTGGAGTTGCTGGCGGCCGCGACCGGTGCGCATCTCCGTGCCGTCGAGTAGCTGGCGCCGCACCGCGCGGAACGCATCCGCGACCGCGACGTAGATATCTTCGTGGTGATTGCGCGACCCCGTCTCCATGCCGGGAACGTCGAGGTGGACGTGGACCTCGAAGTCGCTGCAGCTGCGCTGGCGGCGATGAGGCTGCTCCACGAACACGTGACAGCTCCGGATCCGGCCGTTCAGGTTCTCGAGCCGAGCGACCCAGCGCTGGATGGACGCTTCGACTGAAGGGCTCCGTGGAAGGCCGTGGAAGCTGATCTCCGTCGGGATTTCCATGACGCACACATCTGCACGCTACGCGCCAGGGGTAGGCGTGCGGGTTCGGGTCGCGGCGATCACGACCGCGGCGCCTGCGACGAGTGCCGAGGTCGCGACGATCGATGCGATTCCACGATTGTAGTCATAGAGGGCCCCGAGCAACACGCTTCCCC
>JACCRC010000155.1 GCA_013813765.1 Deltaproteobacteria bacterium | reverse complement strand
CGTCCTTCAGCTGCTCTTCGATCACCTGCGCCTTGCGCGGCGCCGGCGGCGGCCCTGCTGTTGGCGTGCGCGCGCGACCCGAGCCCGGCCCGGAAAACGCCGGAGGCTTGATCGACGGCGGGCGCGGAGGTGGCTTCGGCGGGCCCTTCGCCCCGGGCGGGAGGCGCGGCGGGACGATCATGTTGCGCAGCTCGTTCTGCGAGAGCGCCATCGTCGCGTTCTCGGTCAGGAACTCGCCCTGCGGGATCTTCTTCGCGCTGTCGCGCTGCGCCGCGGTCATCTCGAGCTCGGTGAGATCGAGCGGCTGGGTGGAATCTCCGACGGAGAGGTTCGCGTCCGTGGCATCACCGACGCCGAGATCGATGTCCGCGAGCGGCTCGGTCTGCAGGCGGCGCGGCACCGTGCCGGTCGCGCGGCCGGGCGCAGCGCGGGTCGCCACGGCGACAGCCTCGGCGATCGCGGGCTCCGCCTGGATCGTCGCCGACGGCGGCTCGGCGTGAGGCGATCTGTCGGCCTCGCGGTACTTGCCGATCACGCGCGCGAGGCGCCACAGGTGCGAGGTCGTGTCGGCGTCGTCCGGCTGCAGCAGCAGGGCGATCAGGTGCGTGCGGAACGCGCGGGGAGCGTCCTTCAGCTGCTCTTCGATCACCTGCGCCTTGCGGCGGAGTAGCTCCACACGGCGCGCCGATGTGGGAGCTCGCTCGACGAGCGCCGCATCGACTGCGACGACGTCGTTCCATGCGCGTGCCTTCGCCGCGAGCGCGACGAGTACGTTGCGAGTGTCCTCGCGCTCGGGGGCCCACGAGAACGCGGCGAGCACGTCCGCGACGGCGCCCTTCGGATCGTTGACGCGATCGTCGAGGATCTTCGCGCGGCGCAGATACAGGTCGACGCGATCGGCGGGCGGCGCGGCGGCGAGCGCGACGTCGAACGCATCGAGCAGCGACTTCCATGCCGGGCGCGAGTCGAGCTCGGCACCGAGGCGCTCGATCTCGGAGAGGAGGCTCGCATCGCGCGGCGCGACCGCGAGCGCTTCCGCCATGATGCTCATCGCGCGCGGCTTGTCGCCGAGCCGGCGCTCGAGCAGACCGGCGAGCTCGCGCGACAGCGCGACGAACCGCTCTGGCTCCGCCGGCACGCCGGAGGTGCCGACCGCGATCAGGCGCTTGCGCTCGTCGGTGAGGACCTCGCCGAGCTCGCGCCACAGGCCGTACGATTCGCCGGCGCGCCGCACGTCGGCGAGCGTCTGCTCGTCGGGCGCCTCGTCGTGGGCGCGCCGCCACCAGCGGAACGCGCCCTTCGGATCGGCGAGCTTGTCGGCGGTTGCGGCCGCGATCCGCTGCACGAGTGCGCGGCGGTCCTCGGCGTACGCGGCGGCCTCGGGCGTCTCGCGGCCCGGCAACAGCGCGAGCATCCGCTCGAGCATGATCACGTACTCTTTCCACTTGCCGAGGCGAGCGAGCAGATCGGCCGACGCCGACAGCGCCTCGTCCTGATCCTGGTCGAGCTCGAGCACGCGCTTGAACGCCTGCAGTGCGCGCGTGGGGTTGTTCAGGCGGTCGCGGCAGATCATGCCGATCTCGAGACCGCGCGCGATCTTCCGGATCGGCTCCGGCGACAGATACATCTCGCGCTCGGCGATCCGGACCGCCGCGTCGAAGTCGCCGCGCGCCTCGTGCAGGCGGCGCAGCGCGGTGTGCGCGTCGAGGTGGTTCGGGTTGAGCTCGCGGATCAGGTGATCGAGCACCTTGATGGCATCTGCCGGGGCACCGAGCTTCTCCTCGAGCAGCTCCGCGCGCTCCATCGCGGCCGAGCAGGCATTCTCGCGGTCGTCGGGTGCGACCAGCTGCGAGAACGAGGTGATCTGCGCGCCGAGGACATCGGCGAGCTCGCGCCACTTCGAGGCCCCGCGGTACAGCCGCGACAGCGCCGCGAGCCCCGTGCGGTTCTTTGGGGTCAGCTCCAGCAGGCGGTGCCACGCCTTGATCGCGCGCGGCGCGTCCTGGAGCTGCGTGTCGACGACCGTCGCGTAGCGCTCGAGCTCGAGCGCGCGGACGGCCGCGTCGGGCGAACCAGCGGGCGGCATCGGGCGCCCGCCGTCGAGCCGTTCGAGGATCTGCGCGAGCTCGGGCCAGCGCTGCACGCGCTCGTAGAGCTCCGACAGCGCCGCGAGCGCATCGGGATCGGACGGCGACGTCTTCAGCGTCTGCTCCCAGCGATCGAGCGCGGCCATGTCGTCCCCGCGATCGGTGGCGATCTTCGCGAGGCGCTTGAGCAGCTTCGCGCGCTCCGCTGGCGAGGTGGACGCAGCGGCGTGATACTCGAGCGTCTTCTCGAGCCGCGGATCGTTCGCCTTCTCGAGCACGCGCTCCATGCGATCGAGCGCGTCGCGGTCGCCGCTCAAGAGCTCGAGCACGGCGCTCGACGCGTAGACCACACCATCGACGTCGGCGAGGCGCGTCTCGTAGAGCAACGCGAGGCGGCGCAGCATCGTCAGGCGCTCGGCGCGCTTCGCGACCGGCCACTCCTTCGGAGCATCCGCGCTCTTGCCGGAGCGGCGCATCGACTCGAGCACGCGCTGCTCCTCGACCTCGAGGATGCGGCGCAGCGTGTGCGCGAGCCCCGCGTCGTCGCCCTCGCGCTCGTACATCTCGGCCAGCGCCTTCAGCGTGGCGTCGTCGCCCGGGTTCTCCTGGAGGATCTGCTCGAACAGCTCGATCGCGCGGCGCGGATCGATCTGCCGCTCGCGATACGTCTGCGCCATCTTCTTCAGGATCGAGACGCGCTGGACCGGATCGTTCGCGTTCGCGAGCTCGTTCTCGAGGCTCGCGACCAGCTGCTGCCACATCTTCGAGCGTGCGGTGAGCCGCCGCAGCGCCTCGGTGACCTTCGTGCTCCCCGGCTCGATCTCCGCGATCCGCTGCCACGCCTCGACGGCGCGGTCGATGTCGCCGAGCCGGAGCTCCGCGAGCTGTGCGATCTCCTCGAGCCGCTGGATGATGTCACCGGCATCCGCGCCCGCCTCGCGCGCGTTATCGAGCGCGAACTCGTAGAGGTCGATCAGGCCGCGCCAGTCGCGGCGCTCGCGGAAGTGATCGACATAGCGCGCGAGCGCTTCCTCGTGCATCGGATCGACACCGAGCGCCTGGTGGAGCAGCTCCGCGGCGCGGTCGCGATCACCCATGTGCTCGCGCGCGATCGTCGCGAGCTCGAGGATCTCCATGACGATCGTATCGGTCGGGGTCTCCGGGTTCTGGGCGAGCGCGTTGATCTCCGCCTCCATCAGGCGGCTCATCGACTCCCAGTCCTGATCGTCGCGGAGCAGCTCGCGCAGCTCGCGTGCGGGCTTGCTGCCTGGCTGCTCGTACGCGACGAGGTCGGTCAGCACCTCGATCAGCGCGGCGCGATCCTTCAGCTGGTTCCGGTACAGCGCCGCGCGACGGCGGAGCACCTCGGCGCGCTCGTGAGGATCCTGCACGACCGCGCTGCGATGGCGAAGGATCCGATCGAGCTCGGCCCACTCCGACGAGACTTGCAGCGCTTCCTGCAAGGCGTCGCTCGATCCCTTCGAGTACGGATCGACACCGACGGCGCGTCGCAGGTAGTTGATGCCGGTCTGATCGTCGCGCTGCTTGAGCTTCCGGCCCATCTCGACGAACAGCTCGCCGGCCTTGCCGCGGGTCTGTCCGTCGCGGAAGCCCGGGCTCGAGTAGACCTCGGCCAGCTTCTCGGAGATGTCGATCGAGTGCGGATCGAGCACCGCCGCCTGCTCGAGGTGATTGGCCGCCGTCTCGAGGTCCTTGTTCCTCAGCGCGAGCTTGCCGAGCTCGAACCGGATGTATGCCTTGCGTTCCGCGGCGGCCGGCGCGTTGCCGAGCACGTCGAGCTCCGCCTGGAACAGCTTGCCGACCATCGCCTCGTCGCCGAGCGACGCGTAGAGCTGGCGCGCTGCATCGAGCGACTCGGTGCGGTTGGGCTCGAGCTTCCACGCCTGCTGGTGGTGCCACAGCGCGCGATCGACGCGGCCGAGGTGATCGTTCCACAGCTCCGCCGCGCGCCGGTGATGCGCCGCGCGCCGCGCCGTGATCTCGGCCTTCGCCTTCGCACCGCCGCCGCCCGCTTTCTTCGCGAGCTCGCCGAGCTCGCGCTCGATGATCTCGACGGCTGCGGCCGGATCCGTGGGCTCCACGAGCTCGAGCAGCCGATCCGATGCACGATCGTTCGTGGGATCGAGATCGAGCGCGGTCTGCAGATATTCGATCGCGGTCGCGGTCTCACCGAGCACGGCCATCGCCTCGCCGGCCTCGGACCACGCATCGGCCGCGCGGATCGGATCGCGCTCGTGCTGCCCCCAGGTGGCGCAGACATCAGCGAGTAGCTCGCCGCGTCCAGCATCGCGCAGCGCTTGCCGCAGCTCCGCGAAGCCCTTCGCCTCGGGCTGCGCACGGAACGAGACCACCCGTGCTTCGAGTGGATCGATCCGGTGCGTGGGCCGTGTGTCCTCGGACATCCCGCTCGACGGCACGATACCACGTCCGGGGGTGCAAGCTGGCGTCAGGCCTGGGAATCTTCGGCGCGCCGGACGCTTGCCGCCTCCGGCCGTGCCGTCGAACATCGCGCGCCGAGGGGAACCGCGATGGCGAAGACCAAGACTGTTGCGCCGAAGAAGCCTGCGCTGAAGAAGCCCGCCGCGAAGAAGCCCGCCGCGAAGAAGCCGGTCGCGAAGGCCGCGCCCGCGAAGGCTGCGCCGCCGAAGGTCCAGAAGGCGCAGAGAGCGAGCGCCGCAGCCGCGGCACCAGTGGCCGCGGTCGATGCCGAAGGGCTGGGGTGGATCGACGCCGGCGACGGCTACCAGCTGTCGCTCGACGACGGGAAGCTCGTAGCGCGGAACGCGCAGGGCAAGCGCCTCTCGAGCGTGCCGAAGGAGGTGCGCGCGGGCGACGCGGCGGATCAGCTCGAGGCGCTGCGCGACTGGATGAAGGAGCACGATCGCGAGTGCGCCGGGCAGGTGGATCAGTGGATGCTGCGCTCGCTCGCGGTGCCGCGCTCCGTACTCGAGGCGGTCTGGGAGGATCCGTCGTGGAGGACGGTCCTCGAGAACGCGGTCGTCGTCGCGGTGGCAGCGGACGGTGGGCATGACCATCGCGCGTCGGGGCTGTTTCGCGGTGTCGATCGTAAGAAGGGCGTCGGTGTCGTCGATCTAGACGGCGAGACCGCGTGGCTCGACACCGAGCGCGTCGCGGTCCCGCATCCAATCCTGATCGGGGAGCTCGACGGATGGCGCGAGCTGGTCACGCAGCTCGGCGTGACGCAGGGCATCTCGCAGCTGCACCGCGAGACGCACCCCAAGCCGCAGGGTATGACCTCGATGAGCATCGACCAGTTCGAGGATGGGAAGTTCGCGATGCTGATGCACGCGATCGGCAAGGCGCGCGCGCTCGGCTTCAAGGTGCGCGGCGGCTACGCGACGTGCAAGGTCTGGGACGGCGGCGGCGTCGCCGAGGCTCGCTACTGGATCGGTGCAGATAGTCCGGACAGCGAGACCTATACCGGCCAGCTGTCGTGGGTGGACGCTCGCGAGCGCGGGCTCAAGCTGTCGGACGTCGGGCCGGTCGCGTTCTCGGAGGGGATGCGGATGGCGTCGTCGATCTACGCGGCGCGCGTCGTCGCGAAGACGGAGGAGGCGTCGTGAGCGCAAGCGCCGATCAACAGCAGCTGAAGGCGGGCGGCCTCGTGCCCGCGAACGCGAAGCTCGGAAAGGACGACGTCGTCGATGTCGTGGTCGCGCGCGCGTATCGCCACGCCGTGCTGCCCGGACGGACCGTTGTCAGGTTGACCGCACAGAGCGTCGTCGCCGGCGACGATCTCGAGATGGCGACGCTCGGCTTCGGCGCGGGTGAAGATCGCGGGGCGGTCGCGAAGGAGCGCAAGCGGCCACTCGGTTTCCCGGGCTGGGCACTCGTCAACGATCCGAAGAACGCGCGATACGCGCTCGATGTCGTCAAGGAATTCAAGAAGCACGCGAGGCGCGCGAAGAGCAAGCCGGGTCACGCGAAGGACGGCATCGATGCGCTTGCCGACAAGCTGTCGAAGACGGTGCCGCACTTCCTGCCGTCGTTCTTCGAGGAGGCGGGGCGCGCGTTCATCGAGCACGGCGCGCAGTCGTACGCGGCGACGATGTTCGGCAAGGCGCGCGAGGCCGAGGCCGTGCATGCGCTCGAGGTCGACGAGCAACACCGCGTGGACGGCTTCCTCGAGTTCGCGCTCGCCGGTGCGGTGACGACGAAGGCGCTCACGCAATACGCAAAGGAGCTCGCCGAGCACCACGAGCCGAAGGTGGCGTACGCGCACTTTCGCCAGCTGTGCCTGCAGCGAACGCTCGGCGGCATGCCGCCCTGGTCGGGCATGGCGAAGGAGCTGCGGCGGCTCGCAAAGGCGGCGAAGCTCGACGTCGATGCCGAGGATCGGAAGTTCGTCGTCGAGATCATCGAGTCGCCCGCGCTCGGCAAGGCAGCGGGCGAGTTCTGGCGCGCGTACGAGGGACCCATCAGCGAGCTCGGGAAAGACAGCGCGCCGGCGCGCGGCGCCCTGCTGAACCTGTTCCCGACGGGCTCGGCGTACAGCAAGGACCTCGACGACGCGTGGCTCGATCTGCTCGAGGCCACCGGCGCGGTTCATGCGCTGATCGCCAACGATGCTCCACCCGAGGCCCAGCCGACGGGAGGCCGCGCGGCGTGGTTCGACAAGCTGACCTTGCACCTCGCGCGCGACTACCGGAATCAGGAGATCGGGGAGCGCGCGTTCGCACTCCTGCGCCGCATGGCGCCGATGCTGATCGCCGATGGCGCGCCGATCGCGTGCACGGGACGCTACGGCTGGATCGATCTCGATCTATGCGAGCTCGCGCTCGAGCTCGGCGTGCCGGTCGCGCCGCCGGCATCGCATCCGCGGATCAACGTCGATGGGTGGGCGAAGCGCGCGAGCAAGCCGGGCTTCGGCTGCGATCCGGTCCGCACGGCGGCGCACAAGGCGATGGGCCCGCTCCTCGCGGGGGCGGTCGCCCAGGCGATCGGCGGCGACGCGTTTGATCCGGCGTCCAGCGGCAAGGCCGGGTTCCTCGCCGCGAAGCGCGCGTGGATCGAGGAGCTGATCGGCGATGCCGAGAAGGCCGGTCTCGTCGGGCTCGGCGAGGCGCTCGAGACCGTGACCAAGAAGATCAAGGCCGAGACGTTCGCCGATCTTCCCGATCTGCACGCGCGGTTCGCCGCGATCGATCCCGCGGGTGCGCTCGCGCGGAGCTTGCGTGTCGGGTTGATCGACGAGCTCGGCTGGCCGGCGCTCGAGGACGCCGGGATGGAGCTCAGCCCCGACGGAAAGCTCGAGGTGACCGCGCACGGTGGGCCGCCTGCGGTGGTGCTCGCGTCGAAGACACGCGCGATCGCGGTCGGCGCTGCCGGGCGGCTCGGTGCGCACGACCTCGTGATCCCGCCGAAGCACGAGCTGGTGACGCTGCGGTTCATCGGCGGGCAGTTCCTCGTCGTCTTGAAGGAGGGCTACAAGGCCCGCGCGTACTGGAGCAGCGCCCCGCACGACATGTTCGACACGGACACCAACTCGTGGGGCATCCAGCCCATCGTGTCCAAGGCCGCGGTGCTCGCCGACGGAGCGTGGATCGAGGGAGCACAGGTGATCCGCGCCGGTGACCGCCGTGTTCCCGAGGGGCACAACCTCGCGGCGTGCGATGGCGCGACCGCGTGGGTCGCGGAGTGGAAGGACGGGGTGCAGCGCTGGCGCGAGCTGTCGGCGAGCGGGGAGGCTGGCCGCACGAGCTGGCCCGCGTTCATCGAGCGAGGGATCGAGGCAGACTGGCGGATCGACGCCACGGATTCGTACGTGTTGCCGATGCAGGGGATCGCGAGCTCGCCGCTCGGCGCGAAGGACGGCATCGCGGGCGTGCGGGTGCGCTATCAGGGCGAGAACCAGCACAAGCAGACGAAGCGCGAGATCGAGACGATGGACGGTCTGCGGTGGGCGGGCGCGGGAATGACGCCCGGATGTCTCGTTCGGCTGCCGGGCGGTGGAGCACCGCGGCGCGTGGTGGAGCAGAGTGTCTACCGCAAGGGCATCACCGCGACGTTGATCGATCCGGTGGAGCGACTGCGCGCTGCCGTGATCGGGCCGACGGACCGACGCTACCTTCGAGGCCAGGTCGCGCCGCTACCGCCGCTGTGCTGGCACCAGCTCACCGCGCGCGACGAGGCCGGGTCGAAGCGGCTGCGCGCGATCAGCGACGACGACGCGCGCACGCTGATGGCCGGAGCTCCGGAAACGGTCTCGGGCGCGACGATCGCGAAGGTGCTGCCGGAGATCACGCATCCGCGGCTGCGCGAGGGCGTCGCGGGCTACGCGACGATCGCGGCGAAGCAGCAGCGCGATCGCGATCGACTCGCGGCGGAGCGCGCACCCGGCAAAGCGATCGCGAAGCCGGCGGCCGCCGTCGGTCCCGACGACGCGACGCTGATCGCCGCGCTCGCCGGCTGGGTCGATCGGCAGTGGAACTCCGACGGCCGAGCGATCGCGCAGATCCACGAGACCGCCGCGTTGTTCGGCAGTAACGATCGCAGCGATCGCTACATCCACGAGGTCCCGGCATCGACGGTGGATTGGCTGAGCTTCGCGGTCGTGCGGTCGTCGCTCGCGTTCATCGCGACCGCGATCGGAACGCCCGCCGACAAGCGCAGCGCGATCGCGCAGCTGTTCTCGATGATCGCGCAGACGTTGCCGCCGGCACACCAGCTGCGCGTGTTTCACGCGCAGGGCACGCTCGAGCTGCCCGGCGAGGGCATCGGGTTCCGGATCCGCTGGTGGAACGGCAACGCGTACATCACGCGCAAGGTCGGCTGGCACGCCGGTACGTTCAAGGTGCTCGAGTACGCGCCGGGCGGAACGTTCCGGGCGCTGCCGGGGCTCAGCGTCGAAGCGGAGCTGCGTGGTGGTGCGGCGCTCGGTGCCGACGCTGCAACCGCGCTGCTCGCGGCGATCGAGGCCGGGAAGACGTCGTGGTCTCCGGCCGCACCCGCGAAGCTCGCGGCCGCGACCGGGCTGACGCCGTCGGAAGCGACGTTCTTGTGGGCCGGTATGCCGAACGCGAGTGACACGAGCGCGAACTTCCTCGCCAAGGAGCTGCGCGAGGAGCTGGGCCTCAAGGCGGCGCAGGCCGCGATCGCGCGCGATGGCCTCAAGACCATCCCGATCGCGAAGCGGCTCGCCGCGATCGACGAGGCCGCGCGTGCCGGGATCGAGGCGCTGCTCGACGGCAGTGCGGCCGATGCGCTCGCCGCGGCATGGGTGCGGATCGTCGGCAAGAAGATCGCGATCCCCGAGGCGCTGATCGCGGGTGCCGATCGAGAGCTGCAGGCGCCGATCGAGCCGAGCCAGGCGCTCGCGATGATCGGTGCGGCGAGCGACGCACCCGAGCTGAACGCGGACGGGACCTTCGTGCTCGACAACGCGGGAGCGATCGTGCGCAACGCCGGTGAGGACGGGCCCGTCTTCACCGACAAGGTGATGCACACGTTGATCTCGTACCTGCCGTTCCTCTATGCGGAGTTGCCCGTCGGTGATCCGCTGCGCGCGCAGGCGGCGGTCGCGCACGACCTGGCGCTGCAGCGACTGGCCAGCAAGTCGCTGTGGCTCGACGCGGGTCAGGTCTACCTCGACGACAACAAGCGCAAGGCGTTCGAGGTGCTACTGCCGGCGCTCGGCGGCGAGCCGCTCGTCGGTCTCGAGGGTGGCGCGAGCGGCGTGCGCATTCCCGGCGCCGCCGTGGTGCAGCAGACACACCGCGTGGAGCTGAAGATCCATCCGGCGTCGATCGATGCGAAGGCCGCTGCCACGATCGGCAAGCTCGCGACCCAGATCAGTGTGTGGGGCTACTCGTCGTGGAAGTCGCTCGAGTACCTGCGCTCGCCCGGTCTCGCGCAGCTGATGACGCGGATCCGCGAGACGCCGGTGCCGGCGGGCGGCTGGGAGCAGAACCCACTCGCCGCGGCGCCGAAGCTCGTCGACAAGGCCGCGAAGAAGCTCGGCGTGAGCAAGGACGCCGCCGCGCTGTACCTCCAGTACCTGACGCTCCTGTGGCCGACGCCGAAGAACATCCAGCAGTGGAACGATTGGAAGCCGAAGCAGTTCACGACAGCGAACGCGGAGCTCGTGGAGGCGGAGTTGATCCTCGAGGCGAAGCGAGAGCGCGCGCAGCGCAGTCACTTCCTGCCGGGCGGGTGGGAGGCGCTCAAGTCACCGCACCCGCCGATGGAGAGCTGGAAGCTCGCCCTGTACGGTATGCGCAGCCCCGAGGGCATCCCGCTGCCGCCGCTCGGGCGGTTCCTCGCGCTCGCTCCGTTTCACTCGATGTTCGAGGCCGCGTGGGAGCGGATCGAGAACGACGACATCCCGCGCTATGACGAGGTGAAGCGATGAGCACGAAGAAGAAGTCAGACGCCGCTTCCTCCGCGAAGGAGCCCGCGGTGCCCGCGCGCGCGGTGCAGGCTCCGCCTCCCGAGGAGATCTGGGCAGAGGAGCTCGCGTTCCTCGCGACCTGCGATACCGGGCCGCGGCCGCCGAGCTGGCGGCTGACGCCGAAGGCGGTCGTGACGTTCATCATCGGCAGCAAGGGCGAGGCGTTGCGCCAGCAGGGCGCATCGATGGTGATCAGCGAGAAGTTCGTCGGTGATCGTGCGATCGTCGAGCGCTGCGTCGTCACGCTCGCCGGCGAGCGCGGGCTCCTCCTCGTCGGCGAGCCTGGAACCGCGAAGTCGATGCTGTCGGAGCTGCTCGCCGCGGCGGTCAGCAACGACTCGTCGCTGACGGTCCAGGGCACCGCCGGAACCGCGGAGGAGCACTTCCGCTACGGGTGGAACTACTCGCTGCTCATCGCGAAGGGGCCGCACCCCGAGGCCCTCGTGCCGTCGCCGGTGCTGACCGCGATGCGCCGCGGTCACCTCGCGCGCGTCGAGGAGATCACGCGCTGTCTCCCCGAGGTGCAGGACGCGCTCGTCTCGATCATGAGCGATCGCCGGCTCAGCGTGCCCGAGCTCGGTGCGATCGAGCCCGCGCAGCGCGGCTTCAACGTGATCGCGACCGCGAACCTGCGCGACAAGGGCGTGTCGGAGATGTCGGCCGCGCTCAAGCGCCGGTTCAACTTCGAGACGATCATGCCGATCGGTGATCTCGCGCGCGAGACCGAGCTCGTGCGGCGCCGCGCGAAGCAGATCGTGTCCGAGGCCGGTGCTCCTCTTGCCGTCGACGACGCCGTGCTCGAGGCGCTCGTCACGGTGTTCCGCGACCTGCGGCTCGGCCGCACCGTCGAGGGCTGGACCGTCGAGAAGCCGTCATCGGTCATGTCGACCGCGGAGGCCGTCGCGGTCGCGTCGTCGATCGGGCTCGCCGCGACGTACTTCCCCGGCGATCGCGACCTCGCGCGTCTGCTGCCGGAGTACTTGCTCGGCGTGGTGATGAAGGACGAGCCCAAGGATCGCGGCAAGCTGCTCGCGTACTGGGACGCGACCGTGAAGCGGCGCGCGGAGGGCGAGGCACGGCTGTGGAAGTCGTTGCACGAGTGCCGCCGCGTGCTCGAGGCCTAGTGACGCGCGCGCTCGACGCAGCGGACGATCCGGTCGTCGCGATCACGGAGCTCGCCGGTTCCACATCCCCGTGGCTCTACGGCGTGCGCCATCACTCGCCCGCGTGCTCGATCGCATTGCCGCCACTCCTCGAGAAGCTGAAGCCCACGACGATCGCGCTCGAGCTTCCGGCGGATCTGGGCACGTGGATCCCGTGGCTCGCGCATCCCGAGGCCGAGGCGCCGCTCGCGGTCGCGGCGGTGTCCGCGCGCGGCGATGACCTCGGGTTCTATCCGTTCGCGGACTTCTCGCCGGAGCTGGTCGCGGTGCGCTGGGCGCGCGAGCACGACGTGCCGGTCGTCGCGATCGATCTGCCGTCCTCGAAGCGGCCGCCGCGGGGCGGGGGCGGACGCGAGGCGCTCGGCATCGTGGATCGACTGCATGGCCCCGACGACGATTCGTGGGAGCACATGGTGGAAGCGCCGGGCACGCTCGGCGATCCGGAACGGGTGCGGCGCGCGGCGCTGCTGTATGGCTGGGCGCTGCGCCTCGATGAAGCGCGCGGCGGAGGCGTGTCACAGCTCGACCTCGCGCGCGAGCAGCACATGCGCAATGCGATCGCGAAGCTCACGGCGGTGAAGGGCGCGCGAGTGGCGGCGGTCATCGGATCGTTTCATGCGGCGGCGCTGCTCGAGAAGCCGACGCTGTGGCAGGTACCGGAGCCGTACGGAGGCGAGACCAAGGAGCTGGTGTCGTCGCTGATCCCGTACGCGTTCGAGCTACTCGATGCGCGCAGCGGTTATCCGGCGGGCATTCGCGATCCGCAGTGGCAGCAGCGGCTGTGGCAGACGCAGCGCGAGGGTGGCGAGGTCGCGGGGCTCGTCGCCGGGTGCCTCGTCGAGATCACGCGGCACGTGCGATCGCTCGGACTGCCGGCGAGCGTGCCGGATGCGCATGCGGCAGCGGAGGTCGCGGCCTCGCTCGCGAGGCTGCGCGGGCTGGCAGCACCGGGCCGGCGGGAGCTGGTGGAAGCGGTGCAGACCGCGCTGACGCACGGCGAGCTGCTCGGGCGCGGACGGATCGTCGCGAAGGCGATGGAGCACGTGCTGGTCGGGCGGCGGCGCGGCCACCTCGCGCCGGCGACGCCGCGCTCCGGTCTCGGGCCGCATGTCGCGGAGCTGTTTGCCGAGCTGAAGCTTCCGTTCACGGCGGCCGCGACGATCGATCCCGTGGATCTGCGTCTCGATCCGCTGCGCAGCAAGCTCGATCGGCGGCGGCACGTCGCGCTGTGCCGGCTGCGCGCGTGCGGCATCCCGTACGCGACGGAGGCCGAGTCGAACGCGCAGGCGGGGCGCGAGAGCCTGACCGTCGGCTGGCGCGTGAAGCTGACGCCCGCGACCGAGGCGATGAT
>JACCRC010000141.1 GCA_013813765.1 Deltaproteobacteria bacterium | reverse complement strand
GTCGACCGCGGCGGGTGTCGCGTCCACACCGCGCGCCCTCTCGATCCTCGCGCGCCGCGGTTCCGGTTCTGCCGCGCGCTCGCTGTTCGGCGGCTTCGTCCGCATGCACGCGGGTCACGCGCACGATGGCAGCGATGCATTCGCGGAGCCGGTCACGTCGCGCCTCCTCGATCGCGTGCGCATGGTGATCGCGGTCGTCGGCGGCGGCGCGCCGAAGTCACACGGCTCGCGTGACGCGATGGATCACACCGCCCACACCTCGCCGCTCTACAAGGCGTGGCTCGAGTTGGTTCCGCACGACCTCGCCGCCGCGGAGGGCGCGCTCGCGAAGGGGGACCTCGCCGCACTCGGGGCGATCGCCGAGGCAAACGCGCTCGCGATGCACGCGTCTGCGATCGCCGCGCGTCCCGCAGTGATCTACTGGCAGCCCGCGACGCTCGCGCTGCTCGCCGAGGTCCGCGCGCTGCGCGATCGCGGCATCAATGCGTGGGCGACGATGGACGCCGGCCCCCACGTGAAGGTGCTGACCTCGATCGACCACGCGGATGCGGTCGCTGCCGCGCTGCGCCCGCTCGCGTCCGATGTGATCATCTCCGCACCCGGCGGCCCGACGACGGTGACCGCGTGAAACGAAACCGCCAAGCCCCCGCGCACCGCGAGCTACCGTGCCGGCTTACTGCCGTGCCTCGCACTGCCGTGCCCCGCACTGCCGTGCCCCTGACTAGCGCCAAGCACGCCAAGCAGCCAAGCACGCCAAGTCGGAGAAACTTTCTTTCGCTTCGCGAAACAAACTTCCTTCGTCTCGCTGTGCCTCGCCGCATTGGCGCGTGGCTGCATCCGGCCGCTTGCAAGGGAGTGCGTATGCGGCCAGTGCGAAGGACGCCGAGCGGCAAGGACGAAGTACGGAGAGTTTTTCTTCGCGAAGCGAAAAACAGTTTCAGGGCTTGGCGTGCTTGGTTGCTTGGCGTGCTTGGCGCCAGTCAGGGGCACGGCAGTGCGCGGGCACGGCAGTGCGCGGTGCTTGGCGGTTCCCCACGCGCGCGGCTTGGCGGTTACGTGCGCGGAGTCTCCACATCTCCTCGACGCGGTCTGCACATGGGAGCGGCATCATGACCCTCGTGGCAACGGCACCAGGCAAGCTGATCCTTACCGGCGAGTACGCCGTCCTCGACGGAGCATCGGCGCTCGTCGTCGCCGTGGATCGGCGCGCTGTCGCGCGGATGCGCGGCCTCGCACCGGTGGGCAGCTCGCCGTTCTTGCTCTCGGTCGCGCACGAGATCGCCGCGCGGCGCGGCGCGGGCGATCCGGCAGCAAAGGCGGCGCTCGAAATTTCCGTCGACTCGAGCGCGTTCTACGACGGCGCGCAGAAGCTCGGCCTCGGATCGAGCGCGGCGGTGACCGTCGCCGCGACCGCGCTCGCGCTGTCGCACGCGGATGGCGCGGGACACCCGGATGAAGTGTTCGCGATCGCGAGTGCCGCGCACGCCGCGGCGCAAGGTGCACGCGGCGCTCGCGGGTCAGGTGCGGACATCGCCGCGGCCACCTACGGCGGCGTGATCCGGTTCTCGGGCGGCAAGCCGTTCCCGGCGAAGCAGTGGCCGCGCGGCCTGAGGCTCGTGTCGTTCTTCACAGGCGAATCCGCCGACACGGCGACGCTCGTCGCTCGGGTGATGGCCGCGCGCGCGGAGCGGCCGGCCGCGGTGAATGCGGCGCTCACCGCGATCGCCGATGCATCGACGGCCGCGATCGGTGCAGTGTTCGCCGGCCACCCGAGCGGCATCATCGGCGGGCTCGCGCTCGCAGCGGCCGCGATCGATCGCCTCGCGCTGGCGACCGGCATTCCGCTGGTCCCCGACTGTGTCATTGCCGCACGGTCCGCCCTGAAGGCGTTCGGCGGGACCGCGAAGACGACCGGCGCCGGCGGTGGCGACGTCGCGATCGCGGTCGTGCCTGAGACCGAGGACCCCGGGGCGGTGCATCGAACCCTGGTCGCATGTGGGTGTCAGCCGCTCTCACTCTCCGTCGACGATGGGGGCGTGGACTTGCGCTCGCCTGCGTCGTAAACACCAGGGTCCCGTGGCGTCACCGAGAACCTCCAGGCTGACCGGCTTCTACAAGCTGGGCGTCCTCGAACGCCGCCGCCGGCTGCTCGAGCTCGCGGGCCTCCCGGCCGATGGGTTCGCCGCCGTAGATCCGGGCGCGCTCACACTCGACGTCGCGGACGGGATGATCGAGAACGTGGTCGGCACGTACGCGTTGCCGTTCTCGGTCGCGGCCAACTTCATCGTCGACGACATCGAGACGCTGATCCCGATGGCGATCGAGGAGCCGAGCGTGGTCGCCGCGTCGTCGAACGCCGCTCGCATGGCGCGGCCTCGCGGCTTCACCACCACGCTCACGGCGCCGGTGATGATCGGGCAGATCCAGGTGACGCACATCGCGGATGTCGAGGCGGGTGCAGCCGCACTGCGCGGCGCTGCGACCGAGCTGCTCGCCGAGGCGCGCCGTCTCGTCCCGCGGCTCGCCGAGCGCGGCGGCGGTCCGGTCGCGTTCGATGTGCGGATCCTCGCGCGCGAAGGCGTGGATGGCGGCGTCGCGGTCGCGCACCTCCACGTCGACTGCCGCGATGCGATGGGCGCGAACCTCGTCAACACGCTGTGCGAGGCGCTCGCGGAGCGAGTCGCGCGGATCGCCGGTGGACGCGCGGGCCTCCGCATTCTCTCGAACCTGACCGATGGCCGCACGGTCACCGTGCGTTGCACGATCGACGACGCGATGCTCGCGAGCGCCGACGCGGCGGGCCCCGACGTGCGCAGGGCGATCGCCGCGGCGTCGCGATTCGCGGAGCTCGATCCGTACCGTGCCGCGACCCACAACAAGGGCATCATGAACGGCGTCGACGCCGTGCTCGTCGCGACCGGTCAGGACTGGCGCGCGGTCGAGGCCGGCGCGCACGCGTATGCATCCCTGTCGGGAACGTATGGCCCGCTCGCCGTGTGGAAGGAGCGCCCCAGCGGCGATGGGCTCGAGGGAGTGCTGACGATGCCGCTCGCGGTCGGCACGGTCGGCGGTGCGCTGCACGTGCATCCCGGTGCACGGCTCGCGCTCGAGCTCGCCGGTGCTCACTCTGCGGATCGGCTTGCCGCGCTGTGCGGTGCGGCGGGCCTCGCCACGAACCTCGCCGCGCTGCGGGCACTCGCCACGGAAGGCATTCAACGCGGCCACATGGCCCTCCACGCCCGCGGCCTCGCGCGCGCCGCCGGTGCCACCGGAGACCTGGTCGATCGGGTTGCCGCCGAGCTGGCGGCCACCGGCGACGTCAAGGTCGACCGCGCGCGTGAAGTCCTCGCACGCCTCGCCGGTGCCGCCGTGGTAAAGGAGACCCCGTGATCCATCGCCTCGGTGTTCTTCGATCCCCTGCGCTCGCGGTCCCGCTGCCGCCCTCGCTCGAGCTCGAGGCCTGCTATCGCTACTGCGAGTCGCTCGTTCGCGCCCGCCATCACAACTACCCGGTCGGTTCGTTGTTCGCGCGCTCGCAGCTGCGCAAGCACATCTTCGCGCTGTTCGCGTTCGCCCGCGTCGCCGACGACTTCGCCGACGAGGTCGCGTACGAGGGCCGTCGCGCGCGCGAGCTGGATCGCTGGGAGGAGCAGCTCCACCTCGCGTACCGCGGTCACGCGGAACATCCGGTGTTCGTCGCGCTCGCCGACACCGTCGACAAGTTCGACCTCCCGATCACGGAGTTCACCGAGCTCCTGTCCGGGTTCCGGACCGATCTCGAGCGCCGCCGCTACTCGACGTTCGACGAGCTGCGCAGCTACACCCGTCAGGCCGCGGAGCCGATGGGCCGCCTGTTGCTCTACATCGGCGGCTATCGCGCGCCGGAGCTTCACGCGTACGCCGAAGATCTGTCCTCGGCGCTCGCCGTCGCGCGCCTGATCCAGGACATCCCGGCGGATTGGGAGCGCGGCCGCGTGTACATGCCGGCCGAGGACCTCCGTCACTTCGGCGTCAGCGAGGCCGACATCGCGGCGCGCCGCTCCACGCCCGGCGTCGGTGCGCTCGTGCGCTACGAGGTCGCTCGCACCCGCGCGCTGTTCGAGCGCGCGCGTCCGCTCGTCGACATCGTCGGCGCGGACCTCGCGGTCGAGCTCGCGCTGACGTGGCACGGCGGAATGCGCATCCTCGACAAGATCGAGTCGGTCGGGGCGAGTCTGTTCTCCGAGCGGCCGTCGCTCTCCACCGCCGACAAGGCGATGGTGCTCACGCGTGCACTGGCGTGGCGCGGCGAGACGCTGCCGCCGCGCTCGATCCACCTGCTGACGCGCCTGCTCGATCGCTAGTCATCATGAGCAGTCAGTCGGCGATCCTGAGCGACGTCGCGCCCGCAGCCCGTTACATCGTCCTCGACGTTCCGCCGGATGTCCGCGCGGCCGACCTCGCCCAGCGCCTGCGCGAGCTCACCGTCGGCGACCACCTCCTGGTCGGCCTCGGCGAGCCGTTCGTGCGCGCGCTCGGCGTCGAGCATCCCGGCCTGCGCACGTTCCCGTCGATGTCGGGTGCCGGCTGCTCCGTACCATCGACGCAGGGCGGGCTACTCCTCCACACCCGCGGCGAGGATCACGGCGACACGCTCTCCGCCATGCACAAGGCGATCGTCGCGATCGATCCGAAGCGCGTCCTGCGGATCGTCGAGGATGTCGCGGCGTTCCGCCACCTCGAGGGCCGAGACCTCTCTGGCTACGAGGACGGCACGGAGAACCCCAAGGGCGACGAGGCGACCGCGGCGGCGCTGTGTGACGACGGCTCGACGTTCGTCGCCGCGCAGCGGTGGATCCACGACCTCGGCGGCTTCGAGAGCATGTCGGCCACCGAGCGCGATCACATCATCGGCCGCAGCCGCGAGACCAACGACGAGCTCGACGACGCTCCGCCCTCCGCGCACGTGAAGCGCGCCGCGCAGGAGGACTTCGAGCCTACGGCGTTCATGGTCCGCCGCTCGATGCCCTACGGCACGGTCACCGAGCACGGCCTCTACTTTGTCGCGTACGCACGCTCGCTCGATCCATTCGAGCAAGTGATGCGCCGCATGATCGGGCGTGACGACGGCGTCGTCGACGGCCTGTTCCGGTTCTCGCGCCCGGTCTCCGGCGGCTTCTACTGGTGCCCCGCGGTGCGCGGGACCCAGCTCGATCTGCGCCCGGTGAGCTGA
>JACCRC010000130.1 GCA_013813765.1 Deltaproteobacteria bacterium | reverse complement strand
GACCGATGGCGGCGGCGGCGGCGGCGCCGGTGGTGGGCTGCGAACGCAGGGTGGGCGTGGCGGAACCGGCAATGGCTCGAGCGCGGCCGGAGGTACGCCGGCCCAGCCGATCCCTCTGCCCGTGGTGCTCCAGGGCGGATGCAGCGGCACCGCCGGTGGCGACGGGAAGACCGTCGGTTCGGGGGGCATGGCCGGGGCCGCGGGCGGCGGCGTCTATCTCCTGGCGGGCGAGATGCTCACCCTCGCGGGAACGGTCACGGTGTCGGGGGAAGGCGGGCATGGCGGCATGCCCGAGAAAGGCGGCGCCGGCGGCGGTGGCTCCGGCGGCATGATCGTCCTCTCCGCGCCGACGACGACGGTGACGGCGGAGACGCGCATCTTCGCGAATGGCGGCGGGGGGGGCGGTGCGGCAGACGGCAACACCGCGGGCACCGACGGCGCCACGCCGGCGACCCCCTTGAATGCCGCGGCAGGCGGGACGGGAAAAGCGCTCGGCGGTGCCGGGGCGTTCTCGACCACCGGACCGCAGAGCGGTGGATCCTCCGGCGACGGAGGTGGCGGAGGCGGCGGCGCGGCAGGCGTGATCTACGTGCTGAGCGGGAACGTCAGCGGCGCGCAGATGTCGCCGCCGCCGAGCTGATCAGCGGCCGAGCTTCGCCTTCGCCATCTCGATGTTCTTCGCCGCCGTCCGGTTGCCGAGATCGATCTCGAGCACCTTCTCCCAGTGCTGGATCGCTTCCTCGTAGCGCATGATCTTGTAGAGCGACTTCGCGAGGATCATCCGGTAGGCCGCCGAACGCGGGGCGAGTGCGACGGCGCGCTTGGCCGTGAGGACCGCACGCTCGAAGTCACCCTGGTTGAACGCCACGTCGGCGAGACCTGCAAGCGCAGCGTGCGCGGTGCTGTCCACGGCGATCGCGCGCTGATACGCCGATGTCGCCTCCGCGTACTGCCCCGCCGCTAACGCCACGTTGCCCTTCGCGACCGCCTGCTTCACGGCTTCCTGCACGCGCTTCTTCTCTTCGGCCCCGAGCGTGCCGTCGGCTGGCGGCTTCACCTCGCGCACGCGCTCTGCCGCGGCGAGCAGCTCGGTGGCCTGGTCCGGCTTCTGCTTCGCCAGGTCGTCGAGTGCGGTCGCGATCTCCCGGCTGAGGCGGCTCGTGGTGGTGTTCGAGGGATCGAGCTTGCGCAGCTCGACCAGATAATCGAGCGCGTTGTGGCCGCGCGGCGCGACGAACCGCCGATCGATCACGGCGAGCTCGATCTGCGCGATCAGCGACTCGATCCGACTGCGATCGATAACAGGCCTCGGCGCCGCCGCGGTCGCTGGTTTGTCGCGGCGCGATCGCTCCGTGGCGAGCGGGTGCTCGGGCTCGAACTGCAGCACGTCGAGGTAGAGCACGCGCGCACTGTCTTGCTTGCCGTGCTGCCACAACAGCTCTGCCGAGGCGACGAGGTACTGCACGGCGATCTCGCGCTGCTCGATGATCGCCGGATCGCCTGGTCGCGTCCTCTCGGCGGCGCGGATCCGCTCGAGCGCGTTGTCACCCGGCGGACTGGTGACGCGTCCTGCGTTGATCGCGGCAGCGATCGCCTCGACGACGGGGTCGGGAGCTTGCGCGACGGGTGCCGGAGCCGGCGTCGGTCGCGGGGCCTCCCGGGCATCGGCAACACCTTGCGCCACGGTGCCCTCCGGTGCGCGCATCCGCTTCACGATCAGGTTCACGGCCGCCACCGCGAGGACGGCGAGCCCGAGCATCATGAAGCGCTGCGACGTCAGCAGCCGACCCTTACGCTCGGGCGGGTTCGGTTCCACCTCGGGCTCGGGTACCGCCGGCGGCCCCACCGGGCTGCCCATGGGGACCGTCCGATCGGATGCGCCCCCGAACCGCACGCGATCGAGGAGCTGCACCATGTGCGCGGCCGACTTCATGCGCTCCGTCGGATCCTTCGCGAGCCCGAGCGCGATCAGGGCCTCCAGCTCGTCGGGAATCGCGAGCTCCGGCGCGATGGAAGCGAGCTGGGGAGCCTTCGCGTTGACGTGCGCACGCATCGTCGCCGCCACGTCCTCGCGCTCGAACGGACCGAGGCCGGTGATCAGCTCGAACAGGACGGCCGTCAGCGAGTAGAGGTCGGAGGCTGGCGTGATGTCGCCGTCGACCGCCTGCTCGGGGGACATGTACGCCGGCGTTCCGATCGTCAGCCCGCTGCGCGTGATCCGCGCCTGGTCGGCAGAGGTCGAGCGCAGCTTCGCGACCCCGAAGTCGAGGATCTTCAGCACCGGGTCAGCGCCACCCCGCAACAGGAAGATGTTGTCGGGCTTGATGTCGCGATGAACCACGCCGCGCTTGTGGGCATGCTCGAGACCCATCGCGATCCACTTCGCGATCTCGACGGCTTCCTTCCACGGGATCCGCACCTCGCGCCGGAGGCGGGCCTGCAGGGTCTCGCCGTCGAGCGCCTCCATCACCAGATAGAGCCGGCCGTCGTGCAGCACGCCCGAGTCGGTGACCATGACGATGTTCGGGTGATCGAGTCTTCCCGAGGTGACGGCCTCGAGCGCGAACCGCGCGCTCGCCTCGCGGTCCTGAGCGAGCGTGCCGTGAAGAACCTTGACCGCGACGGTACGCGCGATGCCGAGGTGCTCGGCGGAGTACACGCGGGCCATACCGCCTCCGCCGAGGAGGCCGGTGATCCGGTACCGGCCGTCGAGGACGACGCCCACGTCGAGCAGGTCGAGCTCGGCAGGCGGTACGACAGCCATCTCGCCGATCATAGCCGCTGGGGGGCCCCGACGGCCCTTGCGGGTTCTACTGATTCACTCGGTGCACTTCTTGACCTCGGCGGCGGTCTTCGCGCCGATCATGCACGCGGTCTGCTTCTCGTTGTTCGCGGACTCGCACTGAGAGACGCAGGTGTCGACGCCGTTCTCGAGCTGCGAGCTGAACTCGGCGAGCTTCTTCTTGCGCGTGGCCTCGCGCTGATCCGCGGGGAGCTCGGCGAGCTCCTTGTCGACGACGTCCCAGTACATCAGCGTCCCGTAGTTGCGGCACGCGGTCTCGCACTTCTGTCGGTCGCCCTTGCAGGCGGCGAGGAGCGCGAGGACGGTGAACACGACAGCGCGGCGCATGAGGGCTGCGTACCACGAAGCCCGATGCGATACCCTGCGGTCATGCGTCGCGTGCCCCGAGCGGCCGGCCTCGTCCTCGTGACGAGCAGCCTCGCGCATGCCGCACCGTGGAGCGTGACGCTCGAAGGCGGCGCCGAGCAGGACACGAATGTCCAGCGCGTCGAGACGGGGCCCGGCCTCGACACCGAGCGGATCGCGTCGAGCGTGGTGCGGATCGGCGGCAAGCTCGATCGGCGGGACCGGATCGCGGGCGGCAACTACGCGCTCGTCATGTCCGCGCTCGCGCGCATGGTCGGAGATGATCAGGCGAGCAGCGAGAACGTGATGCTGTTCGCGGGCGAGCTGCGCTACCTGCGTCCGATCGAGGACCGGCGCGTCTCGTTCGGTGTGGGCTTCGGCGGCGTCAACGCGGTGCCGATCACGAACGAGATCGGTGCACGCACGTTCATCAACCTCGCGGCCGACGGGTTGCTGGTGCTCGACGGCGGCGAAGGCAAGCAGCTGACCGTGGGCTTCGGCTGGCGCGATTTCACGTACAAGGAGAACCGCGAGTTCGACTGGACCGGGCCGGCGGCGACCGCGCGGCTCGATCTCTGGCTGTGGGCTCCGTCGGACGGCACGCGCAGCGTCGAGCTCGCGGCGATCGCCGGGTTCGAGTCGCGCGAGTACAACTCGACCGCGCTCGTGAACGCGTGCCCGCCGGGCGCACCGCCGAGCGACAGCTGCTCCGCCGGTACGTCGCGCACGCGGCGCGATCGTTCGCAGCGGATCGGCGCGGAGGTCACGTACACCGGGCGCACGATCGCGACGCTCGGGTACCAGCTCACGGTGATCGACTCCAACAGCTTCGGTCAGTCGCTGATCCGCCATCGCACGACCGGATCGGTGACGCGGAGCTTGCCGTGGGGCTTGTTCGGGACCGCGCTCGCGATCCTGCAGATCGATCAGTTCGTGGACGGGCTCGTCGTGAAGAAGGATCTCCAGCGCTCGGAGTTCACGAGCCTCGACGACGAGAACCGCAGCTCGCTGCAATTGAGGCTCGGCAAGCCGGTCTCCGGCAAGTGGACCGTCGAGACGCGCGGCGCGATCTGGCGCGAGCTCGGCGGGACGATGGACACGTCGTTCCGTCGCGCCTCGATCTACGTCGGCGCGATCTACGCCCGCTGACTCCCGTTTGCAGAGGGCGTCAGAACTGTAAGCCAACCCCCTTGGTCAGACCAGAATCCGCGTCGGCAATTGACCTTCGTTCAATTAGTGATTGACGCACAGGGTCGAGATGGCCGATATCACTTCACGTCTTCGAACAGGGGGGAACCTGTGCGGCACTCAGTACATTCAGTTTCGGCGTTCATCGCTACGGCAGCACTCATCGCAGGCTGTACGGACCTGGCGCTCGATCCAAACCCGAAGCTGATCCACGCGCGGTTCGATCCCGACGCGCGCGTGATCCCGATGCCCACGGACGTCCTCCGTGACAAGGACGCGAAGAAGCTCGCGCTACCGAACGACACCGAGGCCGAGCGCGCGAAGCTGACGGCCGCCGAGCTCGAGTTCTACGACTACCTCGAGACGCTCGACGGCTGGTCGAGCCTGATGTCGGCGACCGTGGAATTCACGGGCGCGATCGATCCGAAGTCGGTCACCGACGGCACTCTTCAAGTTTGGCACTGGGGCGCGGTGCCTCAGCAGGTCAAGGACGTGCGGCTCTCGGTCTCCGCCGACGGAAAGAAGATCACGATCGATCCTCCGCGCACGGGATGGACGCGCGGCGGACGGTACGTCGCCCTGCTCCGCGGTGGCTCGAAGGGCGTCGTCGGTCTCGCCGGCGAGAAGGTCGAGTGCGACGCCGCGTTCTACTTCCTGCGCCAGACCACGCAGCTCGACACCGCCGAGCACGAGCACGCATTCCCCGGCCGCTCGCAGACCGAGCGCCAGGACAACGCGAGCAAGCTGGAGAAGATCCGCCAGGACCTCGGCCCCGCGTTCGACTTCTTCGCCGCGGGCAAGGGCACGCTCGGCGAGGTGCCGCGCGCCGACATCGCCGCGCTCTGGGCGTTCACCGTCACCACGCGCACCGAGCTCGCGATGGATCAGCCGTCGCAGCGGATGCCGCTACCGATCAACCTGATGATCGATCCGGCCACCGGCAAGATCGACGCACCCGCCGCGCCGTGGGACTCCGAGACCGAGGCAGAGGCGAAGAGCCGGCTGTCGGAGTTCGATGGCTTCGGACTGTCGTCGTCGCAGCTGTTCGAGTTCACCGGTCCGATGAACCCGAACAACATCTCCGAGAGCACGGTCAAGGTCTATGACATCTCGACGCCATCGCCGACGCTGGTGCCGGCGACGGTCGAGCTACTGGCCGACAAGCAGCACCTCGTGATCACGCCGAAGGCCGGTCGGCTCGCCGAGAAGACGAGTTACGCGCTCGTGGTCAGCGATGCGGTCCGCGACGCAGCGGGTCTGCCGCCGACGGTGATGCCGGTCGGTCACTTCCTCAAGGCGCACGCGCCGATCCTCGTCGACGGGATCAGCCAGATCTCCGCGATCGACGCGCACGACGCGGCCAAGGTCGAGAGCTCGCGCACGCAACTCGCGACCGCCCTCCAGAAGCTCGGCCGCGACCACATCTTCGCCGCATGGCCCTTCACCACGATGAGCGTCACGAAGCCGCTCGTCGACCTGCGCAACAGCGCCGAGACGTTCGCGGTGTCGCCCGACCCCGCCGGCATCACGCACATGACCCCGGGCCAGGCGCTGCTCGACTTCCCGTTCGGCATCGGTTCGATCCTCAACGTCGGCGCGGTCTACAACGGCACGATCGAATCGCCGGTGTTCCTCGATCCGGTGTCCCGCGCGTGGCGCAGCGACGGCTCGCACACCATCGAGAAGCTACGGTTCACGATGACCGTGCCGAGGAATCCGAAGCCGGGCCCGATCCCGGTCGTGATCTTCGGGCACGGCCTCGTGACCGAGCGGCGGTTCGTGCTCGCCGTCGGCGACACGCTTGCGGCGAAGGGCTACGCCGCGATCTCGATCGACTTCCCGTTCCATGGCGAGCGCACGTACTGCGCGAAGGGCGGCCCGATCTCCGTGGTCGATCCGACCGACGGCAGCCTCGCCTCGCTCGAGCCGTGCTTGCCGGGCACGACGTGCAACGACGTCGGCAAGTGCGTCGATGCGCAGGGCAACGGCAACCACCTCGCGACGTTCGGCGTGCTCGACATGCCGATCGCCTCGGGCGCGCGGTTCCTGGAGATCGATCACATCGCGAACAGCAAGGACCACTTCCAGCAGGCGCTGATCGATCTCGGCGCGCTCGACCGCGCGCTGCGCAAGGGCAGCTGGCAGATGGCGCTCGGCAGCCACGCCGTCGACACGTCGCGCATCTACTACGCGGGGCAGTCGCTCGGCGGGATCATGGGCGCGGTCTTCCTCGGCACGGACCCGGACATCAAGCGCGCGGTGCTGAACGTCCCCGGCGCGAACCTCGTGCCGATGTTCGATGACTCGCAGTTCTTCTCCGCCCAGCTCGACGCGTTCTTCACGCGCCAGCAGATCACGCGCGAGAGCTTCGAGGGGCGGCGGTTCATCAACGTCGCGAAGTGGTTCATGGACGCGGTCGACCCGCAGCACTACGGCCCGACGATCGCGAAGCGCGCGCTGCTCCTGCAGATGGCAACGCTCGACATGATCATCCCGAACGCGAACACGAAGGTCCTCGAGGCCGTCACGAAGGCGCCGCGCCGCGACTACGTCGGGGAGCACGCCTTCATCACCATCCCGCTCGAGCCGGCGTACTTCCCCGGCACGCGCGACCTCGCGAACTTCCTCTCCGGGGAGCTGCAGCCATGAAGACCTCATATCTATGGCCCACCCTGCTCTTCTCGACGTTCACCGGCACGGCCGCGGCCGGCGGACTCGCCGTCGGCGAGCAGAACGCCGTGTCCGCGGGCACCGGTGGTGCCGGCGCGGCGCGCGACGGTGACCCGGGTGCTGCGTGGCACGTCCCGGCTGCGCTCGCCGATGACGGAGGCTGGCGGGTCGGCATCTCGCTCGCACTCGCGCGGCCGTCGCTCGAGGCGCGCGCCACCGACGGAAGCTGGTCGACCGAGAACGAATCCGCATGGTCGACGCCGCCGCACATCGACGCGAGCTACGCCCAGGGCCGCTGGGCCGCGGGCATCTCGCTCGGCGTTCCGTTCGGCGGTGGCGTGCAGTGGCCCGCGATGTGGCCCGGCGCCACGCAGTCCGTGCGCACGCAGCTGATGGTGCTGCGCGCCGCACCGTTCGCGGCGTGGTCGTTCGGCAAGCTGCGCGTGTCCGCGGGTGTGCACTTCGATCGCGGTCGTTTGCAGATCCAGCGCAACCTCGACTTCATCGACACGCAGGGCGACGTGCGGCTCGATCTCGCCGGCAATGGAATGGGTGTCGATGCGGCCCTGTACTGGCAGGCGCGTCGCGACCTCGGCGTCGGCCTCGTGTATCGCGGCCGCAGCACGCTCGACTTCCACGGCAACGCGAACTTCACGGCGCCCGATGCGTTCGCATCGAAGACTCCGGATCAGACGGCGTCGACGTCGATGACGATGCCCGATGTTGTCGTGCTCGGCGCGCAGTACACGCGTGGCGCCTACGCCGCGGTGCTGGATCTGGAGTGGTCGAACTGGTCGCTGAACCGCCGCACGACGGTGAATTTCACGAACGCCTCCACGCCGCAGGCCGTGCAGGAGAACCAGTGGCACGACACCGTTGCGCTGCGTGCCGGCGGCGAGTGGACGCGCGACAAGCTCGTCGTGCGCGGTGGCGGATACTACGATCCGTCGCCCGTGCCCGCCGCGCACCTGACACCGTCCTCGCCCGATGCCTCGCGCGTCGGTCTCACCGCCGGGGCCTCGTACCGCATCGCACCGGCGTGGAGCGCGGACCTGTTCGCCGAGCGGATGTGGCTCCTGCGCCGCGAGACGACCTCGACCGACACCATGTCGGCCACCTACGGCGGCACTGCGATCGTGCTCGGTGCGGGCGTCCGCTGGACCCCCGCGCGCTGATCGCCGTACCCTGAGCAGGTGGCCACCTGCACGCTGTTCTCGGTCGGCGATGCGGACCTCGCCAGTCCCGCCGACGAGACGCTTCCGACCTACGACGATCACACGTCGCTGATGGCACCGGTCGCGAAGCCTCACGTCGTCGAGCTCGGCACCGAGTGGGCGCCACTGCACCGCACGCTCGGCGCGCACGCCGACGCCGAGCCGCTCGGCTTCCTCGGCGGTGGTGGAGAGCGGTTCGCGCCGCTCGAAGACGGCACGCGTTCGACCGGCCGCTACTTTGCGCCCGCGGCCACCGTGAAGCTCCTCGCCGCGATCGCGAAGCTGCGCGATGAGACCGTCCCCGACGGCGAGTTGCGGCGCCTCCTGTCGCGCGTGCGCGTCTTTCTCGCCGAGGCCGTCGAGGGCGACCGCGGTATCATCGTGCACAAGCTCCTGTGACGCGCGTACTCGTGGCCGGTGTCGCGGCGTTGCTTGCACTCGGGTGCGGGCGGCTTGGCTTCGATGCGCGTGCGAGCGGTGACGGCTCGCCCGGCGACGGCGATGGTTCCGACGGCCCGCCGCTCGACGCCGCTCCGCCGGGCGCGGCGTGCATGCACGCTCCGGTGACCGGCCCGGCGATCTATGTCTCGCCGTCGGGAACGGACTCGAACGCGGGCACCTCCGCGAGTCCGGTCGCCACGGTCACGCGCGCACACGCGCTCGCGGCGAACAACTCGACGATCGTCGTGCGCGCCGGCACCTACGCCAACGAGCCCGGCAACGAGATCTCGATCGACAAGACCAACATCCGTCTGATCTCCGAGCAGCCGTACGCCGCGCGGGTCCCGCGCATCAGCTGCGATGCGTGCAACGGCCTCACCGTCGAGCAGTTCGAGATCACGGGGAGCAGCGTGAGCTGCATGCAGGTCAGCTTCGGCCTGAACGTCACCATCCGCGACAACATCATCCACGGCTGCGCGCAGGCAGGAGTGCGCATCGCGGGAGACGTCACGGGGACGCTCGTCGAGAGCAACGTGATCTACGACTCCGTCAACGCGCTCGTGCACGTCAACCAGAACTCGAACGTGAACGTGCGCGACAACGTCATCTTCGAGTCGACGCCTGGCGGAACGTTCCCGATGATCTGGCTCGAGGGCATCGTGAGCTCCACGTTCAGCGGCAACGTGGTGTTCAACGGCCGCCGCGACACCATGCAGTACGGCAACGTCGCGCTCGGCGACGTCTCGAACGTGGTCATCGAGAACAACCTGTTCGGTCCGCACCAGGCGGCGGCGACCATCGACGGCGCGATCGGACTCGACGATTCCTCGGGCACCGCGTCGATCCGGTTCAACACGTTCCGCGGTCCGTTCAACGGCGTGGCGTTCGGCACCAGCCGCAAGGGCGGTCTGATGGGCGGGGCCACCTTCACGATCACGCACAACATCTTCGTGAGCCCCACCAACACGACGCAGCTGTTCAGCGACTCCACGTCAGCGAGCCCCGACGGCTTCGTGCTCGACCGGAACCTCTACTGGAATCCGCCCAGCGGTGCGTTCGTCGAGACCGCGAGCTCGCTCGGTCCTGGCGACGACACGCGCGCGCTCGTGATGGATCCCGCCGTGGTCGCCGCCGGCGCGCAGACCCCGCCGGTGTGGATGCCCGGCTCGCAGATGTTCGCCGGCGGCTCCACGAACGCGTGCGACCTCCGCACGCGACTGATCACGGCACTCGCGGTCGTACCTTCGTCGAGCCCCGCCGTGGGCCGGAGCCTCGCCCCGCCGCCCGCGTTCGACATCCGAGGCAACGCGCGCCCGGCGGCGGCGACGCTCGGCGCCTTCGAGCCGTAAGAGTGCTCGGCAATGTGATCTAGACTGCCGGGCATGGCGCTGGACTTGATCGCGGAGCTCGAGACGCTCGTCGACGCGTTCGAGCGCGATGGTGTGGACTACGCGCTCTGCGGCGGACTGTCGCTCGCGATCCACGGCCATCCGCGCGCCACCATGGATATCGACGTCCTGGTGCCGAGTGCGGCTGCCCCGCATGCACTCGCGTCGGCACGCAGTGTCGGGTTCGATGTCCCTGCCCGGGTGATCACCTTCGGGCTCCGCACCGGCTCACCACGGACCGTCCAGCGCGTCTCGAAGCTAGATCCCGAGACCAACGATCTCGTCTCCCTCGACGTGATGCACGCGGATCCGGGCTTCGAGGATGTCTGGGCGGGACGTCTACAGGTGCCATGGCGCGGCCGTGATCTCAGGATCGTCTCGCGCGATGGCCTTGCTACAATGAAGCGGTTCGCAGCTCGGCCACAGGATCTCGCGGATCTTGCCAAGCTCGAAGGTACCGATGACGACGAAGGCTGACTCCATCGACATGAGCGAGGAAGCGATCAACCGCCGTCTCGAACAAGTTCGCGCGCTCTACAAGCTCATGGTCTCACTGCGCCAGGTCCGGGTCGAGGATGCACGGCCCATCGAGCTCAAGCGCTAGCTTGACGCGGCTCGCGAGCTGCCTCGCACTCGCCCTGTCCTCGATGTCGTGCGGCGGCTCGCCGATAGCACCGCCGCTCGGCCACGCCGCGGCAACGCATGTGACGGCCGAGTGGGTTCTTGACCGAATTGCACAGCGCTATCGGGCCGGGACGGTCTACGAGGCCACGTTCCTCGAGTATCGCGACGGCAGCATGCGCTTGTACCGTTCGGGCACCATCTGGTTCGATCCTGCGGGCGCGATTCGCGTCGACGACATCATCGACGACTACTACGGTAGTGACGGTCCATATCCTCGGCTGCGGTATCGGCTCGTCTGGGGCGGCGGCGAGGCAGTCGAGATTGATCTGGAGGCGAAGACGGTTCGATCGTGGAAACCGGTGCCCGGCAGCTGGCCCTACATGGTCTCGTTCGGCCTCCTCGCCGGAATCGTCCGCGAACGCGTCACCATCGAGCGCCGGCAGGCGGATCTGATTCTCAGAGCCATCGTACCGAGCGCGGACTCGTCGACGACCCTCGTCCTTACTTGGGACGAGCGGAACCAATCGCTCGAGCGACTCTCGGTCGGAGACGAGCTCGTAGTGGACTTCCGGTCGATGAAAGTCCCCGATCAAGTCGGCCACAGCGTCTTCGATATTGACGCCGTGCTCGATCACGCAAAGCGCTTGAGCCTGTCGCCCCTGACGGCTCCGTCGTCAGCCAGCAAACCGTGGCTTCCGTAGCTCAGCGCGGCTTGTTGCGCGACTTCACGATGGCCTCGATCTCCGCGCGCTTCTTGCGCAGCTGATCGAGACGGTTGGCGACGGCGTCGCGCGCCTTCTTCGCCGCGAGCGCGCGCTGCGCCGGATCGCCGGATCGCTGCGCACGAGTCAGCGTGTCGATCGTCGATGCATCGACGACGCCGGAGAGCACGACGGTGGCCTCGGACTCGAAGCCGGAGAGGCCGGCCGGTCCCTGACCGCCGCCGCCGTTGCTCGCGTCGCCGCCACCACCGACGCCACCGGTCGCCTCGGGAGCCGGGCTGTCGTTCGCAGCGCCGCCACCGAACACGCCACCGCGCGCACCACCGGACTGCGCGGTGCGCTGCGGCTGATCGTCGTCGCGGCGAGCGAGGTCACCTGCGCGCTCGTGCTGCTTGCGGAGCTTCGCGACCTCGTCGAGCTCCCTCGCCTGCTTCTCGAGACCGACGACCTGTCGGTTGAGCTCTGCCTCGGAATCGCGAAGGGCGGCCGCCTGCGCCTCGAGCTCCTCGGGATCCGCGGTCGGATCGACCTCGAGATCGGGGAGCACGATGCGGTGGAGCTTCTTCTGCGCGGCCTGTGGTGCGAGCTGCGAACGAACACGCGCGAGCGCCGCGGTGCGAGCAGGCACGGGCTTCGTGGCGAGCTCGGCATCGATCGCGATGATCAGCGCGCGGCGCGCGGTGGCGAGTGCGGTGTTTGCCTTCGCGTGCTCGTTGGTTGCAGCGGCGAGCCTGGTCGCGGTGTCGTTCGCGGCGGCGAGGTTGTCGCGGAGCTCTCGGTCGCGGCGCCACGAGGCGCGCTGCTTCTTCAGCCGGTCGATGGCCTCGAGCTGCTCGGCGTAGGTCTTCGCGAGCGCGCTGCGGGCGGCAGCGACCTGGCCGACCTTCCGCTCGAGCGCGGCGGTGTCGGACTGCGCCCGCGCCGTTGTCTGCGGCGACTGGGCGTGCGCGATCCCGGTGGCCGAAGCCACCGCGAGCACGAGCACCAGGAACCAGCGGGACATGGGCCAGGGATGTAGCACCCCGTGTGCCACGCTCAAGTGCCCGACATGCGGCGGGTAAGCGCCCTCACACACCCCTGAAAGTGTGCCGTCACGTGCCGCCACCCTCAGATTCCTGAGGGGCCTCCTGGGCGAGCCTCAGCACGAGGTAACGGAGCGCTGCGGTGACCATGGTCCCGACGGCGGCGAGCGGGTCGGCGCCGGGGCGCTCCCAGACGAGGTAGTCGCGCCCGGTGGCGTCGACGGCGGCGTGATAGCGGAGGCGGCGCAGGCGAAAGCCGCCGGGCAGCTCGAGCACATCTCCGACGAGCGCGATGGCGTCGTCGAGCTCGCGGCCGTAGCGCGTCATCACGCGATCGAGCGCGCCGACGGAGAGCTCGCCGGCCGTGCCGTCGTCATCCTGGATGCGGATCTTGTCGCCGTGCACGAGGGCGTGTGTGCGCGCGTGAGTCCCGTCTGCGAGGATCCTCTCGTCGAGCAACAGCACGGGTGCATCCTACGACTTGCGCGGCGGGAGATCAGCGGGGAAAGTCCACGGATGTATCGCGTCTGTGCCCTCGCGCTGCTGATGGCGGCGTGTGGCAGCCCGCAGCTCAAGCAGCACGTCGCGGAGCTCTCGAAGAACCTCCCCGCGACGCTCGAGGCGGAGCGGCCAAAGGAAGGCGAGCCGAGGACGGCGAAGGTCCGCGTCTACGCGGATGCCGCCGTGCGCGCGCTGCCGAAGTGGAAGGAAGAGATCAACGACCAGATCGACTACGCGAGCCAGCTGCTGACGCCGCTCCTCGGCGTGCGCCTCGCGGTCGACAAGGTCGTCGACTGGGATCGCACCGGCGATCCGCACGAGGCGCTCGCGCAGCTGAAGGCGCTCGACAAGGGCGACGACGCGGTGTGGGTGATCGGTTATGTCGCCGCCGGCGATAGTGCGACGACGGTGATGAGCGAGCTCGGCTCGGCGGAGCCGCTCGGGCATCACGCGGTCGTGCGCGCGTGGGCCGAGAAGCGCGAGATCGAGGCGATCAGCTCGACGCTGCCAGACCTCAAGGAGGCGGAGCGCTCGGAGGTGATGAACGCGCACAAGCGCCACAAGCAGACGGTCGTGCTGCTGCACGTGCTCGCCGCGACGCTGGGGGCGATCGCGGAGACGGATCCGGCGTGGATCAAGCACCCGAGCTACGCGCCGAAGCAGGTCGGGTTCTCGGATCGCAACAAGGAGCTGATGCAGCTCGCGATCGACGAGCGCGTGACCGACGGTGCGGAGCTCTCGATCGCGAAGAAGCTGCTCGAGTCGATCGAGAAGTCCGAGTGGGGCGGCTGGGTCGCGACCGACAAGGAGCAAGTGGTGAACCGGTTGCGCAACGTGATCGATGCGTCGCGCGCGGGGAAGACGGCGACCGACATTCCGCCGGCGGCGTACGATCAGGTCACGCGGATCAAGGAGCTCGCACGCCAGGGGAAGCTCGAGGACGCGATGGCGGAGCTCGACAACGTGATCGCCGCGTATCCGGGCAACGGTGCGCTGACGCAGCTCAAGTGCGAGATCCTGATCCGCCCGAAGGCGGGCGAAAAGCCGGGCGCGAAGCCGGCGCCGCCGGATGCGAAGGCGCGCGCCGCGTGCAACCGCGTCAGCGAGCTCGCGCCGGCGGACCCGAGCCCGCACATCGCGGTCGCGACGGCCTTGCTCGCCGGCGAAGATCGCGCGGGCGCTCGCGCGGAGCTCGTGAAGGCCGAGGGCAAGATCGCGAACTTGCCCGCCGGTGCAGCGGCGGCGTGGCGCGAGGTGATCAAGCTGTATCAGCAGATGGGATCGCTGACGTGGACCGAGGAGGCGATCGTCAAGGCAAAGCTCGAGGGCGATCCGCTCGCGGTATCGGTCGCGCAGACACGCAACCGCTACGGCGTGCCGCGCGGCGCGAAGTTCGTCAGTCCGGATCAGGAGGGCGCGCTCGTGGCGGCCGTGAAGTCCGCACAGGCGTCGATCTACGCGAAGAAGTACGCCGAGGCGGAGAAGGCGCTCAAGGCTGCGGAGAAGGCGTGGCCGGGTGCGCCGGGGCTCGACGCCGAGCGCTGCGAGCTCGAGTACTACCAGACGCGGATGGACGCGGCCCGCGCCGCTTGCGCGCGCGCACTCGCGACATATCCCGACCAGTCGTGGGCGCTGTACATGTCCGCGATCATCGCGTTCCAGAACCCGAACAGCACGAAGGCAGGCATCGAGCACCTGAAGAAGGCGATCGCCGTGGATCCGGAGCTGGGGCAGGCGTGGCGCACGCTCGCCAAGGCCTATATGCGCGTGAAGGACAAGGCCGCGCGCGACCAGCTCGCGAAGGATTATCAGGCGAAGTTCGGGTCGCCGCTGCCACCCTGACACCGTCGGGGAAGCCGCCATATACTGGGCCCGTGACGTTCTTCCGCAAGATGTTCTCCGCCGACTACCGCGCTGCGGTGGCGGCCGAGGCTGCGGGAAACGTCGACCTCGCTGCGGAGCGATACGCGCTCGCGGGCGAGCACGCCGGCGCCGTGCGCATGCACCTCGCACGGGCCGCACGCGCGCCGACCCGCAACGCGGAGATCGGTGCGCTGCGCGATGCGATGCGCTGGGCCGGCGACGACCCCGAGCTGCAGAAGCGCGCTGCCGCTGCACTCGGCAAGGCGCTGTGGGATGCGGTGAAGGCCGAGGGAATCGCCACCGAGCGCGATCGCGCGAAGGTCCGCGAGGCGGCCGAGCTGCTCGTCACCGGCGACGACCACACGCTCGCCGGTGAAGCGCTCGAGGCGATCGGCGATCACCTCGCCGCGGCGAACGCGTACTCGCAGGGCGGGCTCGTCGAGAAGATGGAGCAAGCGCTCGCGAAGGACGACGCCTCGAACTACAAGGCGCGCGAGGAAGCGGATGCACACGCGGGCTACGAGACCGCGATGCGCGTCGGCAGGCGCGACGAGGCACGCGGAGAGCTGGTGCGTGCGGTCGGCACTGCCGCGCGCGCGGGCGAGTACCGCCGGCTGCTCGACCAGCTCGACACCGCGCTCATCACCGCGGGCAAGGTCGAGATCAAGCGACGCGGGAAGCCGCTGATCGTCGCGTGCGCCGCCGAGAAGCTCGTGCTCGGGCGCGATCCGCTCTGCGACCTGACGCTGCGCGCCGGCGGGGTGTCGCGCCAGCACGCGGAGATCGAGCGCGCGCCGGAGGGGTTCCTGCTGCGCGACCTCGACTCGCGAAACGGCACCACGGTGTCGGGCATGCCGCTCGCCGGCCGCGTACCGCTCGCGGGCAAGGGCAAGTTCGGCCTCGGCGACGAGTGCAGTCTCGACTTCGAGCTGATCGACGGCGTGCTCGTGCTGCGCTGCGCGGGCGGGCTCGATCGCGGCGTCACGCTGATCGCAGGCGACGAGGGCCTGAAGCTCGATCTCACGCCGGTCGGGTGCGGTCTCGACATCATCTTCAAGTCGGGCCGTCCCCTGCTCGGCCGCGGCACGCTGACTGACGTCAAGTTCAACGACGAGCCGCTGGGCGACGTGCGCGTCCAGCTGATCCGCGGAGACCGTCTGATCGCCGCGGGCGACGAGATCGACATCGGCTGATCATGGGGTTCTGGTCGCGCCTCCTCGGCAAGAAGGAACCGACGCCGCTGACCGCGGCGCCGAAGCCGGAGCCCGTGCACCTCGCGAGCGAGGAGGAGGTGTTCCTGTCGACGCTCGTCGCTGATCTCGCCGAGGGCAAGCGGCGAAGCGAGTCCGGCAGTCCCGACGTGCTGAAGCGCGTCGACACGCTGTGGAGCTCGGGCCACGAGCGCCTCGCGATCGAGTGGATGGAGAAGCTGCTCAGCGTGCCCGAGGTGCCCGAGGACGCGACGGCTCCGCTGCGCGCGCTCCTCGTCGAACGCTACGAACAGCGCGGTGAGCTCGACACCGCCATCCCGCACCTGGAGCGCCTGTGCACCGAGGATGCGTACGCGCTGCGCGCCCACTACCTGCTCGCCGAGCACGCTCGCAAGCGCGGTGATCACGAGCGCGCGCTGCGCCACTACGAGGCCGTGCTCGGCCGCGATGTCGACTACCCGAACGTGCGCGCGCGCGTCGAGCGGCTCCGCCAGCAAGCGGGTCGCTCAGCGCCGGTCGCAGGCGAGACGATCGCCGCCGGTGACGTCGCTGGCGTTCAGGCGGGCGCCCGTTATCGGCTCGTGCGCGAGCTCGGGCGCGGCGCGACGGGTGTCGTCTATCTCGCACGCGATGCCGAGCTAGATCGCGAGGTCGCCGTGAAGCTGTTGCACCCGCACCTCGCGGGCACCGAGCGCGCGG
>JACCRC010000120.1 GCA_013813765.1 Deltaproteobacteria bacterium | reverse complement strand
GCAATACTCGAGCAGCTTGGTCGTGCCGGCGATGTTCCACGAGTACAGCTCGGCGGGGCGCGCACGCGGATCGTGCATCACGCCGAGGTGGATCAAGGCGTCGACGTCGCCGACGCGGAAGATGTCGCGCGCCTTCTTGCTGCGGAGATCCACCTGGTGGTGCTCGATGTCCTTCGGGCGGCCCGGCATCGGACGGCGGTCGAGCCCGACGATCTGCCACTCGAGCTCGTGGTGCAGCCGGCGCGCGACGATCCGCCCGAGCCGGCCAGAGATGCCGGTGATGACGACCTTGCGCAGCCGCGGCATCGTGGGCTGCGTCGGCCCGCCGAGGCCCTGACCTTCACCAGAAGACATGTTCGCGCTCGCGCAGTCCGACATGGATCATCGACTGGATGCGGTGCTTCACGCTCTTCACCTTGTCGTCGAGCACCTCGTCATCGTCATCCGGATCGCCGGTGAACATCATCGGCTCGCCGAAGTAGAGGCGGTACTTCACCGGCAGCGGCACGAGCGGCACGAACGGTGGATACGGCACGATCGGGAAGCTCGGCATCCTCAGCAGCCGCGCGAGAGGCTTGAAGTTCATCGCCGGCGCCTGCTCCTCCGCACCGATCACCGCGATCGGGACGATCGGCGCCTGCATCTCGAGCGCGAGCCGCATGAAGCCCTTCCCGAACTCGGCGAGCTGGTAGCGCTTCGAGAAGTCCTTCGAGATCCCGCGCGCGCCCTCGGGAAACACGAGCACGCACTCCTCGGCGGCGAGGAGGCGGCGGCAGTTCTCCGGGGTGCCCGTGATCTGACCCCAGCGGGAGAACAGATACGACGCGAACGGCACCGTCGGCACGAAGTACTCGACCATCGACCGGACGAGCCGCGGCTGCGGTGGCTCGAGGAACGTCGCGGCGCCGATCACGACACCGTCGAACGGGAGCTGCCCGGAGTGATTCGACACGAACAGCACGCGCCCGGTCGCCGGGATGTTCTCGACGCCTTTCGCCTCGGCCCGGAAGTAGTTGCGATAGAGGAAGCGCGCGAACCGCGCCGCGGTCTGCACGCCATCGCGCGACAGGCCGAACGGGTCGTAGCCAAACTCGTTCCCGCGCACGACGAGTGCCTGCGTACGGCCGGGGACATCGTCGTCGGGGACGGCGCCGCGCAACTTCCGCAACCGGTCGAGCAGGCCCACGCGTGGAGGCTCGCACGGAAGGGCAGGGTCGTTGTACCGTCGGTGGCGATGATCGAGAGCTTCGTGGATCTGGGCTATCGCGGATTGACGCTCGGGCGGCGCGTGAAGCTGTCACAGGTACGGCCGAGCAGCGGCTACCTCGAGACTCCCGCGCCGATGCCGGTGGGCACCGCGATCGTGATCGCGACCGACGAAGGCCACTCGATCAAGGCGAAGGTCCTCGCGATCCACGAGCAGACCGGTGGCTCGGACAAGGCGCCCGGGATGACCGTCGCTCCGGAGCTGGCGGGCGAGGCGATCGAGTCGTGGTGGCGCGCACGCGTGTCGTATCCGGACGAGCCTCGCCCGTCGACCACCGAGCTGCCCGTCGTCTCGCGAACGTCCTCGAAGCCGATCACCGTGCGCCCACGCGCGCACGCAGTGCCCGACGACGTGCCGCCGATCAGCGAGCTCGTCGCAGCCGCGGCCAAGGACATCCAGCCGGCCGGCGGCAACACGGACGTGATGCCCGTGATCAGGGACGTGCCCAATGACAAGGCGACGATGATCATGCCGGCCATCGATCAGGAGCTGCTCGAGCAGCTCACGCGGCCCAGCGGCGAGATCGAGCAGCTCGTGCGCACGACCGGCGAGCACGAGGTCATCGACGACGGCAAGCAGACGATGATCATGGACGCCATCGACCCGGCAGCGCTCGGCTTGCTCGATAGCGGGAATAGCGGTTCGTTCTCGGCCGTCGACGAGGACGGCAATGGGAACGGCAACGCACAGGCCGGCGGCGACGACAAGAAGCCCGGCAAGAAGAAGCGCAAGCGCCGCTGATCGCATGTCCGCGATCATTCCTCCGCGAATCAGGAGAGGGCAGACGCTCGGCATCTGCGCGCCCGCGGGTCCGGTCAACCTCGCGCGGTTCCAGCGCGGCCTCGCGCGTCTCGGTGATGCGTTTCAGATCCGGCTCGCGCCGACGTTGACCGCGCCGCGCGCGCCGGAGGTTCCGAGCTACCTCGCCGCGTCGGACGATCAGCGCGCCGACGAGCTCGCCGCGTTGATCGCGAGCCCCGACGTTCGCGCCATCGTGCTCGCTCGCGGCGGGTACGGGCTGATGCGGATCCTCGATCGGATCGATCCGGCGCTCCTCCGCGCGGACCCGAAACCGATCGTCGGATTCTCGGATGCGACGGCGCTGCTCGCGTGGGCGCACGTCGCGTGCGGCGTTCGCGGCATCCACGGTCCGATGATCGTCCAGCTGGAAGATCTCCCGGCGGATCAGATCGATCACCTGGTGACGCTGCTGACGGAGCCCACCGCGCCGGGCGTGCGACCGTGGCAGCTGAGCGCGCATGGCAGCGGTGTGCACGCCGGTCCGCTGTTCCCCGCGAACCTGACGATGGCGTCGCTACTGGTCGGGACGCCGTGGCAGCTGCCGCTCGATCGCGCGCTGCTCCTCTTGGAGGAGGTCGGCGAGCGGCCGTACGAGATCGATCGCTACCTGACGCACCTGCGCCTGACCCGGCAGCTCGACCGCGTCGCCGGCGTGATCGTCGGCGAGCTCACCCGCTGCGCGGATGGAAACCCACCGAGCGGCGAGCCCGATCCGTCGGATGCGGCGCTGCGTGTGGTGATCGAGCGGCTGCGCGGCACGCCGCTCGCGATCGGCGCGCCGGTCGGTCACGGGAGTGTCAACGAGGCGGTGCCGTTCGGTGCGCACGCGATCCTTGATCTCGATCGCAGGGTGGTCGAGATCAGCGAGCCCGCCGTCGTTTAGTGGAAGACAGGCTCGTCGTCGCCGCTCGTCTCGATCGCGCCGAACCGCTCCTCGTAGCGCTCGAGGTTCTTCTGGAGCGCCTGCAAGAGTCGCTTGGTGTGACGCGGTGACGAGATCACCCGCGTGCGCACTTTTGCCCGACCGTTGCTCGGCTGGATGAACGCGAAGTCGAGGACGAACTCGTTCTCCGTGTGATTGAGGAGCACGAGGTTCGAGTACACGCCCTGGGCGACGTCGTCGTCGATCTGGACCTGCAGCTTGGGAGCGGAGCTCGGATCGTCCGACATGCTCCGGAACCTACCCCGGGATTACCCGAGGTATTCGCAAGCCGGCGGATTGAATCCTGATCATGGTCGAAGCGCGCTCAGGGGGTGGCCACCGGACTGGCCACACATGAGAACCATGGGTGACAGGATCAGTTGCCAGCTCGACACCGCGCGTGCGGATTCCGCCGGATTCGTCGCCGTAAGAGCGCGTTTCCTCGTCGACGAGATCCCGATTCCCATTCGATCGAGGCTGGCACCGATTCTGCTCATTGTTTTCTGCAACCGAACACGGCGCTCGAGGTTCCAAGGAATAGGAGCTCGGACTGTCGGGTTCGACTGACAACAAAAGCTTCCCGCGCGCGACACAGGGTGAACGTTTCGACTCGATGGATGACCGGTGGTTCCCTCCCCCTCATCCCGCTGGTCTCCCCCACCATCTGAGGCAACAAGTAGCCCTGTGATCTGCGCCCCGGCCCGCCTTGGCCCCCCCTCGGCGGGCCTTTATTTTTTCGGACTGCGCGTTTGGAAGAGAGCTGCTGCTACCTTGCGCCTGCAGTGCGTGCTCTCGGCCTCGATGTAGGAAGCAAGACGATCGGCGTCGCGTTGACCGACGAAGCCGAGGTTGCGGCGCATCCGCTCACCGTGCTCCAGCGAGTCGGCAATTCTGGCGACGCTGCCGCGGTGGTCGCGCTGTGCTCGGAGCACAACGTCACCGATGTGGTTGTCGGAATGCCTTACGAGCTGTCGGGTCGCATCGGCCCACGCGCGAAGCGTGTCCAGGATCTCGTCACCGTGCTGCGCGCTCAGCTCTCGGAGGCGCTGACGCTCCACGAGCAGGACGAGCGGTTCACCACCGCCGAAGCCGAGAGGGTTCTGATCCAGGCGGATGTCTCGCGGCAAAAGCGGCGCGAGGTGATCGACCAGCAGGCCGCCGCGCTGATCCTCCAAGGCTGGCTCGACGTCCGACGCCGGGCAAAGTAACGTCGCGCTGCCGATGTCGAAGCGCTCCTTCCGCACCGCGCTGGCTGTCGTCGTCGGCTCGCTCGTGATCGTCGGCATCATCGCGGCCGTCCTGATCAACCGCGCGCTGTCCTATCCGGGCGAGGCGCACGAGGGCGCCGGTCGCGACGTCGAGATCGAGGTCAAGACCGGCATGTCGTTCCCGCAGGTCGCCTCCATGCTCAGCGACAAGGGCGTGATCGAGAAGCCGACGTGGTTTCGCCTCTACGCGATGTGGGAAGGCGACACGACGAACGTGAAGACCGGCAAGTACCTCATCAAGGACAACCTCACGCCGCGCGAGGTGCTCGCGATCCTGGTCGCTGGCGTGAAGGAGGTCACCGTCAAGGTCACGCTGCCCGAGGGCAAGTCGATGCTCGAGTACTTCGAGATCCTTCACGAGGCGCGCGTCGCGTCGGCGAAGGACCTCGAGGCGCTCGCGCGCAACAAGGACTTCCTCGCTCGACACGCGATCAGCGGTGACTCGGTGGACGGGTATCTGTTCCCCGACACCTATCAGTTCCGTGTCGGCGAGAAGCCGCTGACCGTGCTCGAGCGGCTCGTGCAGCGCCACCAGGAGGTGTGGAACGGCCTCGTCGCGAAGCACCCGAAGAACACCGCGAAGCTGAAGGACAAGCTCGGCTGGAGCGATCGCGACATCCTGACGATGGCGTCGATCGTCGAGAAGGAGGCGGTCGAGCCGTCGGAGCGTCCGCGGATCGCGCAGGTGTTCATCAACCGCCTGACCTCACCGTCGTTCAAGCCGCGGAAGCTGCAGACCGATCCGACGATCCGCTACGGGTGCCTCGTGCCGCTGCAGAAGTCCTCCGCGTGCATCGCGTGGAACAAGCCGTGTATCGAGCAGAAGAAGCCGATGGGCTGCGATCGCCTGCGCCGCGCGCAGCTCGATGACAAGGACAACCCGTACAACACGTACGCGCACGAGGGCCTGCCGCCCGGTCCGATCTCGAATCCGGGCAAGGCGTCGATCGAGGCGACGCTGTCGCCCGACGGCAGCGACTACTTCTACTTCGTGGCGACCTCGAAGAACTCGCGCAGCCACGCGTTCGCGAAGACCGTCGAGGAGCACGAGCGCAACGTGAAGAAGTACGTCGCTTCGGACTCGGAGTAACCGCCGGCGGAACCGCCAAGCTCCGCGCCGCCGCGTCCCGAACCGCCATGCCCGCGCACTGCCGAGCCGACGCACTGCCGTGCGTGCGCACTGCCGTGCCCGCGAACCGCCATGCCCGCGCACTGCCGTGACCGTGCACTGCCTTCTCGCGAACCGCCATGCCCGCGAACCGCCATGCCCTACGCACTGCTGTGCCGGCGCACCGCCGTGCCCCGGATTAGCGCCAAGCACGCCAAGGAGCCAAGCACGCCAAGCCCAGAAACTTTTTGGTCGCTGCGCGACCGAAAAACTTCCGCGCTCGCCGTACTCGGGCACTCGCCGTACTCGACCCTCTCCGCACGACAGTGCGCCTCCACAGCAGTGCGCACGCACGGCAGTCGCACGCAAGGCAGTGCGCACGCACGGCAACGCCACGCACGTCAGTGCGCACGCACGTCGGTGCGCACGCACGTCAGCCGCACGCACGGCAGCGCACACGCACGGCAACGCCACGCACGTCAGTGCGCACGCACGTCAGCGCGCACGCACGTCAGTGCGCACGCACGTCAGGGTCGCCGGCACTGTCCGGCTCGCGCGCTGCCGGGATCGCGCGCTGCCGGGCTCGCGCACCGCCGTGCCCCGGATTAGCGCCAAGCACGCCAAGGAGCCAAGCACGCCAAG
>JACCRC010000099.1 GCA_013813765.1 Deltaproteobacteria bacterium | reverse complement strand
GCTCTACCTCGCGATCTGGATGTACGTCGCTCTGCTCGGCGTGCAGCTGTTCCTGATGATCGTCTCGAAGGTCACCGAGGACGTGTTCACGGCAGAGGTGGTCGGGACCGTCGGATTCGCCGTCGTGACGCTCGCGTTCTACTTCCCGTGCCGCGAGCGGTTCACGGTGCGCGAGCCGGTGGCGTTCCCGCGCTACTGGTACCTGCTCGTCGTGCTCGCGGCGGTCCCGATCGGGCTCGGCGTGCACGCGTACGTGCGCGGCGTGTCTTCGCTCTTCGGACTGCACGCGCCGCTGGGCTTCGAGGACGAGCTCGCGCACGGCTGGATCTGGGCGAGCGTGTTGATCGTGGTCATGCCGCCGCTCGTCGAAGAGCTGGCGTTTCGCGGCGTGATGTTCGGTGCACTGCGCCACTCGCTGACGGTCAGCGAGACCCTGATCGTCACGTCGTTCGCGTTCGGGCTGCTGCACCTCTCGATCCCCTCGCTGCTGACCCACATCCCGCTCGGATTCTATTTCGGATGGCTGCGTCACCGCTCGGGCAGCCTGTGGCCCGCCGTGCTCGCGCATGCGTGCCACAACGCGTTCGTCCTCGCGCTCGTCACCGTATGACCGACAGCGCCAGCGTCGCGGTCAGCGGGATGCCCGGCGTGAAGTGCATCTGCTCGACCAGCGGTGCGGTCTCCGACACGCGGGACTCCTCGGCGAACTGTGCCTCCCGCCAGTCGCTGTTCAACAGATTGGTGATCGTCAGCTCGATTGCAAAGCGGCCGAGCTGCTTGCCGGCGACGATGTCGAAGATCAAGAAGCCCTCGGCCGTGAGCGTGCCGTCGTCGTTTCCCATTCGATCCGCGATGCCCCGCGCCCGCAGCGAGACGAAGTCGTCGCGATCGCGGAGCGCGACGCCGCCCGAGCCCATCCAGCGCGGTGCGAGCGCGATGCTCGTCGCCTTCGCCCACGTGACGTTGCCGTCGAGCGTCAGCCACGGAGTCACCTGCACGGAGCCCTCGAGATCGAGACCGAAGCGATGCGTAGGATCGGAGGCCTCGGTGCCGCCCGCGTCCCCGCTCCACACCTGCTCCGACGCGAGGTGCAGGTACCAGATGTCGGCAGAGACCCGCGCCGTCTTTGCGGGCCTCATCCGCACGCCGACCTCGGCGCCGATCGCGCGGGCGAGCGCGCCCTTGCTCTTTGAAGTGACGGCGGCACGTGCGTCGTTCGAGTGAAAGCCGGTGCCGGTGTTGATGAAGAAGTTCACCTGCTCCGACGCGTGCAGCTCGACGGAGAGCTTCGGGCTCACGAGCGCCGCGTTCGTCGAACCGTCGAGGACGCGGGTCGCGAGATCCTCGACATCCCAGATCAGCTGATCGACGCGAAGGCCGGGGAACACGTGCAGCCACGGCCGCGCGGAGATGTTCGCCTCCACGAACGCGCCGACATTCCAGATCCGATTGTTGGTGTGATTGCATGGCGCTGATGCAGCGAAGCAGCCCGCGAGTCGCGTGCGGGCTTCGGTGTGCCAGAGCCCGACCTCGGCGCGATCGTGCCGCACCTGTGCGCCGGTCGTCAGCAGGACCCGCTCGCCGACCCAACGCTCGTAGGTGAGGTTCGTGCCGTAGAGCCAGCGCGCGTCGAGCTGCTCGATCTGATCGCCGTGCACCGGATCGCGCGCGAACAGCGTGAAGTTCGAGAACAGCGTCAGATCGTTGCGCACGGCGTAGCCATCGAGCTTCCAGTCGCCGACCGTGTACGCGACCTGCGCGCTCGTGCGATGCGCGTTGCCGCCCTCGGTGGGATCGATCGCGCCGAACCGGTCGAGCCGGCCCGCGGCGACCTCGCTCGCGGGGATCTGGCCCGACTGATTCCAGCGCGCGAGGTACGAGGTGAGCTGTGCGCGCAGCTCGCCCCGGCCCACCCTGCCGCGCCACTTGAGGAGCGCATTCGCGTGCTGGAAGTCCTGCTCGTGAACGAACGGTCCGTCGCTCTCGGTGAGCTCGACCGCGACGAGCGACTTGTCGTCGTCCCGGATCTTCGGGCTCGCCATGCCGACGATGCGGCGATTCAGCCCGAAGCGGGTCAGCGACGAGCCCGCGACCGTCCACAGCGTCGGACCCTTGACCTCGTCGATCGTCTTCAGCTCGAGCGCGCCCGCCGTGTAGAAGTCGCCGAACCGCGCAGCGTACGGCCCCTTGCGAACATCGACCTTGTCGATCGTTTCGGGGATCAAGAAGTGCGTGTCGGCATAGCCCTGCCCGTGGCCGTGCGACGTGAGGTTGACCGGCACGCCATCGGCGAAGATCGCGATGTCGGTGCCGTGATCCGCATCGAAGCCGCGGATGAAGTACTGGTCGCTCTTCCCGCCGCCCGCGTGCTGCGAGACGACCAACCCCGGCACTTGCCGGAGGATGTCCGACGGCTGCGTTCGCGGTCGTACGCGGAGGTCATCGCGATCGAAGTGGACCGAGGATGCCGATTCGGCGGGCGCATCCTCGGCGATGACGATCACCTCTTCCTCGAGGTCGTCGGGATGTGCATGAACGAATGACGAATGCAGCGCGACGCCCAGCAGGGCGCCGGCCGCGCAGATCTTGAACATGAGATCTCCGGAACGGAGTGGAGCTCGTGGTGAACGCGATCAGGAGGCGCGCACGGGAGGCCCGCGCGCCGCGGCCTCGGGCACCGTGGCGGAGCTCGGGATCCGGATCGGAAGCGGCTTCACCGACGTCGGCCGGCGATCGACAGGAAGCGGCGTCAGCATCGGCGGCGGCGGTGCGAGTAGCGCGACCGCGTGGTGTGCAAGGCCAGCCGCGTGGTCGCCCGCCGCACCATCGGTCATCCGGCTCTTGCCGTCGTGCTTCGGGCGCACGGGCGCGTACCGAACCACCGGGGCCGCGTGCTCGTGCTCGACGCCATCGACGTGCCGGTGCGCGGGCGCGCCGAACGAGACCGTGATGACCATTCCGCCGCTGTCGTGACGGTGCGGCGCGAGCTCGTCATGGCTTGCCTGGTGGATGGCGGGGAGCAGCTCCACGCCCACCAACCAGAGCAGGCACGCGATGATCGCGAGTTGCCGCCGGGTCACGAGTCCGATGATGTGCTTAACTCGGACCTCGCTCCAATGGGTGCAGCGACATTCGCTGCAGGCACAGTGCTGGTCGGGCCGCCCGCACACCTCCCTCGGGTTCGATGAGCCGTTCCGATCAAGCACCTCCCCCGGAAACCTGGGCTCTGGCCCGGCGCGCCGCCGCCGCCATCGCTTCGCCGATTCAACGGATCCTCGCGATCGAAGCGGCGAGTGGTGTCGTGCTGCTCGTCGTCACCGCGGTGGCGCTCGCCTGGGCCAACCTCTGGAGCGCATCGTACGCGAGCCTCTGGCACACGCCGATCGGCCTCCAGCTAGGCGGGTGGTCCTACGTCCAGCCGCTCCACTTCTGGGTCAACGACGGACTGATGACGATCTTCTTCTTCGTCGTCGGGCTCGAGATCCGGCGAGAGATCTTCGAAGGCGAGCTGGCGAGCTTCAAGAAGGCCGCGCTTCCGCTCTCCGCGGCAGTCGGTGGGATGCTCATACCAGCGGCGATCTTCGCGATCTTCAATCACGGGCGAAGCGGATCCGCCGGGTGGGCGATTCCGATGGCGACCGACATCGCGTTCGCGGTCGGCGTGCTGACGCTCCTGGGCTCGCGCGTCCCGGTCGCGCTTCGAGTTCTCCTGCTCGCACTCGCCGTGATCGATGACATCGGAGCCATCATCGTGATCGCGATCTTTTACAGCGCGGGTATCGCGCCCGAAGGTCTGATCTTGATCGGTGCCGGACTGGCGGCTGTCCTCGCGATGCGTGGCGCGGGTGTACGCGCGCCGGTCCTGTACTTGGTTCCGGGGACCGTGATCTGGGCGGGGTTCCTCGTCTTTGGAGTTCACCCGACGATCGCCGGCGTGATGCTCGGGTTGATCGCTCCCGTTCGGCCGTGGTTCGGCCCGTCGGGCTTCGCGGAGACCACGCAAGCGCAGCTCGAGAAGCTGCCCGAGGACGACAAGGGAGCGCTGTTATTGAGCCTGGATCTCATCAACGAGGCACGCCGAGAGGCCGTGTCTCCCGTCGAGCGGTTGATCCACACGTTGCACCCATGGGTCGCGTTCGTGGTGATGCCGGTGTTCGCGCTCGCGAATGCCGGCGTGGTCCTGGGCGGGGCGTCGATCTCCGGCGACGGTCTCTGGCTCTTCATCGGGATCGTGGCCGGCTTGGCGGTCGGTAAGCCGCTCGGAATCGCCGCAGCAGCCCTCGGTGCGTCCCGATTCGGAATCGCGACGCGCTCGGGGGACATGTCCAGGAAAGGCGTGCTCCTCGTCGGATTCGTGGGCGGCATCGGATTCACGATGTCGCTGTTCATCGCGCAGCTCGCGTTTCCGCCGGGACCATTGCTGGACACCGCGAAGCTCGCCATCCTCGTCGGGTCGGCGGTGGCGATCGTGATCGGACTCGTCTTCGGCGCTACGTTTGGCCGCAGCCCGGCAGCCCCGGCGGAACCGACACCTGAAACTTCAGCGGATTCGTGAGGTCGGGGTTGAGCGTGCGCTCGCCCCACTCGACGACTAGGTCGGCCTGCTGGTTCGGCGCCTTGAACCGCGTCTTCCCCGGCAGTCGGTGCTCCTTGCCGGCGGCATCCTTCACGTTACCGAAGTCAGCGTTCTCGACGGACCACACGACCGTGCCCGATGAATTCTTGAGCTCGCTCTTGATCACATCGGCGCGGCCGCCGCGCAGATCGACCTCGAGCGTCTGCGTGCCATTCGGCCCGGTCAGCGTGACCTGCTCGTGCCCGCTCTTGCCGTCCCACGTGACCGTGCCGTCGGTCGCCGCGATCGGCACGGTGCCGACGGCGAAGTAGAGGAAGTCCTCGGGCTCGAGCTCGAACCGCAAGAGCGTCGCGATCGAGCTGCGGTCGCACGGCCCGGAGAGCTGGCAGTTGTTCTGCTTGTCGACGTACGCGAACGAGGTGCCATCACACGCCATGTCCGCGAGCACGTCACCACCTGCGGGCGACAGCGCGTTAAACCGGACCTTCTTGCCCGTGGTGCCCATCACGAGGACGGTGCCCTTCAGTCGATCCTTGCCGATCCAGTAGTCCATCACGCTCTCGGCCGAGAACCCGGTTCGCTCGGCGTGCTGCTGCTCGAGGCGCTTCACCACGTCGGCGGCTGTCGGGTCGGCGTAGTCGCGCTTGCCACCGCCGTTCTTCGAGCCACCGCCCGGGCAGCCAGCGAGAGCGAGCGTGAGCGATGCCACGAGGGTGAAACGCATGTCCATGTGCCGGTGATAACCCAGGCACCGGCGCGTTTCCTTCCCGTGAGGACTCACTTCAGCTGCGACTCGAGGAACGCGAGCGTGTCCGCGACGCGCTCGACCTGCGACTTCACCATGTCCGCGCCCCCGTGACCTGCGTTGCGTTCGATGCGGAGCAGCACCGGCGCCTCGCCCATCTGATTCGCCTGCAGGATCGCCGCGAGCTTGCGCGCGTGCAGCGGATCGACGCGGTCGTCGTGATCCGCCGAGTCGAACAGCGTTGCGGGGTAGCGCCGCGGCCCCGCATCGACGGCGAGGCGGTACGGCGAATAGCCGTGCAGCACCTTGAACTGCTCGGTCTCCTCGGCGGAGCCGTACTCGGGGATCCACGTCTTGCCGGATCCCGAGAGGTGGTAGCGCAGCATGTCGAGGAGCGGCACCGCGCAGATCACGGCGCGGAATAGATCGGGGCGTTGCGTCGCCGCCGCACCGACGAGCAGCCCGCCGTTCGAGCCTCCGGAGATCGCGAGGTGGCGCGGCGAGGTCCACCGCTCGGCGATCAGGAACTCGGCCGCGGCGATGAAGTCATCGAACACGGTCTGCTTGTTGAGCAGCATGCCCGCGCGGTGCCAGTCCTCGCCGTACTCGCCGCCGCCGCGCAGGTTCGGGATCGCGTACACGCCGCCGCGCTGGATCCATACGGCGCGCGATGACGCGAACGCCGGCGTCATGTTCACGTTGAAGCCGCCGTAGCCGTAGAGGATCGTCGGGTTCGTTCCGTCGCGGACGGTGTCCTTGCCGTGGATCAGGAACATCGAGATCTTCGTGCCATCCTTCGACGGATAGAACACCTGCGACGTGACGAGCTCCGACGTGTCGATCGGCAGCGTGACCCGCGTCCACTCGGTGACCTCGCCGGTCGAGATCGACGTCTTGTAGATCACCTGCGGCTCGGTGAACGACGTGTACGCGAAGTAGCCAGTGTCCTCGTCGGGATTGCCACCGATACCACCGGAGCTACCGAGCGCCGGCAGCGCGATCGAGCGCACGCGCTTGCCGTCGAGGTCGTGCACCTCGATCTGCGTGGCTGCGGTCCTCAGGTATGTCGCGATCAGGTGCTCGCCGACGATCGAAACCCCCTCGAGCGTGGCCTCGCTCTCGGGGATGATCTCGCGCCACGCGCTGCGCTCGAGGTTCTCCGGATCGACCTTGAACACGCGGTAGCGCGCCGCGCCGTCGTTCGTGGTCAGGTAGATCTGGTCGCGCCACACGTCGGTCGCGAACGTCGCGTCGACGCCCTCGATGATCGTTCGCCACGGCGCATCGGCGACGCGCGCATCCTTGAGGTAGACGTCCGTCGAATTCCAGCCGTGCGAGATCGACGCGACCAGCCAGTGGCCGTCGAACGACACGCCGCCCGACAGGAACGTCTGCGGGCTGCCGGTGCGCTCGTGGATCACGGGGTCCTTCGCGGGATCCGTTCCGAGCGCGTGATAGCGCAGCTCCGCGAACCCCGGGCGATCCGCGATCGTGACCGCGTCGCTGATCGGTGGGACCCACGTGTAATAGAAGCCGCTGCCGTCGGGCACCCACGACGCACCGGAGTACTTCGTGCCCTCGATCGTGTCGGGCAGATCCGTCCCGGCGGCGACGTCGCGCACGAGCGTCGTCGTCTCGTCGGAGTTATTGAGCTTGATCGAGTACGCGACGTACTTCCCATCGTGCGTGGGCCACCAGCCGCCGAGGCCCTTGCTACCGTCGTCGCTCCAGCCATTCGGATCGAACAGCACGCGCTCCTCGCCGTCCTCTCCCTGCTTCCAGTAGACGATCGTCTTCTCCTTGTTCGCGTGCTTGCGCGTGTAGAAGTAGCGACCCTTGCAGTGCGACGGCGCGCTGACCGCGTCGTAATAGAACAGCTCGCGAAATCGCGACGCGAGCTCGTCCCGGCCGGGGAGCGTCGCGAGGTGGGAGCGCGTGTGCTCGTCCTGCGCGGTCATCCACGCCTGCACCTCGGGGGAGCTCTCATCCTCGAGCCAGCGGTAGGGATCCGAGATGGTGACGCCATGCAGCGCCTCGGTGATCGCGTCCGCGCGAGTCGGCGGATGGGTGCCCATTCAGCGAATCCTACGCGTAGGATGGTGCCGTGATCATCCCGATCGGTCACGACAAGCAGATCCGGCGGTATCCGTGGGTCACGATCGCACTGATCGCTCTCTGCAGTCGGGCAATGCCGACGAGGAGCTCGCGACGCTGAAGCACCTCGCCGAGCGGTATCCGCGCCACGAGCACGGCGGTCTCGCGGTGAAGTCGCTCGCGAAGCGCGGCCTGTAGCGCGCTACATCGAGCCGTACTGCGGCAGATCGATCATCCAGCGCCCGTCGATTCGCACCAGCTCGATCCGCGAACGTCCCGCCGGCGACACGACCTCGACGGTCGCGCGATCGCCGCGCTCCTCGATCACCGTGATGTCGGTCGGTGCCGCCACGCCATCCGAGCTGCCGATGCTGACGAGGTCCTTCGCCGTGTAGCGCGTGGCCGCGCCGACGAGATCCGTCGCGCGCTTCGCCTCGACCTCGAGCCGCTGCTGCGTCTGCGGCGTCAGCAGCGAGAACACGGTGTCGCGATCGCCGGTCTTCGCCGCCTGCAGCATCTCGCGCACCGCGATCTCGGGACCCGGCTGCGTGACGCGGCAGCTGCGCCCCGCGATCGCCGCTGCGAAGGCCATCGCAGCGACCACGCTCGCCACCGCGGCCACCGTCGAGCGACGACTCGTGAGCGCGAGACCCACTAGGCGCTCGCCTTCGGTCGCAACAGGCCGAGCTTCTTGTGCACTTCGGACATCGTGCGCTGCGCGAGCGCGCGGGCCTTCTGCGCGCCCATCGCGAGCACTTCTTCCACGCGCCCCGGATTCGCCACGAGCTCCGCGCGCCGCTCGACGTAGCTCGCGAAGTGCGCGTTCATGTTGTCACCGAGCTTCGCCTTGCAGTCCGCGCAACCGATGCCGGCGGTGGTGCAGCCCTCGCGCACCCACGCGTTGTCTTCGGGCGACGAGATCGCCTTGTGCATCTGACCCACGGTCGGGCAGTTGTCGGGGTTGCCCGGGTCCTCGCGAGTGACGCGCGCGCTGTCGGTGACTGCCTTCGCGAGCAGCTTCCGCATCGCCTTGTCGTTCCCGAACACGTTCAGCGGGATCTGATTGCCGAGCGACTTGCTCATCTTCTGCTTGCCGTCGAGACCGAGCAGCTTCGGCAGGTTCGTCATCAGCGCCTCGCACTCCGGAAACACCTTCCCGAAGCGATGGTTGAACGCGCGCGCGACATCGCGAGCGAGCTCGATGTGCTGCAGCTGATCCTGGCCGACCGGAACCGCCTCCGCCTTGTAGAGGAGGATGTCGGCCGCCTGTAGCACCGGGTAGGTGAACAGGCCGACGTTCACGTTATCCGGCTGGTGCTCGCTCTTGTCCTTGTACTGGGTCATCCGCTCCAGCACGCCCATGCCAATCACGTTGTTGAACACCCAGGCCAGCTCCGTATGCTCCGGCACTGTGGACTGCAGGAACAGGAGTGAACGTTCGGGATCAATGCCAAGTGCGAGCAGGTCCACCACCATGTCGGTGACGCGGCGGCTCATCTCCTTGGGTTCATAGGTTTGCGTGATCGCGTGATAGTCGACGATGCAGAAGATGCAACGGTACTGGTCTTGCAGACTCACCCAGTTACGGATTGCCCCGAGGTAGTTGCCCAGATGGAGCTCCCCCGACGGCTGAATCCCAGAGAAGACCGTTTTCATCGGACTTCTGTGTACTTGTGGCTCCATCTACCGTCAACTACACTGTGAATGCTGGAGTGGCTTCACAGGTCGAATATCTGAAGCCTTAGGAGGCACGTTTTTATGCGCATGCGAACCGTAGCTCAATGGATCGGCGGCCTTGGACTCGCTCTGGCGACTCAGGCTTGTGTGGTGCGTGAATCCAGGCCTGTGAACGCCGGTTACGGCTACGGCTACGCGAGCACGAACGGCGCGTACGCGAGTGGATCCGTGACGGTCAGCCAGCCGTCTCCGTACACGGTGTCATCGATGCCGCCGGAGCCGCTCTACGAACAGATGAGCGCCTCGCCGGGATACGGCAGCGTCTGGATCGATGGCTACTGGCACTGGAACGGCTACGAGTGGGTGTGGGTTGCGGGTCGGTGGGAGCGCCAGCAAGACGGCCACGTCTACGTCTCGCCGTACTACGACTACTCGGGCTCGGCGTATGTCTACACGCCCGGCTACTGGACGCGTCCCGATCGCGTTCCGAGCGGATGGAACATTCGCGATCACCGCGATGGTCGTCCGTCGATCGTTGTTCCGCCGCGCGGTCGCGGATGGCAGCCGAACGGTCGCGGTCCCGAGGGCGGCGGTTGGCGTCCGGGTGCCAGCGGTACTGCGAGCGGAAATCCGAGCGGCCCCGAGGGCGGCGGTTGGCGTCCCGGTGGCGGTTCCGTCGGCGGAAATCCGACCGGTCCCGCGAATCCGACCGGTCCTGCCGGTGGCTGGCGTCCCGACGGATCGGGCGGTCATCGCCCCGACGTTCGCGATCCCGGCACGAGTCAGCCTCCTGTCTCGCAGCCGCAGCCCGGTGGCGGATGGCGTCCCGACGGATCGGGCGGCTCTCGCCCGGGCGGTCGCGATCCCGGCACGTACAACCCGCCGGCGCAGCCGACCGGTGGTGGTGGTTATCGTCCCGACGGCACCGGCTACCAGCCGCGTCCGCCCGATCGGAACCCCGGTGCATCCGTCGGTGGTGGTCCCGCGAATGGTGGCCCAACGATCTATCAGCCGCCAGGGTCTGGCAACGGTGGCACGCGCTACCAGCCGCCGGCGAATCCGGGCGGTGGTGGTCCGGCGAACGGTGGCTCGCGCTATCAGCCGCCCGCTCCAGCCGGCAACGATGGCACGCGCTACCAGCCGCCCGCTCCGGCAGGCAACGCCGGTGGCTCGCGCTACCAGCCGCCTGCTCCGCCGCCGACGGCGACGTATCAGCCTCCGGCCGGCCAAACGGGCCGTCCCGTCGATACCAACGCGCAGAATCCGCGCCCGAGTGGTCGTGACGCGGGCGCCTCGCAGCCGCGACCGCCGACGGGCCCGGCTCGTCAGCCCGGCGCTGGTCCTGCGAACGGCCGCCGCACGCGCTAGCTAACGAACGCGCGATGCGATGACGACGGCGCCGCGCATCGGCGCCGTTTTCAGTTTCGGTTCCTACTCGACGCGGAGTGCGCGCTCGAACTCTTCAGGATTCGACGACGCGTAGATCGCGGTCTCCATCGAGATCAGGCCGCTGTTCACGAGGTCGATCAGGTGCTGATCGAACAGCTGCATCGAGTACAGGTCGCGCCCCTTGCGAATCAGCTCCGGGATATCGGCGAGGCGACCGGCGCGAACGCATTCGCGGATCGTGCGCGTGACGCGGAGGATCTCGACGGCGGGCAGCCGGCGACGCCCATCCTTGCTCGCGAGGAGGCGCAGCGAGACGATCGCCTGGAGGCAATCGCCGAGGCGGTCGCGAATGACGTCCTGCGCGTCGGTCTCGAACAGCCCGACGATGCGCTGGATCGTGCCGACGGCGTCGGGCGTGTGCAGCGCGGACATCACGAGGTGGCCGGTCTCGGCCGCCTTCAGGCAGATCGATGCGGTCTCGCGGTCGCGGATCTCGCCGACCATGATCACGTCGGGGTCCTGGCGCATCGCCGCGGTCATCGCGTCGCGGAAGCTCTCGGTATCTGCGCCGACCTCGCGCTGGATGATCATGCACTTCTGCGGCTCGTGGATGAACTCGATCGGATCCTCGATCGTCACGATGTGCGCGTGCCGCGTCTCGTTGATGTACCGCATCATCGCGGCCATCGAGGTGGTCTTGCCGTTTCCGGTGGCACCGGTGATGAGGACGAGGCCACGCCGCGCGTCGGCGATCTCGGCGAGCACGGGAGGCAGGTTGAGCTGCTCGATCGAGAGCACCTGGATCGGGATCAGACGCATCACGATGCCGACGGAGCCGCGCTGCCGGAAGATCGAGGCGCGGAACCGACCCCGCTGCGCGAGCGAGTAGCTGACGTCGATCTCGGCGAACCGCCGCGTGAAGTCGACGTTGATGTTGCGGTCCTCGAGGATCATCCGGGCGATCGCCTCGGTGTCCAGACCGGTGAGCGGCGGGACCTTGATCGCGCCGAGCAGCTCACCGTGGAGCCGGTAGTGCGGCGGGTAACCGACTTCGAAGTGAATGTCCGAGACGCCGCGCTCGATGCCGAACGCCAGCAACTTGTGGAACGCGTTCCGGTCCATTGGATCCGGGTCAGTTTAGACCCGGTCGACCCGGTCCGCGCTCCCCGTCGGGCGTATTTTCATCCTTCTTCAACGTCTCGAGCAGCGCTTCGCCCGTTGCCTCGTCATCGGTCAGAGGCTGCCACGGCGCCAGGCCGGCATCCGGGTTCGTCGGAGAGTCGGATGCGCGCGGGCGGCGCGGCTCGCTATTGGATGCCGGACCCTGCGGGATCTGGAAGTCCGACGTGATCTCGTCCTCCGCGCGGCCGAACGCGTTGCGCGGGATCGCATTCTGCGAGCCGGTGCCGAACACCTGGCTGCGGCTGAGCGAGTCCTTCGCCTGCGGGATGGGCAGGTCGCGCTCCTCGTCATCATCATCACGCTCGTCGTCCGACGTGCTCATCGACGTGGGAGGCCCACCGGTGGCGACGCTGCGCAGCTCTGCGCGGACCTCGTCCTTCAGCGACACGAACGGCGGGGCCGGGCGCGCCATGTAGTAACCCTGTCCGTAGCGCAGACCGAGGTCACGCAGCGCGATGACGTCCTCGATGTGCTCGATGCCCTCCGCCACCATCACCGCGTCGATCGTCTCGGCGATGTGGCGCAGCGAGCGCACCATCTCGCGCTTCACGGTGGAGCGGGCGATGCCGCGACAGAGAACGTCCGACACCTTGATGAAGTGCGGGCGTAGCGACATCACGGTCTCGAGGTTCGAGTGCCGTGTGCCGACGTCATCGATCGCGACGCCGAAGCCCATCGCGGTGTACGTCGCGAGTGCGCGCTTGAACGACGCGAAGTTCTCGATCGCGAGACGCTCGGTGATCTCGAACACGATGTTCGCGGGCGTCAGGCCGGCGGCGCTCAGCAGATTGCCGACCTCCACCTCGATGAACGCCGCGTCGTAGAAGGACATCGGCAGGAGGTTCACGAACAGGCGGTGCACCGGCTCGAGCGTCTTCGCGTTACGCAGCGCGCCGCGGAAGCACGCGCGGTCGAGCTCGACGGTCAGGTCGACCTCGTCGGCGATCGCGAACAGCGTCGCGGGCGATTCGAGCGCCGAGCCGCGCGGACCGCGGGTCAGTGCCTCGTACGCGAAGATGTCGCCGGTGCCGAGATCGACGATCGGCTGGTACACGGTCGAGAGGCCCTCGCCCAGGATGATGTCCTGCAGCGTCGAGCGATCGCGGTGCGCCTTGCGCTCGCGCAGGTTCCGCGTGTTGTCGGCAGCCTCGGTCACGAGGCGCGCGGTCAGGCGCTCGGGACGTAGCAGCGAGTTGCCGAGCACGCGGGCGAACCCGACCGTGATGCGCGGCTGCTCGCGCAGCACGTCCTTGACCATCGGCGCGAGCGATTCCTCGACGGCGCGCTCGACGGTCGCGGCCAGCGACTCGAGGTCGACGCGGACGTTGCCGCGCGG
>JACCRC010000088.1 GCA_013813765.1 Deltaproteobacteria bacterium | reverse complement strand
AGGGTGTGACCAAGGGGGGGGGCCAACTCGTCGCGAATCGACCGGTGCCGCTTCATGGAGCGGACGAGGATGGAGCGGGCGAAGGCACCGGCGGTCTCACCGCACAACTCAAGTATGTCGACAACATCAAGAACTCGTACGGCGTCAAAGTGACCGGCGATTTCAAGAAGGGCGATCAAGCGAAGGCGGAAACGCAGGCGAAGTCGTTCATCGGCACCAAGCTAGCTACTCTTGGCGATATCGACATGGTGGAGGGGCAGGCGCAAGCCGACATCGAGAACAAGATGCCTGACGCCCAGAACGTCAAGGTCTCGATCACCATCAACGAGAAGAGCAAGGATCTGAAGGATGCGGGCAAGACCCACGTCTATTACAAGGCGCGACAGAACCCCGGCATTCTGCTGAACGTCCCGGTGGTCCAGGTCGCAGAGAAGGTCGTGACGAGCAGCGGCTCGACAACCAAGACCTCGGGATCCGAGCAGAGCGCAGAGGCCACTGGGGGGACGACCACGAACACCGTGAAGGTCGACCAGACGAAGAAGAAGGACGAGGCCTCCGGGTCGAGCACCACGACGGAGACGAGCGAGGACTATCACAAGGAGAGCAAGCGCACGTACCAGGAGATCGTGTCGAAGATCGAATCCAAGATCGCGACATTCACCTCGGACCTGGTGTCACAAGCGGACTCGGTCACGGACTACAAGGAAGACGGCGAGTGGAAATTCCACAACGAGGAATTCAAGTTCGAGGACTACACGAAGAACGTCAAGGGAGGCAGTGAGGAGGGGGACAAGGACAAGAAGAACTGGGCTGCCTACCTGGAGGATGCGCTCGGGACCGTTGACGAGATTATCGACATTCCGATCCTGAAGCAGTTGCCGGGTGGCGCCGGGAAGTTTCTGCGCAAGCTCAACCGCTTCGGGCTGGCGATCGATCTGGGCAAGAAGGCGGCCGGGGCCTTCGCGGTGCGCGGCAAAGTCCACTTCAAGGACACCCACGAGGACACCGACATCACGAAGAAGACCACCGGTACGGCCGACGGCAAGGGGTCGAACAATACCACCGCCACGACAAAGACCAAGGCCAACGCCGAGTCACATCTGACGCAGAAGATGACCTCCGTCATGAGCTCCGTAAAGAACAAGTACGGCACCGACAACACGACCGTTGACGTGACCAAGAAGACGAAGTCGACGACGAACACCGGCGGCGCCAGCACCTCCACGGAGAGCGACGATTACAAGAAGACCGACACGACGACCACGGCCGGGGGCACGGTGAAGGCCAAGCAGAACCAGAGCACGACCGCCGAGATCGGATGGTCTCAGACGGCGACGGAAAAGACCACGAAGCCGGTCCTCCAGGCCACCATCATCGATGGCGACGGCGAGGTCAGCTCGACCCCGTTTGGCGCACCCCCCAAGAAGACGAAGTGATCTGACCCCGCGACCACAACGAGACTCGCATTGCGAGACGCGATAGCCTGCTCGCGTGTCAATCACACGATGGTCGCACTTGTTGATCTGGTTGGTCGGTGGCTGTGGACCCAAGGCATCCGGACCTGCGCACTCGAGCCATCCGTTACGTGAACAGGCGGACGCGCAGCTGAAGTTGGTCGCGAACTTCGATTTCGGAGCACCCCTGTCCCCGATCCGCGACGAGCGTCGCGCAAAGGCTGCGGACCTGTTCCTCCAATCTTGCGCGTCGGAACGCGATGTCTCGTCGTGCGTGTGGACCGCGTCGCTCTCCCGGCCGGCTTCGAGCGCCGGCCACGGCGACGTGACGCGTCTGCAGGCAGCAACCGATGTTCTGGCTGCGCAATGTCTCGCGAAAGATGAAGCTGCCTGCCGCGCGTTTGATGGCGCGCTAGGACAGGCCCATGCCGATTACTCCGCCGACCCTAGCAAGCTGTGCGCGCAGGGCTTGGCGGCCGCGTGTTACGCGAGCAGTCAATGGGACGCGAGCGGGAAGCAACGCCGGAATCTGCTCGACCCAGAAATGCTGACGTTGCTGACGAAGGCTTGCGACCTCGGCGATCCGCACGCCTGCAATGTCGCGATCGATGTCGCCAGCGGGAAATCCGAACCCGTCGAGATCCCAGGCCTGCGCGACAAGCTCCAGAAAGCGGCGACCGCCCGCTGCAAGCTCGGATACTCCATCTCTTGCCACGCGGTCACTCCTATTGATCGACCACGCACGTCCGACGCGGCGACCCAGGGATGCTCGGCCGGATATCTCCAAGAGTGCGACAGCATCATCTACCCGGACGGCAATGATGACCTCGTCGAACAACGGAAGGGACGTGCCTGTTCGCTGGCGGGACTGGGCTGTGCGGATCTTGCCGCGGTCGTCACGGATCCGCTGAAGAAGCGCGATGCACTCGAGCACGGCTGTCAGTTCGGCACCGCGGAGGATTGCGTCTCGCTCGTGAAGGGCTACCGCACTAATGCGTTTGCCGAGCCTGTGCCACGACGCGCGAATTCGCTCGTCGACTACCTCTGCCGGCCCGGCGGCAATGCGGACCGTTGCGCGGACGTGAAGCCGTAGCGCTGCGGCGTGCGACTGGAGGGTCCGGCAGCCGTCCAGGCCGGGCATCGGCCGCCACGTGGTTCAACGGCGGCAGGTCGACACGGCGCGAAAGGCGCAGATCGAAGCCAAGCTGCAGCGTCTGTCAGTGCAGGTCGATCCACATCTGATCGGTGCACTTCTGGAACGCGAAGCAGTTGTTGGCCTGCGTGTAGCAGGCGACGAGCTTTTGTCGATTCTGCACGTCGGCCTTCAAGTTGCCGACCATGCGAGCGCACTTGCTCCGCGCGAATGGTTCGTCGTCGGCGCACACGTCGTTTGCGCGTGTGCATTCCGGAGGGAGAGAGGAGTTATCGACGCGGCCGTGCTTTGTCGAGCTGGGACCGCGTGCGAGTCGCGACAGCAGTTGACGACCACGCTCATCGATCGTGCCTGAGGCGCACTCGATCGCCTCCAGGCACGTTCCCGCGTTCGCCGTACACGACGCGAAAGTGTCCCACTTGTCGGCGATCACTTCAGGGAGCTGCGCGGTGCACTCTCTGAGGTCATCGGAGTCGAAGCCAGCTTGGCAGAGGGTATCGATGCGGTCGCAGGGGCTGACCTTGGTTCTGCTACAGCCAGCCGTGAGCGAGACGCCGACGATGACAACGAGCCTCCGCATTCCTGAGATGGTAGCAGCGAGGCCGAGCTGCAGAGGCTGAAGAAGCAGCGCTAACCGCGCGAATCAAAAGGCTGCGAGTGGTTGTGCCAGCGGAGCACGGTCGGTAGAGTCGAGGCGCTGTCCCCGACCGCCATGGCAGACCTTTCATCACTCCTCGCTGTCCTCGAACACGATCCCGATGATGCCCAGGCGCTCGCAGCGCTCGAGGGCGCTGCCCGGTCCGCCGCACCTGATGTGCGTGCGAGCCGGTACGCCGCCGCGCGCAAGGCGCTCGCGGGGCGAGGAAGGCCCGATGCGGTCGTCGCACTGATCGATAGCGAGCTCGGCACGACGGGCGAGGTCGACAAGCAGATCGATCTGCTGCTCGAGAAGGGGATGATCCTCGACGGCGAGCTGCTCGACGTGGGCGCTGCGCGCGCCGCGTTCGATCAGGTGATCACGCTGCGGCCCGCGGACACGATGGCGAAGGAAGCGATCGAGGAGATCGAGGTCGCCGCGAAGAACTGGAAGAAGTTCGCCGAGAAGTACGTCCAGGAGGCGAGCGCGTCGACGGATCGCGGCCTCGCCACGGGGCTCTATGTTTCGGCGGCCGAAGCGTTCGTGAAGTTCGCGCCGGAGAGCGAGGAGGCCGAGGGCTACTTGCGCAAGGCGCTCGAGGTCGACACGAAGAATACGAAGGCGGCGTTCCACCTCGCGCGCCTGTTGCGACGCGCGGAGCGCTGGCAGGACCTCGCGAAGCTGCTCGAGGAGCGCGCGGATCAGGCGCCGACGACCGAGGAGAAGGTCGCGTCGCTGATCATGCTGTCGGATCTCTATCGGTCGAAGATCGATGCGTCCGACCGCGCGGACGCCGCGATGAAGCGCGTGCTCGTGCTCGATCCGGCGAACCCGCAGGCGCTGCGCGGCGTGAGCGATGCGCTCGCGACCGCGGGCAACTGGCCGGCGCTGGTGCAGATCTATCAGGCGGCGCTCAAGGCGCGACGCGACGACGACCTCGGGATCTTGCTCCAGATCGCGATGGTGCTGTGGCGTCACATGAACGAGCTCGACCAGGCGGAGGAGTACTTCCGCCGCGTGCGCAAGATCGATCCGGCGCACCCGGCCGCGCTCGACTTCTACCGCGTGTACTACCCGGCGAAGGGCGAGAACCAGAAGCTGCTCGCGATGCTGCGTCAGGTCGAGAAATCGGTGCCGCGCGCGCGCAGCGATTCCGGTGATCAGTCGCGGCCGATCGGCGTCGAGATCGCCGAGCTCGCCGAGGCGCAGAACAACCCGGAGAAGGCGATCGAAGCCTGGAAGCAGCACCTGCGCCAGGACCCCACCTCGCAGGCGGCGCGCACGTCGCTCGCGCGGCTGTATCGCAAGACCGAGAAGTGGAACGCGCTGCTCGATCTGATGAAGGAGGAGATCGAGCGGCTTCCGGAGACGGATGTCGCCGGCCGTGTCGCGAAGCTGCACGAGGTCGTCGAGATCTATCGCGACCGTCTGCGGCTCGACGTGATGGTGATCAACACCTACAACTCGATCCTCAAGATCGACGCGGACAACAAGCGCGCGGGTGACGAGCTCGCCGCGAAGTTCCGCCAGCTCGGCCGGTGGAATGACCTGATCGCGGTGCTGACGCGCAAGGCGGAGGCGCCGGATGTTCCGGACGAGGAGCGCGTCGCGCTGCTCCGCGAGATCGCGGATCTGTGGTCGGAGCGGTTCGGCAACTTCGCGAACGCGATCCGCCCCCTCGAGCGGATCCTCGAGCTCGGCGGTGGTGGGCCGGCGCAGGCCGACTCGCTCGCGAAGCTCAAGGAGATCTATACGAAGCGCCGCCAGTGGCGCGCGCTGATCGACGTGCTCGCGCGCGAGGCGAGCGTGATGCCGGCGGCCGAGAAGCACGCGAAGCAGGCCGAGATGGCGCGGCTCGCTGCGGAGCGCCTCGGCGATTCGCGGCTCGCGATCGAGATCTACAACACGGTGCTCTCGGAGGCAGGCCCCGATCACGCGGAGACGCTGGTCGCGCTCGCGGGGCTCTACGAGCGCGAGAAGCGCTACGTCGCGCTCGCGGAGATCCTCCACCGCCAGCGCGCGTCGCTGCAGGGCAAGGAAGCGATCGCGCTGCTCGAGAAGCTCGGGCAGGTCTACGCCGACCGCATCGGATCGCCGGCGGCCGCGGCGACGGCGTGGCAGGAAGTACTCGACATCGAGCCAGGCCACGCGAAGGCGCTCCGCACGCTGCGCGAGCTCTATGCGACGGCCGGCGACTTCGCGGGTCTCGAGGCGCTGTACGCGCGGCTCGGGCAGGAGGAGGAGCTCGTCGAGGCGCTGCTCGGCATCGCCGATCGCCTCGAGGCGAAGGACAAGCGGCTGCCGCTCGTCGAGCGCGCGGCGCAGCTCGCGCAGCAGCGAGCGGGTACGGCGAAGGAAGGACCTCCGCAGATCCAGGCGCTCGAGCGCGCGCGCCAGGTCTGGGAGCGCGTGCTCGCCGTCGAGCCAACGCACGTCGGTGCGGCGAACGCACTCGCGCCGATCTACACGCGGCAGGAGAAGTGGGCGCGGCTGATCACGGTGCTCGAGATCGAGCTCGCGGCGGCGCCCGATCACGCGGCGCGCCTCGCGAAGATCGCGCAGATCCGTGCGCTCTGCGAGCAGAAGCTCGCATCGCGCACCCTCGCGTTCACCTGGACACTCCGCGCGTTCGAGCTCGAGCCCACGAACGAGGCGCTGTACGCCGACGTGCTGCGTCTCGCGCAGGAGCCCGAGCAGTGGAAGGACGTCGCGGCCGCGTTCGACCGCGCGCTCGCGCTTCCGTCGCTCGATGAGGCGATGCGCCTCAAGCTGTTCCGCGAGCTCGCGAAGATCGCGAGCCGCCGCCTCGTCGACCCGGAGCGCGCGCGCGCATACCACCGCCAGGTTCTCGCGCTGACCGCCGATGATCGCGATGCCGAGCAGCACCTCGAGGAGCTCGCGATCCAGCTGCACGACTGGCCGGAGCTGCTCGCGTCGTATCGCCGCCGCGCCACGCGCGAGAAGGATGCGCACGAGCGCGCATCGCTCCTGATCGAGATCGCGTCGCTGCAGGAGGAGAAGCTCGTCGATCTCGACGGTGCGGCCGCGTCGTACTACGAGGCGATCGAGGCGCTGCCGAACCAGGTGCGTGCGATGCGCGCGCTTGCTCGCATCGAGGAGGCGCGCGGCGACTGGGAGTCACTCGCCGACGTCCTCTCGCGCGAGCTCAAGCACACGGCCGATGGCCAGCCGCGGTTCGATCTACTGATGCGGATCGGCCAGCTCGAGGAGGTCTCGATCGAGCGGCCGTCGAGGGCACTCGCGGCCTATCGTGACGCGCTCGCCGTGCCCGCACCGGGCGGTGGCGTGCGGCCACAGGCCGTCGGCGCGATCGTGCGGTTCCTGCTCGCCGAGGGCCCCGGCGCGAAGATCGAGCCGGCCGAGAAGGTCGCAGCCGCTCGCCTGATCCTGCCGCACCTCGAAGCGTCGCGGAACGTCGGCATGCAGGCGCTCGCCGTCGAGGTGGTCCGTGCCGGAGAGGCCACCACCGCCGTCGAGCGGCTCGAGCTCGACCGCTCGCTGATGAGGCTCTACGGCGTCGAGCTCGGCGATCCGGGCTCGGCCTGGCTCGCGGGTCTGCGCGTGCTCGCCGCGGAGCCGGGTGATCCGGATGTTCGCGGCGCACTCGGCGCGCTCGCAGGGCAGCTCGGCCGCGACGGCGAGTGGGCGCAGCACCTCGGTTCCGCGCTCGCGACGCTGCGCTCGAAGAACGCGACGGCGGGAGAGATCCGTGCGGTCGCGACCGACCTCGCGATCGTCGCTGGCGAGCGACTCGGTGACCGCCAGACCGCCGAGCGCGCCTGGATCGCGGTGCTCGAGGTCGAGTCGGACGCAGACGACGCGTTCGAGGCGCTGATCGCGAGCTATCGCGCGGAGGAGCGCTGGGACGATCTGCGCGCGCTACTCGAGCGCCGCTCCGAGGTCACAATGGACGAACACGTGCGGCTGACCTCGCTACTGGAGCTCGCCGCGCTCGAGGAGGACGTGCTCGCGCAGCCGGCTCGCGCAGCCGAGGCACACCGCCGCGTGCTCGTGATCGACGCTTCGCATATGGGCTCGTACCATGCGCTCGATCGCCTCTACACGGCGGGCGAGCAGTGGACCGAGCTCGAGGAGCTGCTGTCCCGCCAGGCCGAGCAAGCGGCGCCGGGGAGCGGCGCGGAGCAGATCGAGCTGGCGTATCGCCGCGCGGACCTGTTCGCGCACAAGCTGGATTCGTCGACGCGCGCCGTGGATCTGCTCGAGGACATCGTCATCAAGCGCCGCTCGCATGCAGATGCGCGAGAGCTCCTCGAGGAGATGATGCCGCGGCCGGAGGTCACGATGCGCGTGGCGCGGCTGCTGGAACCGCTCTACGAGCAGGACAAGCTGTGGAAGGACCTCGTCGACGTGCTGCTCGCGCAGCGCACGTTGACGGCTGGCACCGAGGCCGTGGAGCTCCTGTCCCGCGTCGCGACGATCGAGGAGACCGAGCTCCAGAGCCACCGCAATGCGTTCGAGGCCTGGCTCGAGGTGCTGAAGCTCGACCCGACGCACGAGCGCGCGCGAATCGACCTCTCGCGGCTCGCGCAGCAACTGAGCCGCTGGCCCGAGACCACGGCGGCGTTCGAGGCAGCGGCAGTCGCGGCGCCGGCCGGCGATGTCACCACGCGAGGTGCGCTGCTCGGCGAGCTCGCCGCGTACTACGACTCGCAGCTCGCCGACGCACCTCGCGCGATCGCGGCGTACCGTCGCTTGCTCGAGGTCGACCCGACGAACCCGGGCACGATCCGTCGCGCGAGCTCCGCGCTCGCCCGCCTCTACGATCAGAGCCAGAGCTGGCGCGAGCTGCGCGATGTGATGCGCAAGCAGGCCGAGTGGGCCGAGGAACCGGACGAGCGGCGCGCACTGCTCGCGCGCGTCGCGGCGCTCGAGGAAGAGAAGCTGAACGAGCGCGACGCCTCGATCGCAACGTGGCGCGATGTGCTGACCGACCAGCCGATGGACGCGGGTGCGCTCAACGCGCTCGAGCGTCTGTACCAGGCCGGCGAGAAGTGGCGCGACCTGATCGAGATCCTGCACCGCAAGCTCGATCACGCGGCGCCCGACGAGGCGAAGCGCTACCTCGGGCGGATCGCGGAGATCCACGAGGTGATGCTCGAGGAGCCCGACGAGGCGATCGCCGCGCACCTCGAGATCCTGGATCGCGACCCGAACGACGCGACCGCTCTCGCGGAGCTCGCGCGCCTGTATCGCGAGGCGAGCCGCCACGCCGATCTGCTCGACGTCCTCGAGCGGCAGGCGAACCTCGATCCCGCGAACCGCGCGCCCCTCGACGTCGAGATCGCGAAGCTGTTCTCCGGTCCGCTCTCCCGCCCGGTCGAGGCGCTCGAGCGCTGGTCGCAAGTTCTCGCCGCGGACTCCGACAACGCGGAGGCGCTCGCTGCTGTCGAAGCCGCACTCGGTGATGTCGATCTGCGGGCGATGGCCGCGGATATCCTGCGCCCGGTCTACGACGGCACGGCCCAGCACGAGCGGCTCGCGGCGCTGTCGCTGCGCGCCGTCGACTGGACGGACGACCCGCCGGCGAAGCTGCGCCACCTCGGCGAGGTCGTGCGACTGCGCGAGCTCCAGCTCGGCGACAAGGCCGGCGCGTTCGAGACCCAGCTCCAGATGCTCCAGCACGCAGCAACAGAGCCGGAGATCGCACGGGTCATCGAGGAGGTCGAGCGGCTCGCCGGCGACCTGGGCCGCGAGGCAGATCTGATCGACGCATACCGCGAGGTGGCGCCCAACGTCCTCGATTCCGAGATCCAGCGCCGGCTGTACCTCGACGTCGCCGACCTGTCCCGCGCCGTGCGCAAGGACCTCGTCGTCGCGCGCGAGTACTACCAGAAGGTCCTCGATGGCCAGCCCGACGATGCCCGCGCGATGGCCGCGCTCGAGAGCATCTATCGTGAGACCGGCGACGACACGGCGCTCACCGAGATCCTGCTCCGCCAGGCCGACGCCGCGAGCGCGGATGTCGACGATCGGGTCAGCGCGCTCGTCGAGGCCGCGGGTCTCTACATCACGCTGCGCCGTCCGGATGATGCGGCCTCGACGTGGGAGCAGGTGCTCGCCGTCGCACCCGAGCGCCGCGATGCCGTCGAAGCGCTCGAATCGCTGTACCGCGAGCAGGGCAGGTGGCCCGACGTCGTAGATCTGTACGAGCGCCGGCTCGGCTTCGCGACCACCGTCGAAGAGGCAGTGGTGTTGCGCGTGCAGCTCGGCGAGATCCACGAGAAGCACCTCCACGACATCGAGGCAGCGATCGATAACTACTCCGCCGCGCTCAGCGGAGACGCGCGCAACGAGCAGGCGCTGTCCGCCGTGCAACGCTACCTCGTCGATCCTGACCTGCGTCCGCTCGCGGCCGAGGTGCTCGAGCCGATCTATGTCGCGCAGCGACGCTGGCACGACCTGATCAACGTCTACGAGGCCAAGCTCGAGAGCGCGAGCGATCCGCGCGAGCGGTTCAAGCTCACGAAGTTCGTCGCCCGGCTCTACGAGGAGCAGCTCGAGGACTTCGAGAACGCGTCGCGCTGGTACGCGAGGCTGTTCCGCGAGGCGCCGAACGATCCAACGATCCGCGACCAGCTACAACGGCTCGCGTCAGTCGTCGATAACTGGGCGTTCGTAGCGCAGACCTATCAGCAGTACCTCGACGACGAAGAAGGCGAATCGCCCGAGCTGCGCGATGTTTCGCTCGCCGCCGGCGCGATCTACGACCGCCGCCTTGGCGATGCCGACCGCGCGTACCTGGCGTATCGCCGCGCCCTCGCGATCCAGATCGACGGCGCGCAGCCGCCGGAGCGCGAGGTCCTGCGGCGGCTCGAGGAGCTGCTCGCCCGCGCGAACAAGTGGCCCGAGCTGATCACGATCTACGAGGACATGATCGCCCGTAGCGACGACGATCTTCGCCGCGAGGCGCTGATCAAGCGCGCCCGGTTGCTCGAGGACGGGCTCGCCGATCCGGCGCGCGCGATCGATGCGTGGCGCGAGGTCGTGATCGCAACCGACGGCGGCGGCTCTGCGATCGTCGAGCACGCGTATCGCGAGGCCGTTGCGGAGCTCGAGCGCCTGTACCGCTCGCGCGCGCAGTGGCGTGACCTCGTCGACCTGCTCGAGGCCCGGCTCTCGCGCTCCCTGTCGAACCCATCCTCGGCATCGGAGACGGCCGAGCTGCGCCTGCGCCTCGCCGAGCTCCAGGAGCTCGAGATCGTCGATCTCGGTGCATCGATCGATCAACTGGAGAACGTGATCGCCGAGGGTGCGCTGTGGGACCGCGCAGTCGCGTCCCTCGAGCGCCTCGTCGTGCACGAGCAGTACCGCGAGCGGATCACCGAGCTACTCGAGCCGGTGTATCGCGAGCAGGACTGGTGGCAGAAGCTCGTCGTGATCCTCGACGCCAAGCTCGACTATGTCCGCGACCCGCTCGATCAGGTCACGGTGCTCCAGGAGATCGCGAAGATTCACGAGGAGCGCGGCGGTGCACTCGATCTCGCGCTGCACGCGCTCGCGCGAGCGTGGCGGATCGACGTCGCCGAGGAGGAGAGCCTGACGAAGCTGCTCTCGCTCGCGCAGCGGCTCGAAGCGTGGGACGACGCGGTGGCGACGCTCGAAGAGGGCGCAGCCGCGGCACCGAACCAGGACCTCGCCGGCGCGCTGTGGGCGCGTACCGCCGAGATCCACGAGTCGCAGCGCAACGACGTCCCGCAGGCGATCCGCGCCTGGCGCAAGGTAGACGAGGCTCGCCCGGATGACCCTGTCGCGCTCGCCGCCCTCGATCGTCTGCTCGCGATGCAGGGCAGGGTCGAGGAGCTGGTCTCGGTGGTCGCGCGGCGCGCCGAGCTGTCGGAGGACGCGGGTGTGCGGCTCGTGCTGCTCCACCGCGTCGCGGCACTCTACGAGGAGACGCTGCAGGATCGCACCGCCGCGATCCACGCCTACAAGAACGTCCTTTCCGTCGACGACACGGACATGTCCGCGCTCGATGCCCTCGAGCGTTTGTACCGTGCCTCGATCGAGTCTGTCGGGTTCACCGCTGGCAGCAGCGATGCACGCGAGCTCGTGCTGACGCTCGAGCGCAAGATCGAGCTGACCGCTGACATCGCGGAGCGCCAGGAGCTGCGCCACGCGGCGGCGCAGGTCTACGAGTACCAGCTCGCCGATATTCACCAGGCGATCGGTCAGCTGACCGCGATCCTCGACGACGATCAGGGAGAGCCGCGGGCACTCGCCGAGCTCGATCGGATCTACGCGAAGCAGAAGCTGTGGCCCGAGCTGCTCGATATCGTCGATCGACGCGCGCTGCTCGCCACCACGAGCACCGAGCGTGCAGAGCTCGCGTTCCGCGCGGCGCACCTGGTCGAGGTGCAGCTGCTCGATCCCGACGCTGCGATCCCGCGCTACGGCGCTGTTCTGCAAGTCCTGCCATCGCACGCCGGCGGCCGCGCTGCGCTCGAGTCGCTGATGCTGCGCGACGATCACGTCGTGCCCGCGACTGCGATCCTCGAGCGGATCTACTCCGCCGATCGGGATGCCGCCGGGCTCGTGCGGATCTACGAGCGTCGCCTCGCGGTGCCTTCGGACGATCCGGAGCAACGCCGCAATGACTGGACGCTCCTCGCGGAGGTTCACGAGACGCTCGCGAACCAGCCGGTCGAGGCATTCGCGGTGTGGTCGCGCGCGATCCAGGCGGATCCGGACGACGCCGATCTGCTCGGTCCACTGCACCGCCTCGCGGAGAGCCAGAACCTGTGGGGCGACTTCGCGACGCGCCTCGATGCGCTGCTCGACGAATCGCTGCCGCCCGACGTCGAGCAGGCGTACGCCATGCGCCTCGGGCAGATCACCGAGGACAAGCTCGGTGACTTGACGCGCGCTGCTGCTGCGTTCGAGCGCGCGTCGCACGGTCCGGACCCGCGATCCGCGCTCACGGCTCTCGAGCGCGTGCTCGCGCGGTCGAGCCGGTGGCCCGATCTCGCCGTCGTTCTGCGCCGTCAGGCGGACGCGTCCGAGGACGACCTCCACACCGCCGAGTATCTGTTCCGCTTGGCGGACCTGCAGGAGACCACGCTGCACGAGACGCGGGGGGCGGTCGGTGCTTATCGCGAGGTCATCCAGCTCGTGCCGAACCACCCGCAGGCCCGCGCGGCTCTCGAGCGGATGCTGCTGTCGGTGCCGGAGCAGCGTGCGGAGATCGTCGAGATCCTCGAGCCGTTGTTCGAGATGGACAACGACTCGGCGCGCCTGCTCGGCGTGCTCGAGGCTCGCCTGGAGATCACGCCGGATCCGATCGACAAGGCGACACTGCTGGGCAGGATCGTCGAGCTCGCGGAGACGGGCCTCGGTGACCGCGGACGCGCGCTGGATGCGGCGCTGCGCTGGCTCTCCGTCGATCCGGCGTCGGAGCAGGCGCTGTCGGAGACCAACCGGCTCGCGGAGCGCCTCGGCCAGTGGCCCGAGGTCGCGGTGCGCGTTGGCGCGATCGTCAACGCACCGGATGCAGCGAGCCGCGATTCGGAGGTCCAGGTCGAGCTGCTGACGTTCCTCGGGCGGATCCAGCGCGAGCGCCTCGGCCAGCTCGAGGAGGCCGCCGCGTCGTACCGCGCCGCGCTCGCCATCGAGCCCGACTCGCTTGGAGCGCTCGACGACCTGATCACGATCCTGCGCCAGCGCGGCGACGGGATCGCGCTCGCAGGCGCGCTGCGCGAACGCGGGCGGATCGTCACCGACGGGACGGAGCGCCGAGAGGCCTTCGCCGAGGTCGCACAGATCGCGGAGCGCGCCGGAGATCGCGACGGTGCGATCGCCGCGTGGCGCGAGGTCACCGACAACGATGATAGCGATCGCGCCGCGCTCGACGAGCTCGCGCGGATCTACCGGATGAGCGGAAACCGCAGCGAGCTGATCGACGTGCTCGGCCGCTCGGCCCGGCTCGCTGCCTCCTCGGGCGACGAGAAGTCGATTCGCGTCGAGATCGCGCAGCTCGAGACCGATGGCGCCCGCGCGGTCTCAGCGTGGCAGTCGGTCCTCGATCTCGATCCGGATGATCTGGCAGCACTGACCTCCCTCGAGGGGGCGTATGGGCGTGCCGGGGACTGGATGGCGGTCGCCGACATCCAGGGCCGCCGACTCGCGCTCGCGCGTTCGCCAGCGGACAAGGTCGCGATCCACGCGGAGATGGCGCGGACCGCGGAGCACCACCGCCAGTCGATCGACGA
>JACCRC010000083.1 GCA_013813765.1 Deltaproteobacteria bacterium | reverse complement strand
GGCGCCACCGCGGGAGGCAATGGCGGTGCGTCGAGCGCGGGCGGTCCGACGGGAATCGGCGGCGCGATGTGCACGACGCCATCGACGGTCCCGTTGCGCGGCGGATGGGGCGGTGGCAACGGCGCCGCGAATGGCGGCAACCACGGCGGTGGCGGTGGCGGAGGCGTGTCGCTCGTCGCGATGGAGCAGATCACGGTGATGAACGGTGCGGCGGTCGCAGCCCCGGGCGGCGGCGGCGTCGTGCTGACGAACGGCGAAGGCGGCGGTGGTGGCGGTGGTGGCGGCGCCGTGCTCCTCGAGGCACCGAAGGTCGTGCTCCGCGGCGCCCTCACCGCGGGAGGCGGAGGTGGCGCGGCACCGACGAACAACGACGGCAGCAACGGCGCATTCGCGAGCACGGCAGCGGCAACCGGCGGCGCCTACACCGGCCCCGGTGGGACGGCCCGCGGCGGGAATGGCGGCACACTCACGACGCCACCCGGCGCGGGTCAGAGCTACTTCCACGACGACTTGCTGGGCACCGTGATCTCGCGCGGCGGCGGTGGGGGCGGCGCGGTCGGACGCATCGAGATTCGTGCGCGCGTTCGTGATCTGAGCCCCAGCTTGCAGAACCCCGTGGCGACGCAGAACGACGTCGTGATGCAGTGAGCGCCGAGGTACTCTAGGTCCATGAGGGCGCTGCATCTCGCCCCGGTGATCGCGCTCGCTGGGTGCTATAGCCCCGCGCCGCAGGCAGGTGCGCCGTGCAACGAGCGCGGCGAGTGCCCGACCGGGCTGCGGTGCATCGCGGATCTGTGTCAGTCGCCCGACATGGTCCCCGAGGACGCGGCGATCGATGTCGCGATCGACGTGTGCCCCGAGCTCAGCTGCATCGGAAACGATCTCGCGGGCTGCAATAGCCGGATGACGTGCTCGCTCGGTTGTGCGGACGCAGTTGGTACGACGCCCGCGCACTGCCTGCAGATGGTGCCATCGAACGGGCTCACGACCGCGCTGCTCGCAGGCGCGACCGCCGATGTGTCGGGCCTCGACCTCGACTTCGACACCGAGACGGGCGTGATCACGCACGCCGGCGGCATGCCACTGCGCGCGGCGGGTACCGGTGTGATCGCCGGCATCGGCTTCACGGTGATCGACAAGATGGGCGTGTTCACGGCGAACAGCTTCTTCGTCGACCCGATCACCGACTCAGCGAACGACTGGGATGCCCGGGGTGACAACGCGCTCGTGCTGTTCGCCGCGACGACGATCACCGTGCACGGTCGAATCGACAACGGAGCAAATGGCGTCAACGGTGGTGCCGGCGGCGCCGCGGGTGCGACGTCCGGATCGAACAGCCTGCCCTGCCGCGGCCGCGCCGGCCTGTGGCAGATGGCGAACTTCGGCGAGGGTGGTGGCGGGGGTGGTGGCCGCGCGACTGGTGGGAACGGCGCGCCGTCGAACACGACGACGTTCGGTGCCGGTGGCCAGACGTGCAGCGCTCCGACCGGCGGCCCGACGACGATTCCGCTGCGCGGTGGCAACGGCGGTGGGGCAGGAGGCGTGGAGACCGCGCCCAGCCCCGACGTGATTCGCGGCGGCGCCGGCGGCGGTGGCGGCGGTGCGCTCGCACTCGTCGCGATGGAGTCGATCACGATCAGCGGTGAGGCCACCGCGCCGGGTGAAGGCGGTCGCACGAGCGCCACCGGAGACGGCGGCGGTGGTGGTGGCAGCGGTGGCGCGATCCTCGTCGAGGCTCCCGTCGTCACGATCAGCGGCGCGGTCACGGCGAACGGCGGCGGTGGCGCAGCACCGAACACGGCCAACGGATCGCGCGGTCACGTAAACGACTCGAGCCAGGCGTCGGGTGGCGTGTACATGACGGCGAGCGGCGGTCGCGGCGGAACCGGCGCGGCGCCGACCGCAGGCACGACCTACACCGATGGTACGATGGCGCGCGGCGGCGGCGGCGGCGGCGCGGGTGGACGCACCGAGCTCAAGGGCCGCACGCGCAACACGGCGGGCTCGGTGATCAGCCCCGGCGCCGTGCAGAACGACATCGCCGTCGAGTAGCTACTTCAGGACGCCGCGCAGCGCGACCATCAGCAGCTCGTCGACGACTTCCTCGACTTTCAGTGCGTTCTCCTTTCGAACGAGCTGCTCGATCACGCCGCGGATCAAGCCGAGCATCGCCGCCGACACCAGCTCGGGGTGGCACTTGCGGAGCAGCCCGATCTCGAGGCCGGACTCGAGCGCGCGGCGCAGGAGGTCGCGCATCTCGCCATAGAACTGCTCGATGCGCTCGGCGGCCTCGACGTCGGGCGTGTTACCCGCGGAGAGCAGCAGCGTCGCGAGCGGGCGATCCTGCACGATGTACTCGAGCGTCGCGATCACCTGCGAGCGCAGCTGGACCTGCGGAGGCGGCGCCGCCGGATCATCGACCGCGATGCGGTGAATGCGCGAGCGAAGGTCCGCGAGCGCCTGGTCGAGGATCGAGTCGAACACCGCGGCCTTTGACGCGAAGTACAGGTAGAACGTGCCGCGAGCGATCTGCGCGCGCTCGATGATCGCGTGGATCGATGCGCCGTGATACCCGGCGTCCGCGAACACCGCCTTCGCGGCCGCGAGGATCTGCCGGCGACGCTCTTGTTTCGCGCGTTCGCTCGCGTCGTGCGGTGTCGAGACCATCAGCCGCCTCGGCGCGATTGATATGCGATGATCGCGCGCTCGAGGCCCGAGTACATCTTGCGATACGTGAGGCGCTGGTCCGCGATCCGCGCACCTGCGCAGTGGCTGGCGATCTCTGCCTCGAGCGAGAGCGCGAACGACTCGGAGTCCGCGTACAGGTTGATCTCGTCGTAGACGCCGTGGGACAGCGACGTGAAGTTCGCCGAGCCGACGTCCGAGAACCGGTGATCGATCACCACGACCTTGCTGTGCACCATGCGCGGCAGCAGCACGATGGTCAGGTTGTCGGGCGCACCGGTGAGCCGCATGAGCGCGTCGCAGGTGTAGCGGTTGATGTTCGCGAGCACGTCGGCCTGGTCGGCGGTCACGAGCTTCACGTCGATGCCGCGCTGCACGGCGCGGGCGAGCGCCGCCGTGAACCGGCGATCGTTCATGTACGCCATCTCGACGGTGAGCGAGACCTGCGCCGAGTCGATCAGCGCGAGCCGGTGGCTCATCATCGGGCATGTGTTCTTGCGGTGCGCCTCGCGGCTATGGACGAGGAAGTCGACGCCGCGTGACGGATCGAACTCGTCGTGGCCGGCCATGCGCTCGCGCAACCGCTCGATGTGATCGGCCCCGTCGATCTCGACCATCACGTCGTACCAGTCGTGGCGATGGTTATCGCCGACGCCCATCGAACCGAGGATCAGATACCGATCGTCGATGATGTAGACCTTGCTGTGATCGAACCGCTTGCGGTGGTGCTGGACGTCGATGTTCGGGTGCTCGAGGATGCGCTCCGACAGCGCGTTCGGACGCTGCTTGAACGATCCGGGGGCGCGATACACCGCGCCGAGGAACCACGCCTGGAAGCCGCGGATCGGATCCACGCGCTTGTGGAAGAAGCTCTGCTTGTTGCCGCCGGTGTACTCGTAGACCGCGGCGATCTTGTCCTTGTGGATCGTGACCTTCGCGCCGCGATCCGCGGCCGCGAGCACGGCCTCGCCCATCTGGTTGCCGGCCTCGTCGTCGCGCCACAAGAACGCGCGGATCTCGACGGAGCGTTCGGCACTCTTCACGCGCTCGAGGATCCTCTGGAACGCGGGATCACCCGAGCCGAGCACGCGCAACGTCGCACCATCGACCGGGTTCGACGCGTGACCAAGGGGAGCGGGCAGCCCCACCGGGAGCATCTGGTGCTTCACGCGCTGCGCCCGGCGGCCACCGGCGAACAGGGGCCGACGACGAGGAGTACGGCGCTGCATGTGAATGCATACGCGTAACCCGCCGCAGGCGATCGGTCAATGATCCGGAGATCGCGGTAAACGCTGGACTTATGACGCGGCGGGCTACATCCGGGCGGTCAAGCCGAGCCAGGGAATGGTCGGCACATCGCCTTCGCTGTCCATCAGCGGCTTGACGATGCCTGCGTCGAACGCCATCGACGTGCCGCCGAACCGCATGCCGAAGAACGCGATGCTCTCTTCATCGACGCTCACCAGATCGATGAGGACCCGCGTCGTGCGATTGCCGATCGACGTACCGAAGGTGAACATCATGGCGTCGGAGCCATCGCCGTAATACTCGTCGCGGTGGCTGAAGAGCCGCTGCGCGGCACCAGACACCATCACGCTGCAGTCGTCATCGACGCAGAGCGATCCGACTGCACCGATCGACTTCCAACCACTCTCGCTGTTCTCGCTGATCTTTCGCAGAGAAGCCGTCAGTGCGATCGCGACGTTCTTGTTGCGCACGATCACCTGCTTGATGCCGATGCCGTACGCGTGCTCTTCGCTGCCTTCGCCGTCCGACTCGAACGTCGTCGCGCCGTCGACCCAGACCTCTGTCGACTTCGTGATGCCCGCATTGAGCCCGCCGATGCCGAGGAACGGCACCACGAGCTGGAACGATGCCTCGACCTTGCCCTCGGGCACGGTGAGCGCGGTCGAGGTGACGAGGCCACGTCCGCTCGCGACGCGCTCCTGCATCCGGTCGAATCCGACGGTCTTCTTCGGCACCTCCGGCGAGACCGGCTGGGCGAGCGGCGCGATCGGCGCCGGTGGTGCGGAGCCCGGCGGGCCGCTGTAGACGATCGGGCCGGCGGCGGCGAGAGTCGGAGCGAGTAGCAGCGCGGCGAGGACGGCCTTCATGGACGTGGGCAAGAGCACGGCGCGTGCCGCGTCCAACCCCGCGAAACGCTGATCCAGACCGACACTTTTCTGAGAGCGCGCCGCGAGGAGCGACACGGCCGTCCTGGCAGTCCCCGGCAGGCGCGTTGAGGTCTGCTCGGTCGGTCGTTGCCAGACGCAACGGCGGAGGTGCGATCGCTCGACGAGACGGGCACTTGGCGTGGCGCAGAGCTTGCTGCACGCAGCGCCCGTGAGTGAGCTCGAGCTTCACGGCATCCGGAAGCAGTACGAAGGCGCGGACCGCCCCGTGATCCCCGATCTCGCGCTCGTCGTGCCGTCGGGTCAGATGGCGGTGCTCGTGGGCCCCTCGGGCTGCGGCAAGTCAACGACGCTGCGGATGGTCGCGGGGCTCGAGGAGCCGAGCGCCGGCACGATCAAGATCGGCGGTCGCGACGTCACGAACGTGGCGCCGGCCGAGCGCGACATCGCGATGGTGTTCCAGAGCTACGCGCTCTACCCGCACATGACCGTGTTCGAGAACATGGCGTTCGGGCTGCGGATCAAGCACCTGCCCGAGGCCGAGATCCAGACGCGCGTGTTCGCCGCCGCGGAGAACCTGGGTCTGAAGCCGTATCTCGAGCGCCGGCCGAAGGCGCTCTCGGGTGGCCAGCGCCAGCGCGTGGCGATTGGACGCGCGGTGGTGCGCGCGCCCAAGGTGTTCCTGTTCGACGAGCCGCTCTCGAACCTCGACGCGAAGCTGCGCAGCGACATGCGCCGCGAGATCGCGCGCATTCACAACATGTCGAAGACGACCTCGATGTACGTCACGCACGATCAGATCGAAGCGATGACGCTCGCCGACATGATCGTCGTGCTCAAGGACGGCGTCGTCCAGCAGATCGGGACGCCGGTCGACATCTACGAGCGACCCGCAAACCGCTTCGTCGCCGGCTTCTTCGGCACGCCGAGCATGAACTTCCTCTCCGCAGATCTCACCGCGACCGGTGACAGCCAGACGGCGCGCGGTCCCGGCTTCGCGATCCCGCTCACCACGAAGACCTCGCTCCGTCCCGCGAAGTCGGCGGTCGATCGCGTCGTCGTCGGCGTGCGGCCCGAGCGGCTCTCGCTCGTCGGCAACACCGATGACGTCGCGCTCTCGGGTGAGGTCGCGATGCGCGAGGTCCTCGGCGCCGAGGTCGTACTGCACCTCGAGTCCGCCGCTGGTCCGCTGACCGTGCGCACGGATGCGGGCTCCGCGCCGCGCCCCGGCGACACAGTCCAGGTCTGGTTCGATCCGAAGGCGATCCACGTGTTCGATGGAGCGACGGAGCTCCGGCTGTGACGAAGGACGACTCGGCGACGCGCCTGCGGGCTGTCCGCACGGCGCTGGGGTGGCGCTCGCCCGCTGCGACCCAGACGCAGGAAGAGACGCCCCCTGCCCCACCTCCGCCGCCGCCGGAGAAGCCGAAGGCGCGGAAGAAGAAGGCGCTCGGAGCGCTCGCCGTGCTGTTCGCGCTCCTCGGCGGCTGCGGCCGCACGCAGGGCACCGTGCTGTGGCACGCGTACAACGGTACCGAGGCCTCGGCCCTCACCCGCAGCGCCGCGCGCTGGAACGCCGAGCATCCGGATCAACCGCTCGAGCTCGTCGGCGTGCCGTACGCGGCGTTCGCCGACAAGCTGACGAGCGCGATTCCCGGCGGCAACGGACCCGATCTGTTCATCTACCCGCAGGACCGGATCGGCGACTGGGCGGACTCCGGCGTGATCGAGCCGATCGAGTTCTGGGTCGACGAGGCGCGAGCGGCGCGGTTCACCGACGAGGCCGTCGAGTCGATGGCGTACAAGGGCTCGCTCTGGGGCCTGCCGGTCGCGGTGAAGTCGATCGCGCTCTACTACCGCACCGACCTCGTCGCGACCCCACCGACAACGACGGATGCGCTGATCGCGCTCGCGCCGGAGATGACGAAGCGGCGCGGCTACGCGGTCGCCTACGCGAACGTCGATCTCTACGGCCACGCGCCGTGGCTGTTTGGCTTCGGCGGCCGGATCGTCGACGAAGACGGCAACCTCGCGATCGCGACGCCGGAAGCAGCGGCCGCGATGGCGTTCGCGCGCGACCTGGTCGCGACGGGCGTCGCCCCCGGTCACGCGGAGGGTCCGCTGGTCGCGACGCTGTTCAACGAGGGCAAGGCCGCGACCGTGATGAGCGGCCCATGGTTTCAGTCCGACATCGCCGCCGGTGTTCCGTGGAAGGTCGCGACCTTGCCGACGGTGAGCGCGACCGGAAAGCCTGCGGCACCGTTCCTCGGCGCCGAGGGCATGCTGATGTCGGCGCGCGCGAAGGACAAGGACACCGCGTTCGCGATCATGGACGCGCTGACCTCCGACGCCTCCGCGATCGAGCGCGCGAAGATCGCGCGGCAGGTCGTGCCGAACATCCACGCGTACGACGACCAGGAGATCGCCGCGGATCCCACGCTGCGCGCGTTTCGCGATCAGCTCGCACACACGGTGCCGATGCCCAAGGGCGCGGCGATGCGCATGGTGTGGACGCCGTACAAGACTGCCCTCGGCGAGGTGCTCTCCGGTCGGGCCTCTCCCGCCGACCAGCTGCTCGCCGTGGAGCGCGAGGTCCAGTCCTATCTCGACGGGCCGAAGTAGCAG
>JACCRC010000076.1 GCA_013813765.1 Deltaproteobacteria bacterium | reverse complement strand
TCTGCTCCGCGCGTGGGCCGGCCTCAGACAGGCGTGCCCCGGGGACCCGCTCGCGCGCGCGGGCCGGCACATGCAAGGACGCACGAAGCACGGCCGCACACGTCCTGCATCGCGAGCGCGCCGCGCGCCGTGCACTCGCCCCGTCACGTCCTGTTCGCCGACTCTCGCGAGCTCGTCTACGCACAGGCTCATGGCTTGACGCGCCAGACCTGCGGCTCGTCTCGATGGTGAACCTCGTCGCCGATGCCGCCCGAGGGGAGTTCGAGGCGATCGTCGTCGGCGGGGCCGCCGGGCGGCTCTGGACGAGCGGGGAAGTTGCCCTGCATCACCTCGATCTCGTCGTCGATCGAGCCGACCGAGCCGAGCGTGTACTGCCTCGGCGACTTGCGCAGCGCGAACCAGCCGCCGATGACGCCGAGCACCATCCCGAGGAAGCCGAGCCCGAACAGCCAGCGTCGCTTGCGCGTGCGGCCGAGGGGGCAGTCCTTCGTCATCACAGCGCCGTCGTGCTTGCGCCGGTAGTAGCGTGCACACAGCTTCCCTTCCTTCGCGAACAGGAGCGACTCGGCCTCCTCGCGCGTCATCTCGGACAGGTTGTAGACGTTCTGGTCGCAGCGCCCGCAGTGCCGCACGCGCGCATCGCCCGACATCGCGTTCCAGTCCTCCTTGCAGGGCGACGCGACATGCAGGTTGTCGAGGATGGGCAGGCGTAAGCGGGCTCGTTTGTTGTCGATCAGCGAGCGGAGCTGGTCGCGGTCGCGTTGGATCCGCGTGACCTCGGCGTCGAGCGCATCGTGACGCGCGACGAGCGCATCGACGTCGTTGCGGTACGTCATGTACTCATCGACGCCGCCGCATGCCGCGCGGTTGCAGAATCTTTACGCGACGAGCGTCGTGCCGACGGAGCCGGGCTCGCGGACCGCGCGCACGAGGTCGCCGGCGGCGAGCTTGCCGAGGATGTGGATCGCACCGACACCCTGGTCGACGACCGCCATCGCTTCCTCGAGCTTCGGGATCATCCCGCCGGTGACAATGCCGTCGGCGATCGCCTGCTTCGCCTCGGCGCGCGTCAGCTTCGGCAGCCGCGATGACGGATCGTTGATGTCCTTGAGGACACCGGGCGCCGACGTGATCAGGAACAGGCGGTCCGCGGAGAGCGCCGCAGCGAGCTGGTTGCCGACCATGTCCGCGTTGATGTTGTAGACGCCACCCTCGGCATCTGCACCGAGGCACGCGATCACGGGCACGTAGTGCTCGACCCACAGCGTGCGCAGGAGGTCGAGGTTGAAGCCGGTGACGTCGCCGACGAAGCCCATGTCGACGGGCTCGTCGCCAGCACCGGCGTACTTCTTCGGCGGCCGCCGCACCGCCTTCACGACCTGACCCGACACGCCGTGGAGCCCGACCGCAGCGATGCCGGCCTTCGTCAGCGCCGCGCACAGATCGACGTTGAGCTTGCCGGCGAGCACCATCTTCATCACGTCGAGAGTGGCGGCGTCGGTCACGCGGCGGCCCGCGATCTGCACCGTCTCGATACCTAACCTCTTCTGCAGCGCCGTGGCCTGCGGTCCGCCGCCGTGGACGATCGCGACCTGCGCGCCTTCATCGATGAGGATCTTGAGATCCGCGGCGAGCAGCGCTGCCTCGCCGGACCCGATGACCTCGCCGCCGATCTTGACGACGAGACTCACGGCCAGTTCCCCACGTCTTCGAGCGACGCCTTCTCGTCGCAGCCGAGCACGAGGTTCATGTTCTGGATCGCCTGACCCGCGCCGCCCTTGATGAGGTTATCGAGCGCGGAGAAGCAGGTCACCGTGCGCTTGCCGTTCGCCGCGGGGCCGACCGTGAAGCCGACCTCCACGTAGTTCGAACCGGCGACCGCGACGACCTCGGGCAGCCGTGCCTTCGGGCGCCGCGTGAACGGCTCGCGCGCGTAGGACTCGTCGAACATCGAGGCGAGCTTCCCTTTGTCGATCGACTCGGGGAGCTCGAGGAAGCAGGTCGCGAAGATGCCGCGCGTCAGCGGTGCGGAGACCGGAACGAAGCGGATCTCGACGTTCTTCGCACCGGAGTCACCGAGCAGCTGCACGACCTCGGGGACGTGCTGGTGCTCGAGCGGCTTGTACGTCTTGAGGTTGCCGGCGCGGCTCGGGTGGTGCGTGCCGGCCTGCGGCGCGATGCCGGATCCCGACGAGCCGGTGATGCCTTGCACGTGAACGACGACACCGTCGAGCAGACCCGCGCGTGCGAGCGGCAACAGCGCGAGCTCGATCGTGGTGGCGAAGCAGCCGGGCGACGCGACGTACTTCGCCGCCTTGATCTTGTCGCGGTTGAGCTCCGGCAGGCCGTAGACGAACGTCCCGAGCAGCTCGGGGTGCGGGTGCTTCGCGCCGTAGTGCTTCTCGTAGCTCGCCGCATCGCGCAGGCGGAAGTCGCCCGACATGTCGACGATCTTCACGCCCGCGGCGATCAGCTCGGGCACCTTCGCGGCCGTGACCTTGTGGGGCAGGGCGAGCAGGGCGACATCGCAGCCTTTCACCGCGTCCGTCGGCGAGAGATCCTCGTACACGAGCTCGGTCGCGCCATCGAGGTTCGGGTGGACCGCACCGAGCGGCTCGCCGACGTGATCGATCGACGCCACGCGGACGAGCTCGACGTCGGGATGCATCAGCAGGCGTCGCGCCAGCTCCGCGCCGCCGTAGCCGCTGCCGCCGATGATCGCTGCCTTGAATCGCTTTGCCATGGTGGTCCCTGGTATGCCATGGCCCAGCCGATGGGAAAACTCGACAGCGCACTCTCCGACCTCCGTACGCGCGGCCCCGAGATGCTCGAGCTGACCCGCCGCTGGGTCGAGATCAACAGCTACACGGCCAACGTCGCGGGAGTCGATGCAGTCGGCGGGCTGCTGCGCGAGGCGTTCGCGCTGCCGTCGCTCGCGCTGACCGAGATCCCAGCCGAGGGCTTCGGCACGCACCTCGTGTGGCGCACGGCCGCCGCCGGCGCGCCGATCCTGCTCGTCGGCCACCACGACACCGTGTTTCCGCCCGGCCACTTCGAGGGCTGGACGGAGGATGGAAACGGCCGCGCGGTCGGCCCCGGCGCGCTCGATATGAAGGGCGGCCTCGCCGTCATCCGCACCACGCTCGCCGCGCTCGAGTCCGCGAGCCTGCTCGCGCAGCTGCCGATCGTCGTGGTCTCCGTCTCCGACGAGGAGGTCGGCTCGCCCACCTCGGCGCCACATCTCAAGAAGCTCGCCGCCGGCGCCTCGTGCGCGCTCGTGTTCGAGTCGGGCCGCGCGAACGACATGATCATCACGCGGCGCAAGGGCGTGGGCGCGATGCAGGTCGTCGCGCACGGCAAGGCCGCGCACGCGGGCAACAACCACAAGGACGGCGCGAACGCGATCTGGGCGCTGTCGCGGTTCGTCGATGCGGCGCAGAAGCTCACGAGCTACGAGCGCGGCGTGACCGTCAACGTCGGGCAGATGACCGGCGGCACGTCGAAGAACACGGTGCCCGAGCGCGCCGAGTGCGCACTCGACATGCGCTACGAGACCGTCGCCGAGGCCGAGGCGCTGGTCGCCGCACTGCGTGCCGCTGCCGACGAGGCCGCCGCAGCGGTGCCGGGCGTGCGTATCGAGGTCTCGGGTGGAGCAAACCGCCTGCCGCTCGAGCGCACGTCTGCCTCTGCCGCGCTGCGAGACGAGTACGCTGCGTGCGCGCGCGCCGCCGGCCTCGGTGATGGCGAGGCCCCGCTCCTCGGCGGTGGCTCCGATGCGAACACCGTCGCGCCGCTCGGCGTGCCGGCGATCGATGGGCTCGGGCCGCGCGGCGCGGGCTTTCACACGACGACGGAGTACGTCGAGCTCGCGACGTTCCTGCCGAAGGCCGAGGCGCTGCTGCGCTTCCTCTGCGGCCGCCTCGATTGACCTGCTACTGCTGCTTGAGGTGCTTCTCGAAGAACGCGATCGTGTGCCCGATGGTCATCACGATGTTGCCGCGCTTCGCGGCGCCGTGACCCTCGTCGGCGAATAGCATCATGCTGCCCGGAATCTTGCGCTTCTCGAGCTCGCGATAGATCTGCATCGCCTCGCCGACCGGAACGCGCGGATCGTTGACGCCCTGGATGATCATCAGCGGCGCCTTGATCTTCGCGATGTGCGTGACGGGCGAGAGCTGCACCAGCGCTTCCTTGTCCTTCACGGGGTCTCCGTACTCGCTGATCCGCAGGATGCGGCGATACGGCGCGGTGTTCATGAGGAACGTCGTGAGGTTCGAGATGCCGACGTTCGTGACGCCGGCGTCGTACGCGCCCGCGAAGTACGTCATGCCCATCAGCACCGAGTAGCCGCCGTAGCTGCCGCCCGAGATGCCGATCTTCGGAGCCTTGCCGTCCTTGCCGAAGCTCGCGCGGATGAACTTCGCCGCGTCCTCGATGTCGCTGACGACCTGCAGACGCTTCGGTCCATCGTCGGCGTGCAGCCAGGCCTTGCCGTAGCCGGAAGAGCCGCGCACGTTCGGCTGCACCAGCGTGAAGCCCGCCTCGACGTACAGCTGCGCGTATCCCGAGAATCCGGCCGTCGACTGGCCTTCCGGGCCGCCGTGGAACTCGACGATGACAGGGCAGGGGCCGGCGCAGTTCGTCGCGCGGCGCACGAACATCGGGATCCGCGTGCCGTCGCGCGCGGGATAGAACTCGAGCGTGACGGGGGTGAACCGCGTCGTATCGATCTCGGGCGTGCTCGCGGTGCGCCACGTCGTGGACTTCTTCGTCTGCCAGTCGAACACGATCGCCTGCGGCACCTGGTTCGCGCTGTCGTACGCGAGACCGACGAACCGGCCGTTCTTGGTCAGGCCCGCGACGTAGACATTGTCGGCACGTGGCAGCGCCGGCAACGCGAGCGGCTTCAACGTCCTTGCGTCGAGCACGGCGAGCCGCGCGTAGCCGTCCTCGTTGGTGTTGTAGTAGATGCGCTTGCGCGCCTCGTCGATCGCGAAGCTCTCGACATCGAACTTCACGTCGGGCGTGATCGGAGTAAGCTTGCCGCCCTCGAGGGAATACACGCGCTGGAACTGGCCCAGCTTGTTCGTGCGCACGAGCACCTGTCCCGGCTTCGCGCCGAACGAGACGTCGTACTCCTCGACCTCGCCCTGGCCGAGCAGCGGCGTGAGCTTCTTGCTCGAGAGCTCGTACTGATAGATCTCCTGCTGCGTGCTACCGAGGTCCCTGTTGAGGAGCCAGGTGTCCCCGCGGTGATCGGCAACGGACCAGAGCCCGGGCTGATCGAACACCAGCTCCTTCTTCTCGGTCGCCAGGTCGTAGCGATAGATCGCGTACGAGTCGGCGACCTTGTCGTTGGCGCGGTAGTAGAGCGACTTGCCGTCCTCGGCGACGAACTGCAGGCTCGTCTGCACCTTCGGTGCGTGCTGGATCAACTTGAGCGGTCCGCCCTCGATCGACATGACGTACAGGCCAGGATTCTCCTGACCGCCGACATCGCGCGACACGACGATCCACTTGTCGTCGCGCGTGAGCGCCACCGGCGACGTACGATCTTCACCGCCGGTGAGCTGGATGGCGTACTTCATCGCGCCGTCCTGCCGCCAGATCTGGCTCGTGCCGGTGACGCGCGTGGAGAACACCATGCGGTCGCCCTTCGACGTGAGCAGGCCACCGCCGGCGCCGCGCACGTCGAGCATCGCCTGGATCTTCCGCGACACGCGCTCGTCGAGCGGCTTCGCCGCGAACTGCGCGACGACCTCCGCCGGCACGCTCTCCGCGCCGAGTCCGGAATAGCCGCTCGCCTGCACCGGCGGCTTCTTGGCCACCGGTCCGGGCGGCGGATTGCGCGTGCCGAATGGATCCTTCGGCGTGTCGGCGTACGCGAACGAGGACAACGAGCACACCACGAGCGGTAGCCACCGGGTCATGCCCGGAAGCTACTACATCTCGACGTGACCGCGGTGCTCGCGCTCGAGGGCGCGCTTCAGCTTGTCGAGCGCCGAGTTCTGGATCTGCCGGATTCGCTCGCGCGACAGATGATACTGGTCACCGATCTCGCGGAACGTCCGCTCCTCGTCGTCGCCGAGCCCGAACCGCTTCGTCAGGACGTCAGCCTCGATCGGGGAGAGGTGATGCAGCAGACGCGTGACCTGCGACGTCAGCGTCGCCGTTGTCATGTCGTCCTCGGGCGAGTGATCCTCGGAGTCCGGATCGGCCATCGTCTCGCCGAAGCTGCGGTCGTCGTCATCGTGCACCGGCCGGTCGAGCGACATCGGCTGGCCCATGATGTAGCGGTGCATCTGGTTCAGCTTCGCGAGCGGAACCCGCGCGGCCTTCGCCAGCTCCTGCGGCGTGGGCGGACGACCCAGCTCGCCGACGAGTGCCTGACGGACCTTCTCGAGCTGCTGCTGCGCCTCGAGCATGTGCACCGGGATCCGGACCGCGCGCGCCTTGTCGGCGAGTGCGCGACCGATCGCGTGGCGGATCCACCAGCACGCATACGTCGAGAAGCGGAGGCCGCGGCGATAGTCGAACCGCGACACCGCGTGCATGAGGCCGAGGTTGCCCTCCTGGATCAGATCCGCGAGCGGCATACCGCCGCGGTCGTACCGGCGGGCCATCGTCACCACGAGGCGAAGATTCGCGCGCACGAACTCGTCGCGCAGGTTCATCGCGTCGCGGTGCGCCTGGCGCACGGAATCGAAGTACACGCCCGCGTCGCGGGACTTGCCGTCGGTCCACCAGGTCTCGTGACCCACGACCGATGCCTCGCGCGCACGGAACAGCTCGCGAACCACGGCATCGATATGCACGCGATCGAGATCGAGAGCGCGGAGCTGTCCCGCTGCCTCGCGCGCGCACGCGCGGAGCTTCTTCAGGAGCTTGTCGTCCTTGCTCGCCTTCTTCGACTTCAGCATCTCGTCGAGAAGCTTGTCGAGCTTCGGAAACGCGATCGGCTGCTCGAGGTTGGGCGTGATCAGCGCGAGCAGCGGACGCACCACCTCAGGACGGGTGAGCACGCGCTCCCACGTCATGATCTCGGTGTCCTCGATACCCTGGCTCAGCTCGCGCTCGTCCTCGGGCGTGAGCAGCTCGTGTGCGGCCAGCTGGCGGAAGTACGCGGCGAGGTGGTCATCGGAGTCCGCCGTGCGCATCACACGCACAACCTTCGCCGGCGCTACCACGTCAGGCACGATCTCGGGAGCGAGCGTGGACGCCACAGCGCCTACTGCTGCCGGGCGGTTCTGACGCGCGGGCGTAGGACGGTGCGGACGGACACTGCCAGTGGCCGTGGTCGTACCGCGCGAAACACGCTGCGGGCGACGAGCTGTATGGGTGGTGGCCATGGCTGATTACTCCTGATCCTCGAGATGAGACGCCGATGGGATTGGAACCGTTGCACTGCGCCCGGTAATCCCTCCACTAGGCATACGAGCGAGGACTCATGCTCGTTACCCGTGCACGTTGCGCACCGATCTGCCGTCGAACAACCCGGCGGTCTGGGTAGGAGGATCGCTCCAAGCAGTTCCAGCTGCTTGGCGGATCCACCATCTCCCGAGATCGGAAAACAGCGGCGACGTAATCTACCCAGCGATGCAGTTTTGTCCAGGACAAATGATCGAGGTGTCAGGACCGGCGACAGGCGACGTCCATGCGACACCCCGCGTCACCGTCGAGAACCCGACCATCTGACGTACCTTCGGAGTGCGCGAACGCACGCCGTGCACGTCAGGCGGACGTTTTTTCGGCAGCGGCCGTACCGTTTTCAGCGCCGAGGTGGCGCACCAGTCGATCGAGCAGCGCGGCCTGGTCAGGATGAATGATGCGGCGCGCGCGCGTGATCTCGATGAACTCGACCTTGTCGACCTCCCACGATGCACAGCGTGGCGCGGCACCTTCGGGAGCCTGCACGGCATATGCGTGGACGCGCTTCTTCGATCGCGTGTAGTCCACGAAGCCGAGATCGACGAGCGGATCCGTGATGTCGAGCCCGGTCTCCTCGCGCGTCTCGCGGCGCGCGGTCGCTTCGAGATCCTCATCGGGATCTGGCGCGCCCTTCGGGATGCCCCACGGCGCGCGGCGGTTGTAGTTCCCTGCGGGATGCACGAGCAGCACTTCGATCGACTCGCCGACGTGTCGGTAGAGGAGGGTGCCAGAGGAGAGCTTTCCGCGCGCTTCCGGCATCCCTCTACGACCGTGCAGCCCCTCCCGATTCAAAGCAAGCTTCTTGCGAGCCTTTCCAGGAATCTCAGCGAGTTGCCGCGACCGGTGGTTGCTCGCAAGGGGCTCGTGTACCGTCGTTGCAGATGAGCCAAGATCAGCGCCAGGCGTGGTTCGCTCGGATGATGGAATCCGGCCTCGAGAACTCGATCTTCAAGCCCGCTGATGTCCTCGCGCACGCGACGCCCGACGTCCTCGCGTCTCATCTTCCGCCCGAGTTGCTCTCGAAGGTGCTCGCGGCTTCGCTCGCGTCCGGCTCGATGACGCCCGAGCGCGTGCTCGAGACCGTCACGCCCGAGCTGCTCGCGAAACATCTTCCGCACGACGTCCTGTGGGCATGCATCGCCGCTGCTGCTGCGAGAGCGGGGGTCTCGACGACGTGAACATCAAGGCTTTCTTCGTCACCGCGCTCTCGGGCGCACTCGAGCTCGGCATCGCCACCGCCGACGACGTGCTCCGTCACGTCACGCCGGATCTGCTCGCTCAGCACCTGCCGCGCCCGCTGTGGGCCCGCTTGCTGACCGCCTGCATCGGTGCGCCGAAGGTCGACCCGCAGCTCATCGTCGAGACCGTCGGCGTCTCGAACCTGTGCGAGCACATCCCGACCACGACGATCTGGGAGCTGATCGCCGACGTCGCCGGTCGCTCGCTCGGCAACGGCGCCGCACGCGAGCCCGTGCCGCTCACCGCCTCGAAGGGCGCCGGCCCGAGCTTCGAGACACGCACGCCGGCGAAGCCGCTCTCGATCGGCAGCCCGCCGCCGCCCGAGACCCGCCCCACGCCCACGCCTCCGCCCGCCGCGCGCGGTCCGTCGATCCCCGCACCGAAGGACGCCGCGATCACCGTCGGTCTCGACGATGTCGTCGCGGAGCTCGCGGCCGAGGAAGTCACCGCTCCTCCCACGCGCGCTCGCACGGCCACCGGCAACCGGTTCCGACAGTCCAGCACGAACATCGGTCGGCTCGCGGCGGCGAGCCAGCAGCAGCGTCGCCCGCAGGCCGCCGTACCCGCAGCTCCGACCGGTACCGAGTCCGCCACCGAGCGCCCCGTCGCGAAGACGGCGCGTCGCGGCGAGACCGAGATCGAGGTCGAGGTCGAGACCGATGTGCGCAACGCCGACGACTGGCGCACCGCGCTCGCCGTCGAGGACGAGCAGCTCGTCGACTGGTCTTCCTCCGACGAGCCGACGACCACGACCGAAGGCGACACGCGCAAGCGGTGATCGGGCGCACGCTGCGAGGCGTGCGTATCTCGTCGGCAGTGACGCGTTGCTAGCCGCCGGTACGCGTGGCTGGCCTGTCGCTGGGCGATCGTGAGGGATGCGCGGCTCGCACACGCTCCTCGCCGTGCTCTGCGCCTGCGGCGCCGATGATGTGTGGCCTGCCGATGCGGCGGTGCCCGAGCGAGAGCTCTACGAGATCGCGGTCGGCGGCGGCGAGCCGAGCGATCGACCGGGGCCGATTTATTACGCACCCGTCCACGTTTTTGTCGATGGAAGGGTCACGCGGTCGCTGACCTCCATGCGCGAGGAAGAACTCGCGGGAAAGCACACCTTCGAGCTTCGCCAGGCCGGCAAGGTGTTACTGAGTCGCACCTACGACTTCGAAGACGGGTTGTGTGTTCGGCGGATCGAACAACCCGGCTACCCGAGTACAACCCGCCACACGCAGATCATTTGCTCGTATTGGAGCGGTGACCTGCGCCTCGGCGTTGCCCGTCGGGCCGCCGGTTCGTCGTGCGAGTTCGTCTGCATGCCGGAGTGCGGCGATCACGCGCCATGTGCCCCCGGCGATCGATGCACGACGCGCACAACCTCGATCTATCCAGCATTGGGCCACCTCGGCTGCGCGCCTATCGGTCCCAAGGCTGCAGGCGACCCCTGTGCACTGATCGATTCGGCTGGCGGCGCTTACGATGATTGCGGCGAGAACCTCATCTGCGTCGGCGACAAGTGTCAGCGGACCTGCGACGCGCGGTACTGCGAGGACCACCCTGGCTGCCGCTACGTGCCGGGCCATCCGCCGGAGCTCCGGATATGCCCGTGAACAATGTCTGCCGGAAATCGAGCGTGCTGGTCGCGCTGCTCGCTTCGTGCGCCGAGCCAGAGGATCCGGAGATCGTGACCGCACCGGGCGGGCCGATCGCATTCTCGCTCTCGGTGCGATCGTACGAACCGTACGACCGCTTCCCGCCGGCAGAACAACCACGCATCTACATCGATGGCGTCGAGCAGTCCGCGATCGAACAGCTGTTCCCCAGCATCGAGGCGGCGGACGACGCGGTGCACTTGATCGAGCTTCGCTATGGCTCTGCCATTGTCAGGAAGCGATTCCATCGCGTGGGGGCGGCGAGCGGATGCCCCGATGTGCATCCGACCGAGATGCGGCACGAGCTCTGCGCGTACTGGAGTGGCGACATCCGGTTCGGTTCGTCGTACGCCACCGGCCGGTTCGGAACCTGTGTCGGCGACGGATTCTGCGCCGCCGGATGCGGACGGGGAGCAAACCCGTGTCCCGACGGCGAGCGTTGCACGAGCCGCGCGACGTTGCTCGACCCCTTTGCGAGTCACCTCGCGTGCGCTCCGATCGGACCGAAGCGCAAGGGAGAAGCGTGCGCCCTGATCGATGCGACCGGCGGCGCGTACGACGACTGCGCGGGCGATCTGCTCTGCGTCGAAGGCACGTGCCAGGCGGTCTGCACCGAGATCGAGTGCTCGATGATGCCGGGCTGCCGCTACGTGCCTGGTCAACCGCCCGAGCTGCGACTGTGTCCAGCGCAGGACGGCGCTAGAACGTGAACATGACCGTCATCGGGGGCGGCCCGCGCTCATCGGCGGTGATCCGGTAGCCGGCGATCGGCCCGATGCTGACCGCGAGCAACATCAGTGCGAGCGTCGACACGATCTTCTCGGCCGAGTCATCCGACTTCCGCTCGCCATACACGGTGGCAGCCGCAGCGCCGAACCCGAGCAGGCTGCCGAGCACCGTGCCGTAGCCGCGACCGGTTCCGCCGCGTTCGTCCGCGTACATCTGCATGCCGATCGGCAGGCCGATCACGAGCCCGAACGCGGCGCCCGCGAGCACGGTCTCTTCCTTGTCGTTGCCGCCGAAGCCATAGCCCAGCAGCGCGCCGATGCCCGCGCCGATGCCCGCGCCGATGCCGGCGCCCTGGATCTGCGTGGACAGCTGGTCACCCTCCGCGCGCTGCGCGCGCGCCGCCGTCGAAAACATGGCGATCAACGCGAACGCAGCAGCGGACCGCACCGCCGTAGCTTAGCCGCCGCGAAAGGCCGCGCCGCTGGATTCTCTGGAGCCGAGCCCCGCTACCGTGGTCTTGGTAGTTGTCGTTCGTGCGCTCGGGTTCCGGGCTACCAGCCGGACAGTCTGCCGAGCTCGTGGTCATGCGCGGCGAGGAATGCCTCTCGATCTCGCTCCGGTCATCGAGGCCAACGAGCGGCGACCGGACATGGAAACGCCCGGCGACCTCATCGGCAACCGGGCGTCTTTGCGTCGAAACTGGTGGGCGTTGAGGGGATTGAACCCCCGACTTATTCCGTGTGAAGGAATCACTCTCCCGCTGAGTTAAACGCCCGAGAGGAGCAATGGATTACCGCCGCCGGACCGCGGCGTCAAGCCGATCTGATTTCTCACCGACGCCCACCGGGGCGGTTTCGAGGCCCCGTGATACCAAGCAGGGCATGGAACGCAGCATCGTGCGGACGTCGGCGGCACCGGCGGCGATCGGGCCGTACTCCCAGGCGGTCGTCGTCCCGGTCGGGGAAGGGCGGCGGATGATGTTCTGCAGCGGCCAGATCCCACTCGATCCGGCCACGGGCGTGATGGTCGAGGGCGATGTCGAGGTGCAAACCCGGCAGGTGCTGGACAACCTGAACGCGGTGCTGGCCGCGGCGGGTGGCTCGTTCGCGAATGTCGTGAAGACGACGATCTTCCTCGCGGACATGGGCGACTTCCAGGTGGTGAATGCGGTCTACGCGGAGCGGTTCGCGGCAGATCCGCCGGCACGCGCCACGGTGCAGGCCGCGAAGCTCCCGCGCGATGCGCGCGTCGAGATCGACGCGATCGCCGTTCTGTAACGAGTAACGAACGTCCCGAGGAGGGAACCATGTCGTCGTCGTCGTCGTCGATCGAATCGGTCCTGACCGAGACGCGGAGCTTTCCTCCGCCCGCCGAATTCTCCGCCCAGTCGCGCGTGAAGAGCCTCGCCGAGTACGAGGCGCTCTACGCGCGCGCCGAGAAGGACCCGGAGGGGTTCTGGGGCGAGATCGCGGGCGAGCTCGCATGGGCGAAGCCGTGGACGAAGGTTCTCGAATGGAAGCTGCCGGATGCGAAGTGGTTCGTCGGCGGTCAGCTGAACGCGAGCGTCAGCTGCGTTGATCGGCACGCGCTCGGTGCGCGGAAGAACAAGGCGGCGATCCTGTTCGAGGGCGAGCCGGGTGACACGCGCGTGCTCACGTACGGGCAGCTGCACCGCGAGGTGTGCCGCGCCGCGAACGCGCTGACCTCGCTCGGGATCAAGAAGGGCGACTTCGTCGCGATCTACCTGCCGATGATTCCGGAGGCCGCGGTCGCGATGCTCGCGTGCGCGCGGATCGGTGCGCCGCACACCGTGGTGTTCGGCGGCTTCTCGGCGGAGGCGCTGCGCGACCGGATCGACGACTGCAAGGCGAAGGCGGTGATCACCGCCGACGGTGGCTGGCGCCGCGGTGCGATCATTCCGCTCAAGGACAACGTCGACAAGGCGATCGACGGCACGAGCGTCTCGAAGGTGCTGGTGGTCAAGCGCTGCAACAACGACGTCGCGTGGAAGGACAGCCGCGATCTCTGGTGGCACGACGTCGTCGATGCCGCATCGTCGAAGCACGAGGCAGTCCCGCACGACAGCGAGCACCCGCTGTTCTCGCTGTACACGAGCGGCACCACGGGCAAGCCGAAGGGCATCCTCCACACCACGGGCGGTTACCTGACGAACGCCGCGTACACGTCGAAGCTGGTGTTCGATCTGCGTGATGACGACGTGTTCTGGTGCACCGCAGACATCGGCTGGGTCACCGGCCACAGCTACGTCGTGTATGGACCGCTCGCGAACGGCGCGACGGTCATGATGTACGAGGGCGCGCCGAATGCGCCGCGCACGTCGGTGTTCACGAGCGGCCGGGCGACGGGGGCAGGGCTCGATCGGTTCTGGGACCTCATCGAGCGCTGGGGCGTGACCGTGTTCTACACGGCGCCGACCGCGATCCGCGCGTTCATGAAGTGGGGCGATCAGCACCCCGCGGCGCACGACCTGTCGTCGCTGCGGCTGCTCGGGTCCGTCGGCGAGCCGATCAATCCCGAAGCGTGGATGTGGTATCGCAAGCAGATCGGCGGCGACCGCTGCCCGATCGTCGACACGTGGTGGCAGACCGAGACCGGCGCGATCATGATCTCGCCGCTGCCGGGCGCGACCCCGACCAAGCCGGGCTCCGCGACGCGGCCGTTGCCGGGCATCATCGTCGACGTTGTCAACAAGGACGGAGATCCGGTACCCGCAGGCTCGGGCGGCTTCCTCGTGATCAAGAAGCCGTGGCCCTCGATGCTCCGCACGATCTGGGGCGACCACGAGCGGTTCACGAAGACCTACTTCGGCGAGATCAACGGCGTGTACTTCGCCGGCGACGGCGCGCGTCGCGACGAGGACGGCTACATCTGGATCATGGGCCGCGTCGACGACGTCATCAACGTCGCCGGCCACCGGCTCTCGACGATGGAGGTGGAGAGCGCGCTCGTCAGCCACCCGAAGGTCGCCGAGGCCGCGGTCGTGGGACGTCCCGACGACATGAAGGGGCAGGCGATCGTCGCGTTCGTCACCCCGCGCTCGGGCTTCGTCGCCGACGAGATCCTCGCGAAGGAGCTGCGCGAGCACGTCGCATCGCAGATCGGTGCGCTCGCGCGACCCGAGGAGATCCGGTTCGCCGAGGCGCTGCCGAAGACGCGTTCCGGCAAGATCATGCGGCGGCTCTTGCGCGAGGTGGCGTCCGGATCGAAGGCGCGTGGCGATACCACCACGCTCGAGGACCAGGGCGTGCTCGAGAAGCTCGCGCAGTCGTTCGACAAGGAGGAGTGAGTTAGTCTCGCTACCACATGCAGGATCTGTGGGAGCGGCTGGAAGCGCACGCGAACAAGCACGGGCGGTCGCTGAAGCTGAGGGCCGGGGCAAGCGAGGAGGCGATCGCCGCGGCGGAGCAAGCGATCGGCATCGCGTTCCCCGCGGACTACCGCGCGTCGCTCGCGCTGCACGACGGTCAGGACCCGGATGCCGAACCGTTCGAGTGGATGCCCGGTTGCAGTCCACTGGCGTCGGTCGCCGCGATCGCCGCACAGTGGAAGGACGAGCAGGAGTGGGTAGAGGGCGGGCCGCTCGAGGAGCACACGCCCGAGATCAACAACGTGCTGAAGCACCCGCGCCGGATCCCGATCGCGGGAACGAGGTGGTGGGACGGCGACAACACGTACCTCGATCTGGTGCCAGCGAAGGCAGGCACCGTCGGTCAGCTGATCACGTTCTACACCGAGTGCGACATGACGCTGCTCGGCCCGAGCTTCCGCGCTGCGCTCGAGAGCTACCTCGCCGCGCTCGACGGTGGTGACTGGATCTACGACGCCGCGCAGAAGAACGTGCACCACAAGGCCGAGCCGCCAAACACGTATCCCAACGAAGGCTACGAGTTCGGAGTGTGGGTCGAGGGCGCCGGTCTCCAGTACGATGGCAACAGCGGCAAGCACACGCCGTTCCTCGCGACGCCCGTGCCCGCGGCCGCGGAGCCCCAGTCGAGCCCGTCACCTCGGCCGCCGGCGCCCGCGAAGCCCACGGGCGCGAAGCAGACGAGGGTCGCTGCGGCCGCCAAGCCTGCTGCGAAGGCGAAGCCCACTTCGGCCGCGAAGCCAACCGCGAAGGCGAAACCCGCGACGAAGGCGAAGGCGGCTGCGAAGGCGAAGCCTGCTGCGAGGACGAAACCCGCCGCAAGATCGAAGTCCGCGAAGTCGAAACCCGTCGCGAAGGCGAAGCCGAAGAAGAAGCCGGCGAAGAAGAGGCGCTGATCCCAAACGCGAGACGGAGCGAGGCCGCGCGTCGCCGTGTCAGTCGACGAGCGAGCGAAGCCCGCGCTTCGTGATCTGCACGAGCACCTCCGGATCGTTGCCGCGGTAGCGCACGCAGTCGAATTCCTGGTAGTGCATCACCTCGAGCATGTCCGGCAGCTCGTCGGTGTTCGGTTGCTTCGCCACGTAGCACGCGGCCTCGCCGTCGCGGAACAGCGCCGGCGCATGCACCGGCGGCACGCCGCAGCGCGTGCAGCAGTTGGGCGCCACGTAGAAGTCACCGGGCGCGGCCTCGGGGTGCGGGCGCACGACCATGCGCTCGAGCACGTCCACCTGCTGCGTCCCGCGCCGTCGCGTCGCCACGAACTGGAAGCCGAGCCGGTCGTAGAGCCGCCGGGCAGCGTGATTCTCCGCGACCACGGCGAGCCGCAGCCACGAGCCCCGGCGCTCGGAGATGTACGAGCACAGCTCCTCGATGAGGCGCGTACCGAGTCCCGCGCCACGCGCGCTCGGCGCGATGAAGATGAGGCCGAGGTACCAGGTCCGCGCGTCGGGGTAACCCTTGACGACGTCGATCACGACGTCCTCGCCGAGCCACAGGTACTTTCGCCCGAGCGGCACGCCGGGCGGCACCTCGGCGAGCAGGTGCGTCGCCTCGTCGGGGCGCAGCGGAGCACCCTCGAGCAGCTGCCAGCTCTCCCGATCGGAGGCGAGCACGATCTGGATCTCCCGGGCATCGGCCCGGGTCGCGCGCCGCAGACCCTTCACGGCTGGCCGGAGGAGGTCTCGGCGTCGAGCAGCGGATCGCGCTCGACCTCTTCCTGGTCGTTCGGGTCGGCGGCGGGCTCGCTCTCCTCGACGGTCGGCCTCGGGGCCGGAACCGGAACCGGAACGGGCGGCGCGACGAGTGCGTTCGGCGCCTTCTGCGTCTTCGTCACGTAGGTGCAGAGCGCGCCGATCACCTGGTCGTGCGCGCGCCGAATGGCGGCCTTCGAGAGCGGGCGCTTCGTGTTCGTGACGAGCGCGAAGACGAGCGGATTCTCCGGATCGATGTCGAGCAGACCCGACATCGCGATCACGGTGGACAGCGTGCCGGTCTTGCCGCGCACGCGCACGTCGAGATCGCGGCCGCGCATCCGGTTACGTAGCGTGCCGTCGGTGCGGGCGACCGCGAGCGAGCTGAGCCACGTCTTGCCGAGCGTCGGGTCCGAGTCGGCGCTGTAGCCGGCGGCGGAGCGTACGATCGAGACGAGCTCCGTCGGCGAGATCCGCGTGCGGTAGGAGAGGCCGGACCCGGTGTCGATGTAGAGCTTCGACTTCGGAATCTGCGGGTGTCGTTCGAGCCAGGCGTACATCGCGTCGAGCGCGAGCTCCATCGACGGCTGTTGACGCCGCGCGAGCGCGGCCGCGGTCATGACCACGCGGTCGGAGAGCCAGTTGATCGACCACTTGTTGATGCGCGTGATGATGTCGACCAGAGGGCGCGACTCGTGGCGGCCGAGCTCGCTCGCGAGTGCACCGCGCGACACGGTGTCGGCGATGAAGTCACCGAGCTCCTGCGTCTTGATGTCGCCGGTGATGCGGACGCCGTTCGCGACCAGCGCCCCCTTGAGTGCATACGCGGCGGTCGCGGTGCGCTCGCGCGTGGTGAGCCGGTACTTCGTCGCGCCGCCCTTGCCGATCGTGCCGTCGATCGTGACGGTGATCCGCGGCCGGCCGTCGACGTTCTTCGTGGTCTCGACCTTGTAGCGCAGGCGCGGACGCATCACGCGCTTCGCGGTCTTCGCGTTGACGATGACCGAGACGTGCTCGGCGCCACTCGGCACGAACGCGCTCGCGAGCTCGCCGGGCTCTCCACTGGCGATCTCGATCGGGACGACCGCGCGGTAGATGCCGTCGCGCGTCGGGTCGGGACCGGTGACGATGCTGCCCTCGATCGCCGTGATGCCGCGCGCGGCGAGTCGCTGCGCGAGGTTTCCGAGATCGCCGGCGGTCAGTGTCGGGTCGTAGCTGCCAAGGAGGTAGATGTCGCCCTTGACGGTACCGGCGTCTGGTTCGGGGCCGAGCAGACGCGTCGGATAGCGGAACGTCGGGCCGAGAAGCTCGAGCGCCGTCGCCGTCGAGATCATCTTCACGTTCGACGCGGGGTTGTAGGCCTCGTCGGCGTTGACCGCGAACACGGGGCGGCCGGTACGTGCATCGGCGACGTAGAGACCGGTGTCGCCGTCGCGAAGCGGGCCGCGCAACGCGAGTGCGATCGCCGCCGCGGTCTGCTCCTCGAGCGAGAGCTTGCCCTTCGCGGCGACGAGGTCCTTCATCATCCGGTGCTGGCCGGCGATCGCGATCGTCGCGCGCGCGTCGGTGGGGACGATCGTCGTCTTCGTGCGGGGCGCGGCGACCTTCGTCGCGATCCGCGCCTTCACCTTCTTCGCGCGCGGACCCGCCGCAGCGGGAGCCACGGTGAGCGCGATGAGGAGCAGCGCGAGGATCGCTCTCACTTCACGCCTCGCAGCATCACGTAGGTCGCGCCTTCACCACCGTCGGAGGGCGCGGCGGTCGACAGCGCGTGGACAAAGCCCGAGAGCGGACCGAGCAGCTCGCCGAGCACGGCCTCGCGTAGCGGTGCTCCGTGGTCGGAGTGCGTCCCCTTGCCATGCACCACCAATACGCACCGGCGACCGATCCGGTTCGCCTCCGCCAGGAACGTGCGCAGGCGAGCGAGGCCCTTGTCGACAAGCTCGCCGTGCAGATCGAGCGTCTGCTCCGCGTGAATCTTGCCGGCGCGTAGCTGGCTGACCTGCGCGAGCGACACACCGGGTGCACGTGCCGCGTAGCGGTGGCCGTCGCCTTCGACCGTCAGCGAGATCGCGGGTGGGAGCTCGACCACACGCACGGTCGCGGGGACCTTGGGCACGGGAACGCGGTCGCGCTCGCTGCCCGCCAACGGCACGGCGCCGCCGATCGCTTCCAGAAACAACGCCTGGTCCTCCGGGGACACCAGGGGTCGTTTGGGGCGCATTCCTAGATTGTGTACTGCGCCCGCCGCGAAGGAGCCAGAAATCGAAGTTCCGTTGAAATTGGCAACGCGGGTCGGCTTGCGAGGACCTCCGCGGACCAGGCAAGGTCCGCACGATGTCCGCCTGTCCCCGCGTTGCCTACTTCTGCATGGAGTACGGCCTGGACCCCGCATTCCCGATCTATGCCGGCGGCCTCGGCATCCTGGCCGGGGACCACATGAAGTCCGTCGGCGACCTTCGGGTGCCCCTCACGGGGATCGGCCTGCTGTGGGATGAGGGCTACACCCGCCAGGTGCTCGGAAAGGGCGGTGCCCTCGAGGACCAGTACCCGAAGACCGCTCGCGACGCGGTGCGCCGTGTCGATGCCCGCGTCGAGGTGACGATCAAGGGCAAGAAGGTCCCCCTTCGGGCCTGGAAGGTCGAGAGGTACGTCACATCCGACCTCTATCTGCTGGAGCCAGAGCGCGAGGGGGACCGCTGGATCACCCAGCGCCTCTACGGCGGCGGCACCGAGGATCGGCTCGCCCAGGAGATCGTGCTCGGGGTCGGCGGCGTCCGGCTGATCGACGAGCTCGGGATCGACGCCGACGTCTATCACTTCAACGAGGGCCACGCGGTGTTCGCCGGGCTCGAGCTGCTGCGCTCCGGAAAGTTCGGCGGCACATCGCTCGCGCAGAAGGTGGCGAAGCTCAAGAAGCACATCGTGTTCACGACGCACACGCCCGTGCCCGCGGGCAACGAGGTCCACGGCCTCGACATCATGCGCACGATGGACGCGGACTGCGGGTTCTCCGACAAGGATCTGGCGACGATCGGTGGGGACCCGTTCTCGATGACGGTCGCCGGCCTCCGACTCGCACGGATCGCGAACGGCGTCGCCGAGCTGCACGGCGAGACTGCGCGCGCGATGTGGAAGGACGTGAAGGGCGCCGCGCCGATCCTCAGCATCACGAACGGCGTGCACGTGCCGACGTGGCAGGACGCGCGCATCCGTGCCGCGCTCGTGCCCGACAAGAAGCGCGTGGTGCAAGACGCCCAGCTGTGGGAGGCGCACCAGACGATGAAGCAGGAGCTCATCGCGGAGATCGAGAAGCGCAACAAGGTGAAGCTGTCACTCGACAAGCTGCTGATCGGCTTCGCGCGCCGCGCCGCGACGTACAAGCGCGCGGATCTCATCATCAGCGACGACAAGGCGCTGAAGAAGCTGCTCGATCAGGGCGTGCAGATCGTCTACTCCGGTAAGGCGCACCCGAAGGACACCGGCGGCAAGGCGCTGATCGGCAAGATCGTCGAGGCGACGAAGAAGTACAAGAAGCACGTCGTGTTCCTCGAGAACTACGACATGACGCTCGGCGCGCTGCTCACGCGCGGCACCGACATCTGGCTCAATAATCCGCGCCGCCCGCTGGAGGCCTCGGGCACGAGCGGCATGAAGGCCGCGATGAACGGCGTGCCGAACCTGTCGATCCTCGATGGCTGGTGGCCCGAGGGCTGCCAGCACGGCGTGACCGGGTGGAAGATCGGCGATCCCGATCCGAAGGACGACGCGCTGCACGAGAAGGACACCGCGCGTATCGACACGCGCGACCGCACGCTGCTGTTCAAGGCGCTCGACAAGGACGTGCTGCCCGCGTTCGGGAACCGCGCGAAGTGGGTCAACATCATGCGTGCGAGCATCGAGATGAGCGAGTGGCAGTTCTCCTCGGATCGGATGATCGAGGACTACGTCGCGAAGATCTATCGGCCCAGCTCGGGCCGATAAGAGGGGCGTTAGAGGGGCCGGTAGAGGATCTGACGGCGCTTGCCGCGCCACTCGAGGATCAAGTAGTCGCCGATCTGCTCGGCGGTGGCCTCGTCGAGCGCGCGATGTGGCGTGGTGCGCAGGCACGGGTGATCGCCCGGATCTGACGCCAGCTCGTAGAAGTGCCAGTGCTCTTCTTCGCGCTGGCCCCTCATCACGAACGCATCGTCGTAGCTCCAGCTCGGCGCCTTCGCGCAAGCGATCGGCTTGCCGTCGCCGCTGCGGATGGTGACGCGGCGGCGATACGTCGCATCGACCATCGAGTCGGTGCGCTTCGTCACCTGCCACCACTCGCTCTCGTCGCGCAGGTTGAGGTCGTCGTCGTAGCTGGTCGCGTCCCATTGCCAGGCGCCGACGATCTGCGGGCTAGCCTCCCACGGGTCCGTCGGGAGGTCGGCGACCTTGTCGTCGAGCTGCAGGAGCGTCTGCTTGCCGTCGGACCAGCGCAGCGTCAGGCGGTCGCCGTCGAGCTCGGCGCTGTACTCACTGGTGTGGCGGAAGCCGCGGTCGCATGGGCTGGGCTCCGAGCGATACGCGGTCTCCTTGATGCCGAACGCCTGCATCGTGATGTCGACGGTGACGTCGAACACCGCGCGCTGCCGGTACCACGGCCGCTGATTGCACGAGAACGGCACGCGATTATCGGATCGCACCTCGACCGTGCGGACGTAGCGCCCGACGAGCTGCGTCGGCACCGCGCCCGGGCGGAACCGCCAGTGCTCGTCCTCGATCCGGGTGGTGCCCGCTTCCTCCGTGCGCAGCATCCAGCGCCAGCCACCGACGAGGTCGGACAGCGTGAACGTGCGCACCGGCGGTGCGGGACGCGTGGTGTTCGGCTGTCCCGCGCCCGGAGGCTGGCAGGCAGCAGCGAGCGCGCACACGACGAGCGCGCGCTTCATGTCACTTCGGGCGGCGCGCGTACGTGTCGGCGACGATCTTGCCGATCGCGTTGTCGTTCAACGAGTCGGGCCGATTGCCCTCGAGCTCCCACGCGATCCGATCGCAGAGGCGCTTGGTCGCGTCGGCCTCGCTGTAGCCAAGACGGAACAGGAGCCCCGCGCGATGCGTCAGCTCATCGGCGGCGACCTTGGCCCGTGCGTCGGCGCCGTCCTTGCGCGGAGGCGTGGTGTTCATGAAGGAGAACGACATCGGTCGAGTATACTGATCAGGTGAGGGTGCTGCTCGCGCGCGCGCTGGTGATCGCTGCGCTCGCGATCCCGAGCGTGGCGGGAGCGGACGGCTCGGGCATCATCGCCGTCAGCAAGACCGACCGGCCCGCGCTGGCGGATGCGATGGGGCAGGCGATGGCGGGGCGCGCGGGGCGGATCGTCGTCGATGCCGTCGCGGATGCGCGCGCCGCGATCGGTGCCGGCGCGGTACCGGCGGAGACGCTGCAGCAGTTCCGCAAGGTGCGCGAGCAGATCGACGAGGGCTGGCGCGCCTACCTTCGCGTCGCGGTCGAGGCGGCGGCCTCGCGCCTGGTCGCCGCGCGC
>JACCRC010000016.1 GCA_013813765.1 Deltaproteobacteria bacterium | reverse complement strand
GAAGCGAGAGCGCGGCGCGTAGACGTGACGGTCTCCGTGCCGATGTTGCTTTTCGGTGTACATCGGGCACGGAGAACTTGCTCGGGAACTCGAGGATGTTGTGCACGGTCGCGGCGCGGAACGAGTAGATCATCGCCAACCGCCGTGACGCCTTTAAGCGTGCGATCCGGTGCGCGAGCGTGGTCTTCCCGGTCCCCGCGCCCGCGATGATCAGGAGCGGTGCATCGCTGCTCGCGGTGACCGCCGCGCGCTGCGATTGATTGAGCGTCGCGAAGTGTCTGAACACTCGTACAGTAATCGAAGTGCACGTCTTTGCACAAGTTCTGGCGATTCGAGCTTCCAGACCGGTCGATCCGTCATGCGCGACAGCACTCAACTCCGCGTAGTCGTGGAGGGGCTCGATCGGCACGTTGCCTGCTCACGGACCGCTCGCCATGCGCCTCTCTGCAGTCCTCTCGGTAGCCGTGCTCGCCTCCTTCACCGCGTGCGCCGACGCGCCGCTCGAGTCCTCCGACGATCCCGAGCAGGGCTCGCACGAAGGTGTCGACGAGGACGTCGATCCGACGATCCCGATGGACGACGGCAAGTCCGATCTGCCCCGCTACCAGATCCCGAACGACCTACCCCAGCTCGTGAGCCCCGAGATCATCGTCTCGCTCGACGGCCTGACCGTTCACCTCTTCGATCGCACGACCGGCTTCTCGAAGGTCTATCCCGCCGGCGTCGGCGTCAAAGGCGCCTCTGGCCGCAGCATCACGCCGACCGGTCACTTCACGACCGGCCCCGACAACAAGGACACCTGGTGGTACGTCGCGCGCCGCACGAACCCCGACTACTTCGGCGGCTTCCCGTTCCTCCGCCTCACCGCGGAGAACAGCGACGGCGCGAACACCTATGCGCAACACGGTCCGATCACCGAGACGCTGATCCGCGGCTACGTCTCGCATGGCTGCATCCGCATGCAGTCCGACGACGTCATCCGCCTGTTCTGGATGGTGAAGCCGCACACGTCGGTGCCCGTCACGATCCAGCGCGAGGGCGAGCGCGACGCTCGCGGTCGCAAGGTCGACGTCGGCATGACGCCGGTGCTGTATCACCCCGCGGCGCAGATCAGCTTCGGCGCCTCCGTCGGTCCGCGCCCGTTCTAGCTACGCGAGCGGCGAGTCGGCCCAGCGCGCGAGGAGATCTGCGGGGCCGGCGTAGACGGCGGTCGCACCGGCGAGCGCCTCGGTGCTCCACCCGCCGGTCGTGACGCCGATCATGTCCACGCTGGCACCGCGGCACGCCATCACGTCATATGGCGTGTCGCCGATCATCACGGTGCGATGCCGCTCCGCGTGCACCTTCTCGAGCGCGGCGAGCACGATATCGGGGTTCGGCTTGCTCTCCTCGACGTCGCTCGACGTCGTCCTGATCGGACAGAGGTCCGCGAGATCCGCGAGCTCGAGCATCGGCAGCAACTCCTTCGTCGAGGCCGCACTCGCGACGGCGTAGCGATAGCCCTCGGCACCGAGGCGGAGCACCAGCTCGCGCGCCTTCGGGAGGGGCCTGACCTTCTCGAGCCAGTGGTCGAGGAAGAGCTCGGAGCGGTGCTTCGCGATCTTCTCGCTCTCGCGCGTGCCGGGCTCGGGACCACCGACCGCGTGGATCAGCAGGTCACCGCCCATGCCGATCAGCGAGCGGACGCGGGAGTACGGCACCTCGTAGCCGTGCTTCTCGAGGACCTCGGCCCAGCAATGCGCGTGCGCATCGTTGCTCTCCACCAGCGTGCCGTCGACATCGAGAAGGACAGCAGCGTAGCGGCGCATATGATCCACCCTACCGCTTGCTACTTCTTCGTCCAGCGCGCGAGCCAGGCAAGTACTTCCTGGTGCCACAGCTTCGAGTTCTGCGGCTTGAGGACCCAGTGGTTCTCGTCCGGGAAGTGAAGAAAGCGTGAGGGAACGCCCTTGCGCTGGAGCGCCGTGAACGTGCTCATGCCCTGCGTATCGACCACCCGGTAGTCCAGCGCGCCGTGGATCACGAGCGTCGGCGTCTTCCAGTTCTTCACGAGATCGATCGGATTGTGCTTCGTGTAGCCGTCGGGCTTCTCCCACGGCACACCGCCGTGCTCCCACTCGGGGAACCACAGCTCCTCGGTGTCGTAGTACGCGAGGCGCTCGTCGAGGTTGCCGTCGTGGCAGACGAGCGCCTTGAAGCGATCGGTCTTGCCGTTGATCCAGTTGATCATGTAGCCGCCGTAGGACGCACCGAGTGCGGCCGCGCGCGTGCCGTCGAGCCACGGGTACTTCGCGAGCGCGGCGTCGAGGCCGAGCATCAGGTCCTCGTAGGGAGCGCCGCCCCAGTCGCCGTTGATCGCGTCGGTGAACGCCTGGCCGTAGCCGGTCGAGCCGTGGAAGTCGATGAACACCGTGCCGAAGCCGGCGCCCGCGTAGGCCTGCGGGTTCCACCGGTAGTGGAAGTGATCGCCGAAGCTGCCTTGCGGGCCACCGTGGATCACGAACGCGATGGGCACCTTGCCGCCGGTGAAGCCCGCGGGCTTGATCACGAAGCCGTAGACGGTGTCGCCCTTCGCACCCTTGAACGAGAACTGCTCGTACGCGCCCCAGGTGATCTTCTTCACCCGCTCGTCGTTGAAGTGCGTGATCTGCCGCGGCTCGGTGCCGTCGAGCTTCACCGTGAACAGCTCGACGGGCATGTTCAGCGTGTCCTTCGCGAACACGAGGCGATCGCCGGCGACGCGCGGCGAGGTGTTCGTGCCCTTCTCGACGAGGAGCTTCGGCGTGCCGCTCGCGACATCGATCGCGAACAGCGAGTGGTTACCGATGTTGTCGGTGTCCGTGTAGATCGTCCTGCCGTCGGGCGACCACGTCAGCGTGCCCGCCGAGCGATCCCACGCCTCGGTGACAACGCGCGTCTTTTTCGACGCCACCTCGATCACGCTGATTCGCTCGCGATCGGCCTCGTAGCCGGCGCGCTTCATCTGCCTCAGCGCGATCCACTTGCCGTCGGGCGAGAACGTCGGCGAGAAGTCGTACGCCGGATTCGCTGCGGTGAGGTTCACCGCCTTGCTCTTGCCATCGGCTGCGACGAGGAACACGTCGGTGTTCGTCTTCCACGCGTTCTCCTTGCCCGCGTTCCTGATCACGTACGCGACCTGTCGGCCGTCGGGGGAGATCGAGACCTCGTCCATGCCGCCGAACGGGTGCGTCGGCGAATCGGTGCCCTGCCCCGGCGTCAGATCGCGCGCGTCGTCGGGCTTCGCCGGATCCCACGCGAACAGGTGCGAGTACTTGCCGTCCTCCCAGCTGTCCCAGTGGCGGAACAACAGCGTGTCGTACACCTTCGCCTTCACCTTCGACTTTGCCTTCGCCTCGTCGCGCTTGACGGTGTCGGCGAGCGTCTTCGCATCGGGGAACACATCCATCGCGACGACCATGCGGCGACCGTCGGGGAACAGCGTGAAGCCGTTCAGATCGATCGGCAGCTTCGTGACCTGCTCGGCCTCGCCGCCGGCGAGCGCGATCCGCCACACCTGCGAGCTGCCCGAGCGCGTCGACATGAAGTAGATGTGCCGGCCGTCGGGCGACCAGCGCGCCTCGGTGTCGTTGTCGGGATGCGAGGTCAGCCGCCGCGGGTTCGAGCCGTCCGTTCCGACGAGCCAGATGTCGAAGCGGCCCTTGTTCGCGTCGAGGTCGGTCTCGCGCACGCTGAACGCGACGAGCTTGCCGTCGGGCGAGACCTGCGGATCGCCGATCCGCTGCATCGCGAGCATGTCGTCGACCGTGAGGCCCTTGGCGGCAACGGGCGCCGTCGCGAGCGCGACACCGATCAGTGCGAGAGCGAGCTTCATGGCCGTGCAGTATTCGGGCGCGGCCGGCCAGGTCAACCGATTTCCCGTCGTAAACGCTCGGCCTGTGCGGCCCACTCGGCCGCGACCTCCGCGTCGTCGCACAGGTCGCGGGCACGCTCGATCCACGGCAGCGCGTTCGGATAGTCGCGCACCTGCGTCAGGTAGTTCGCGAGCTTGCCCGCCATCGCGAGGTGCAGCCCCCGCGACAGCTCGCCAGCCTCCTGCGCGTACTCGCCGGCCTCGACGATCTGCCGGCTCTCGAACAGGATCTGGAACAGGGTCCACACCATGCCCTCGGGCACGTCGTCACCGTAGGTCTCGCGATAGATCGCCATGCCGCGGCGGACCAGTTGCTCGGCGCGCTGGAAGTTCGAGCCCGCCGCGAGCTCCACGTCGGCGTGCAAGCAGAGTGCGATCGCGACCATCGGGTGATCGCCGAGGTCGCGCTGCAGACTCTTGATCATCGCCGGTAACCGCTTCCCGGCGCGGCGGTGCTCGCCGAGGCTCAGCTCCGCATTCGCGATCGAGAGCTCCGCGGTCACGACGAACGGATGGTCCTCGCTCCAGATCCTCCCGCCGATCTTCACCGCGCGCTCCGCGTCTCCGATCGCTTTGTGATAGCCGCCCTCGATGTTGTAGAGCATCGCGGAGACCTTGAAGACCGCCACGATCTCCTCGTGCTCCGGCGGTAGCTCGCGCTCGAGGACCTCACGCGCATGATCGATCAGCGTGCGCGCCTCGGCGATCCGCTGCATGTCGCGCAGACACGCGGCGTAGTTGCGCTGCGCGATCGCCACCCGCACGTGGTCCTCGCCGTGCACGCGCTCGAGCCGCGAGATAACGTCCGCGAACCGATCCGGTGCGGCATCGTCGAGCAGGTAGTGCGACAGCGCGGCCAGGCGCTCGGCGGTATCGAGCGTGTCGGGGTGGTCGACGCCGAGCGCCTGCTTGCGCGCCGCATGCGCGCGGCCGAGCACCGCGCCCGCCTCCGGGAACCGCGCGACATGCCAGCACAGGACGCCATGCTCGTGCCATTGCCGCGCGGTCTCGAGCATCGAGGTCGGATCGCGGAACGGATGATCGGCGGTCGGCCGAGGTGCGGTGATCCGCGACGAGGCGTCGTACGCGGCGCGGATCTTCCCGGCGCGCCACAACCGCTGGACCTCCGGATCCGTGAACATCACCAAGTGCCATGTAACATGGGGCATTGGAGGGTTGCCGACGGCTGATCCAACCGTGGGAGACGGGCGTACTATCCCAAGGTGACCCCAACGACGGGCGCACGGGGGACTCCTTCAGGGGGGTCGCAGGGAGCGCAGCAGGAGCGGATCAACCGGCACCAGCATGCCGCCGAGGTCCTGCGCGCGCGTAGCGTGCTCGTCGCCGCGTGCACGCTGTGGTTGGTCTGCGGCGCGGGCCTCGATATCGCCACGCACGCGCACATCGGCACCGGCTCGCTGACGTTTGTCCTCGTCATCCGGTTCGCGACAACGCTGTTTCACATCGCGATGGTCGCGCCGCTCTTCAGGTCGCCGCTGCCCGATCCAAAGGTCGCATTCGCGCTCGCCTCGGCGGTCTTTCCGGTCACCTCGATCGCGCTGACGCTGATCGCGACGCACCAGGGGGGACTGACCTCGCCGTACGTCACCGCCGTGTTCGTGATCGTGATGGGGCAGACGATCGCGTGGCCCATGCCGTGGCGAATGGGCGCTGCATGGGCCGCGCTCTCGTCGCTGATCTATCCGATCGGCCTGCTCGTCGCGACACGGTTCGATCCGATGATGGAGGCCCAGCTCCACGACGGTGCCTCGCTCGCGACCTTCGCGGTCCACATCGCGGTCGTGTTCGCGGGCGCGATCGTCGCGGTGTGGGGAGGTCACGTGACGTGGTCTCTGCGACAGAGCGTGTTCGAGAGCCGCAAGCTCGGGCGTTATCGCCTCATCCGGCGGATCGGACGCGGCGGGATGGGCGAGGTGTGGCGCGCCGAGGACCGCGCGCTGCGCCGCAGCGTCGCGTTGAAGATCCTGTCGCCGGAGCACGGGAGGAAGCCGTCGCGCGTGGCGCGCTTCGAGCGCGAGATCCAGGCGACCGCGGCGGTCTCGCACCCGAACGTGGTGCGCATCCACGACTGGGGCGTCACCGACGACGGCGTCTGGTATTACGCGATGGACCTGCTCGGCGGCACCGACCTCAGCTCCGTCGTGAAGCGCGCGGGTCCGCTGCCACCGGCGCTCGCTGTCGATCTGTTCGCGCCCGCCGCGCGCGGCCTCGCCGAGGCGCACCGCGCAGGCGTGATCCACCGCGACCTCAAGCCCGGGAACATGTTCGTCGTCGCGCCCGACGGCGAGCCAGTGCGCCTCGAGCTACTCGACTTCGGCATCGCCCGGATCGGCGACGACGCCGAGCTCACCCAGGACGGCGCGATCATGGGCACGCCCGGCTTCATGGCTCCAGAGGTCCAGGCCGGCTCGCCGGGCAACGTGCGCTCCGATATCTACGGCTTCGCCGCGGCACTCTACTTCTCGCTCACTGGCTCGACGCCGCGCGACACGAACCACAAGCCGCTCGCCGAGGTGATCGCCGGCGTTCCCGTCGAGCTCGACGACGTGCTCGCTCGCGCACTCGATCAGGACCCGTCCCGCCGCCATGAATCCGCGGAGGAGCTCGCGGCTGCGCTCGGGAAGACCGGGCTGACCTGGGCCGGAAGCTGGCCGGTCGATCGCGAGGCGTCACTCGCGCCGACGACCGAGCGCGATCCCACCGTCAATCCGTCGGATCCGGAGACGTTCGCGGACGCTCCGAGCCGGCGCCAGTCAAAGCCCGCGGTCGACAGCGACGACGGCGAGAGGGGCGGCCCGGTCACCCGGGAAGAGGCGCCCCGCGCGCGCGGGCCTCGCGGATGACGTAGTCCGCGACCGCGGCCACGCCGAGCACCGCCGCGATCACCGCGGGCACGAGTGCGTACTCGGGCACGGCGATCGCGACGCCGCACGCGATGAATTGCGCGATCGTCGCCGCCTTGCCGATCGCCCGCGCCTTCAGGTGATCCCTCGGTCGCTTCAGCACGAGGTACGCGAGCACGAGCGGGGTGAGCAGCACCTCGCGCGCGGCGACGAGGCCGATCAACAGCCAGTCGCGCGTGTACCAGCCGATCGTCGCGAGCACGATCACGACGAAGATCTTGTCGACGAGCGGATCGAGCCAGCCGCCGATGTCGGGCTTCGTGTGGCCGCGTCGCTGCATCGCGCGCGCGACGTTTCCATCCGCGGCATCGGTCGCCGCCGCCAGCACCACGAGCGCGGTCGCCCACGCGACGTTGCCGTACGCGAGCACCAGACCTACCGCGATGGGCAGGCGGGAGAGCGTCAGCGTGTGGGCGAGCCACATGACGTCAGCATGACACCCGTGCGGATGCTACGGTGCAGCCATGAAGGTCACGATCCGTTACTGCAACGGTTGAGGCTATCGCCCCAAGGCTACCCGTGTGGCGGCCCAGCTGAAGCAGGACCTGAATGTCGAGGCGGAGCTGATCATCGGCAAGTCCGGCGAGTTCACGGTGTGGGTCGACGACCGCAAGGTCGCCGAGAAGACGTGGAGCGGGTTCCCGGATCCGGACGATGTCGTCGACGCCGTGCGCGAAGCGTCGGCAGGCTGAGCGAACTCGCCCGAACGGGCCACAGCCGCTCACTCGACCGCTCTCGATCGGTCGCCATCGCGATCGCGTTGCGGCATGGAAGCTGCGTAGGCCCGCGGCATGTCTAACTCGACGAGCGAAAGCGACGACCTCCCGACCACGTCCAACGAGAACACCGAAGCCCCGGCGGCGAAAGCGGAAGCGCCCCAGCCGGAGCGCCACGTCAACAGCGTCGATGCCACCGCCCACCAACCGCTGGTCGCGCGCGTCATGGAGCGCAAGCACGAGCTCGAGACACTGCTCGCGGCACTCGACACGAGCGACGTCCATTCGAAGCAGGACATCGAGGCGGCGCTCGGAGCGGTCGAGCCGATGCTCAGTGGCGACCTCGACAACGTGGCTGCGGTCGTGATGGTCGACCTGAACCGCTGGCTCGAGCGCAGCAAGCATCTCGGCGAGCGCAACGTGACCGCGTCCGTCGCCGAACCGGCCGCCGAACCGGCTGCCGACCCGGTCGCCGAACCCTCCGCCTGACGTCAGCGTCGGCTGCCGGACTCGTAGATCGCGCCGTTGGAAAAATCGACGATGTAGAAGATGACTCCGGGGACGATGAAACAGAGCAACCACAGGCCGTCCATGACGGCGACGCCGGTGTCGATGCGGCCTCCGCTTTGTCCCCTCCGTTCCGGGTAAAGGATCGTTCCGCACCCTGCGAGCGGGAGACCGATGGCAGCGCACAAGGTGAGCGAGAGCGCCTTCGCCTTTATTCTGGACATTGCCGACGCCTCAGCAAGCAGTGTACCGCGGTTCGGGCTCGTGCCGCCCCGCCCTGACCATTCGGGGCGGGCGAAGTAGCTCATAGCGGGCACCTGCTGCCCGTCCGCGCGCCCACGTCTCGCTGCAGACCCCGCCCGCAAGGGTGCTTACGGCACGATAGGTGCGTTAGAACACGGACGGGGGATTCTGCTCATGTACTGCTTCACTCGCGCCGCCGTGTGGCTCGCAGTCTCGTTCACGCTTGCACTTCCGCTTTCGACCGCACACGCGTGGGGCATCGGCAGCCAGCTCGACTACAGCGGGTGTCACGAGACGATCACCGCGGAGGCTCTCCGCCGCACCCGCGCGACGGTCTCGACCGCACCCGTGATCGTTCCCACGCGCGACGAAGCCGCATTGATCGATGGCGTCCAGTTCTCGCCGCCTACCGACATGCTGCGCGACCTCGGCGGCATGGCGCTCCTGCTCGCGGTTCGCGACAACGACCTGAAGGGGGAGAACCCGCTCGACACGCTGATGCTCGTGCGGATCCACGGCGACCCCGGGACGCAGGAAGAGCACTGCATCCGCAACCTCGAGGATGACGACAGCGAAGGCAACATCACCGCACTCGAGCGGTGCCGGGCATTCATCCGTGACAAGGCGATCGAAGCACTCGATGGTCTCGATGCGAGCGGCGCGGTCGATCCAACGCTGCGCACGCCGCTGCAGATCCACGTCTCGTTCGCGGGCAGGGTCATCCCGAAGCTCCCGCTGTTCTACGTCCGAATGGGCCAGGCCATCCACGCACTCCAGGACGGGTTCACCCACACGTTCCGGACACCCGACGGCATGAACGTGACGGTGGTGCTGAACTACATCGACTACGTCAGGAGTGGGTCGAGCAACATCGGGCGCGATGGTCCCAACCACCTCGGCGCGCTCGACAACTGCGACAATGCCGATGTCACGATCGGCCGCAACGAGCGCCTCTCGATCGAAGCATCGACCGAGCTGCTGAAGGTCGCGCTCGATCCGGCTCGCACGCGGGATCAGAAGATCGCGGGCTTCGAAGCGGTGACCGCGAAGTACCTCACGTACAAGGAGGCCGGTTGCACGCTCGAGAACAACTGGTGCGACGCCATCGAGGCCGAGGTGGCTGACGAGGCCGGGTGCGATGCATCGGGTCGCGGCACGACGCCGTGGTCGCTGATCGTCCTCGTCGCTGGCGCGCTGCTGCTGATCACTCGCAAGCGCAACACCGCGCACGCGGCGGCGCTCGCTCTCGTGTTCGTGATCTCGACCTCGGCCTCCGCGTACGCCGACGACCCGCCGTCACCCCCGCCGGCACCGCCCGTTGGTGACGCGAAGCCCGCGATCAAGGTCGAGCCGAAGACCGCTGACGATGCAAAGTCCGCCGCCGAAGGCACGGAGCCCGGTCGCGATGAATCCACGCCGACGATCAAGGAAGTGAAGTCGGTCCGCGAAGACAAGCGACTCGGGCACGTCTGGGGTTTCGCAGGGTCGATCGGCGGCTCCGTCATCAGCGGTGCAGGTGTCGTCGCCGCTGGCGTTCGCTACCGGATCAGCGAGAAGTGGATCGCCGGCTTCAACGTGCAGTGGAACCCGTGGATCACGTCGGTCCCCCTCACCGCGAGGGCGGGATCGCTCAACGTCTACGCCACGCTCATCCGGCGGTTCCCGATGCGGTTCGATCGCGTAAATCTACGGACGTCATTCCACCTCGGCGCATCGATGCTGCTGTTCGACGTCGTCGGTGCACCGACCTACAGCGTCGGTCCGTACGTCGCGTTCACGCCGCTCGGCATCGACTATGACCTCGGCGGCTCGGTGCGCATCGTGATCGACCCGGTCGAGATCGCGATGCCGATGCCGTACGTCGGTCAGATCCCGCTCTACTACGAGCAGTTCCGTTTGATGGTCGGAATCCAGATCGGCGCGTGAACGTGCGCACGCGTCCGACGTGACGCGGGCGCGCGAAAACGAACTGGACTCGGTGCGCAGCGCATGGAAAGCACGTGCCGACCTACAAGGTCTCCATGTTGCACACACCACGGCAATCATGAAGATGATCCTCGCCGTGCTCACCGCACTCGCCCTTCCCTCGCTGGCGATCGCCGACGGTCCTGTCGCGCAGAAGCCGACCGCGCCCGCTCCCGCGCCCGCGAAGACGAAGCTCGCCGACGAGGACGTAAAGCTCGTAGCGCATGTCCATCACGTCAACATGATGGAGATCAGCATGGGCAAGCTCGCGAAGGTGAAGGGCACCGCCGGCGTGAAGAAGTACGGCGAGATGCTCGTGAAGGATCACACCGTCGCTGACAAGGACCTCGTCGTGTTCGCGAAGTCAAAGGGCATCGCGAAGATCCCGGCCGACGTCCCTCCGACCGAGGCGGAGAAGAAAGAGCACGCCGAGACGATGGCGAAGATGAAGGCGCTGAAGACGATGAAGGGCGCCGCCTTCGACCGCGAGTTTCTCGCGATGATGCAGGTCGGCCACGACACCGAGGTCATGAAGCTCGACGCCGCGCTGCCGGGCATCAAGGACGCCGACCTCGCGATGAAGATGCAGGACTTCCGCCCGGTGCTGCAGCGCCACGCCGACACGGCGCGCGAGCTGAACAAGGACGTGCCCGCCGTGTCGATCGCCCCCGACAAGGCCGCGCCGAACGCTCCGACCGCGAAGAAGTGAACGCGAGGCTCGTCGGGCCGCGCACGCTCGATCGCTAGCCCAGCAGCGCCATCAGCTCGTCCTCGCTGATGACCTTCACGCCGTGCTTCTGCGCGGCGTCGAGCTTCGTCTTGCCGGTGTCCGCACCCGCGACGAGGTAGTCGGTCTTCTTGCTGACCGAGCCGGCGACCTTGCCCCCGGCGAGCTCGATCTTCTTCTGCACGTCCGCACGCGGCTGCGTGAGCGTGCCGGTGACGACGAGCGTCTTGCCGGTCAGCGGACCTTCCTTGATCTCGATTACGTGATCGACGGGATCCACGCCGCGCTGCTCGAGCTTGTCGAGCACGACGCACACGTGCTCGTCGCGCAGGAACGTGTCGACGTGCAGCGCGACGATCTCGCCCACCCCCTCGATCTCCTGCAGCTCGGCGACGAAGCCATCGGTGTCCTTCGCCCTGCACGCGGCGCGCAGCGCAGACAGCCTGCGGTACTTCTGCGCGATCGGCTTCGCGAGCACGTTGCCGACGTTCGTGATGCCGAGCGCCGAGAGCAGGCGCGAGAACGTCGCGGCTTCCTTCGCCGTGGCGATCGCCTTCACGAGGTTCTGCGCGCTGGTCTTGCCGAACCGCTCGAGGCCGAGCAGCTGCGGGACCGTGAGGTCGAATACGTCGGCGACATCCTTGACCAGGCCCTCGTCGACGAGCTGGCGCACGAGCTTCTCTCCGAGGCCGTCGATGTTCAGCTGGTGGCGCGACGCGAAGAACTCGATCGCGCCGAGCAGCTGCGCAGGGCAGCCGAGCCGGTTCGGGCACATCAGCGCCACGCGTCCCTCCTCGCGCTCGAGCGGGCTCTTGCACGCCGGGCACTCCGTCGGCGGCTCGAAGGCGGGGCCGGGTCCCTTCTCGCGGACCTCGAGGATCTCGGGGATGATCTCGCCGGCCTTCTGGATCAGCACGCGGTCACCCTTACCGATGCCGAGCCGCGCGACCTGATCCCAGTTGTGAACGCTCGCGCGCGACACCGTGGTGCCCGAGATGTCGACCGGATCGAGCAGCGCGACCGGCGTGACCGTGCCGGTGCGTCCGATGTTGACCTCGATGTCGCGCAGCACCGTCGTGACCTGGCGCGCGGGGAACTTGTACGCGATCGCCCAGCGCGGGAACTTTGCCGTCGTCCCGAGCGCGCCGCGCATCGCGAAGTCGTCGACCTTCACGACGAGGCCATCGACCTCGTACGCGAGCGCGTCGCGCTGGTCCTGCCAGCCGTGCACGCACGCGATCAGCTCGTCCCAGTCCTTCGCGCCGGTGTTCTTCGCGTTCGTCGGCAGCCCGAGCCGCTTGATCAGCTCGAGCGACGCGAGGTGCCCGGACGCGTACCGCTCGCCGTCGACCACCTCGTACAGGATCGTCCGCATCGGCCGTTTGGCGACCTCGCGCGGGTCTTGCTGCTTGATCGAGCCGGCGGCGGTGTTCCGCGGGTTCTTGAACAGCTCCTCGCCGGCCTCCTCGCGCGCCTTGTTGATCGCCGCGAACTCGGCCTTCGTCATGTAGATCTCGCCGCGCACGGTGATCGTCCGCGGCTCGCTCAGCTTGAGCGGCACGCCGCGCACCATCTTCACGTTCGCGGTGACGTCCTCGCCGATCCGACCGTCGCCGCGCGTCGCGCCGAGCGTCAGGAGACCTTCCTTGTAGACGAGCTCGATGCCGAAGCCGTCGATCTTCGGCTCGACCGAGAACACGGGCACGTCACCGTCGAGACTCTTGACCACGCGGTCGTAGAACGCGCGGAGGTCAGCCTCGTCGTAGCTGTTGTCGAGGGACAGCATCGCGACCGGGCGGGTGACCTTCGGAAAGTCCGACACCGGCTCGTGGCCCACGCGGCGCGTCGGCGACCACGCGGCGACCCAGTCCGGATGCGCGACCTCGATCGCGACGAGCTGCTTCGCGAGCCGATCGTACTCGACGTCGCTGATCGTCGGCGTCGCATCCACGTAGTAGCGGCGATCGTGCTCCGTCACCTCATCGACGAGCGCGAGATAGTCATCCCGGGTCACGCGCGCAGTTTAGATCAGGCGGCTCACTCGTCGAGGTGCGGGGGACGCTTCTTGCCTTCGATGAAGGCGTCGAGATCCTGCTCCGCAGACATGTCGACGTCGACCTCGAAGTCGTCTTCTTCGATCTCGAGCTCGTCGGGATCGGCCATCTGCACCGAGCCCGCGGCGATCTTGTGCGGCGGGCGCGGGAGACCGGTGTCGATCTCCTCTTCGAAGCCGGTCTCGTCGAGGTCGATCTCAGGTTCGCCTTCGCGCAGCACTGCGGGCATGGCGATGAGGGCGCCAGCCTCGACCTTCGTACCGATCAGGCACCCGGCCTTGACGGTGACCTGGAACGGCCGGCCATCGAAGTATGCGTCGATCGCTTCCTTGATGTACCAGAACACGTCCTGCATCTCCTGACCGCCACCGGCGATCTCCTTCCACTCGGCGAGCGGTCCGTACTCGATCACCGGTGCGAAGAAGAACTCTCGCGAGCTCTTGAACAGGAGATGGAACTCCTCGTACTCGAGCCCGCCGCTCAGGTTCGCGGTCGTCATGCAGTGCTCGACGTGGTCGACCGTCGGATAGCGCGCGATGATCTTCTCGAGCCGCTCGAGCGCCTCGTGCTTGTCGTGCTTGATCAGCACTTCGCGATAGAGGTCGTGGAACTCCTGGAACGTGCCGGCGAGCGGCAGCGTGCAGCGTACCTCTCCGCCCTTCTTCGCGACGCGCGCGAAGTCACGCAGCGCGACCTCGAGGCTCGGCATCTCGGAGAGGCCGAGGTTGCAAACGACCAGGTCGTAGACGTCATCGGCGAACGACAGCTTCGGGACCGGGCTCTCGGTGCGGAAGAACACGCCCTTCTTGCCGAGCGGTCCGAGGTCCGCGACCTTGCGGCGCGCGACATCGAGCATGGCGCTCGAGGCATCGATCGCGATCAGTCGCGAGCCCTCGCTCATTCGCCGCAGGATCTCGATCGTCGGATAGCCAGTACCGCACGAGATGTCGAGCACCTGGCCGCGCTCGGGCACGGCGAGGTTTCTCAGCAGCATCTTGCCGAACCGCGTGCCCCAGACGGGTGCGATCTCGTCATCGTAGATGCGAGCGAGCTTCTCGACCTTGAGCGTTCGATTCGACTGTACCGTCACGGCGTCGCCGGTCGCGGATTCTACGGAACCGGTTGCCGATTGTACCGAGCCAAATATGGATTCACGAACGGTTTTTCCGCCAGCTGCCGAGCCGCTCGGATCAATCGATTGATTTCGGTGACTTAGTGGTGATCGCCGTCGGCGTTCTGGTAGAGCCGCTGGCCGCCCTCGCGGAACTCGGCGGCCTTCTGCGCCATGCCGGCCTCCGCTTCCTGCTTCGCGGCGAGCTCGCGAACCTCGCCGGTGATCTTCATCGAGCAGAACTTCGGACCGCACATCGAGCAGAAGTGCGCGCCCTTCGCGCCCGGCGCCGGCAGCGTCTCGTCGTGGAAGTCCTTCGCGGTGTCCGGATCGAGCGACAGGTTGAACTGATCCTGCCAGCGGAACTCGAAGCGGGCCTTCGACAGTGCGTCGTCGCGCTCGTGCGCGCCCGGGTGGCCCTTCGCGAGGTCCGCCGCGTGCGCTGCGATCTTGTAGGCGATCACACCGTCCTTCACGTCGTCGCGGTTCGGGAGACCGAGGTGCTCCTTCGGCGTGACGTAGCAGAGCATCGCGGTGCCGAACCAGCCGATCATCGCGGCGCCGATCGCGCTCGTGATGTGGTCGTAGCCCGGTGCGATGTCGGTGACGAGCGGCCCGAGCGTGTAGAACGGCGCTTCCTTGCAGAGCTTCAGCTGCAGATCCATGTTCTCGCGGATCTTGTGCATCGCGACGTGGCCGGGGCCCTCGATCATCGTCTGCACGTCGTGCTTCCACGCGATGTCGGTCAGCTCGCCGAGCGTCTCGAGCTCCGCGAGTTGCGCGCGATCGTTTGCGTCGGCCGTCGAGCCCGGGCGCAGGCCGTCGCCGAGCGAGAACGCGACGTCGTACTTCTTCATCACCTCGCAGATGCGCTCGAACTCGGTGTAGAGGAAGTTCTCCTTGTGGTGCGCGAGGCACCACTTCGCCATGATCGAGCCGCCGCGCGACACGATGCCGGTGACGCGGTTCGCGGTGTACGGGATGTACCCGAGCCGAACGCCGGCGTGGATCGTGAAGTAGTCGACGCCCTGCTCTGCCTGCTCGATCAGCGTCTCGATGAACAGATCGATCGTGAGCTTGTCGGGGTCGCCGTTCACCTTCTCGAGGCACTGATAGATCGGCACCGTGCCGATCGGCACCGGCGAGTTGCGGATGATCCACTCGCGCGTCTCGTGGATGTTCTCGCCGGTCGACAGGTCCATCACCGTGTCGGCGCCCCACTTGACGGCCCAGCGGAGCTTGTCGACCTCCTCGCCGATCGTCGACGACACGGCCGAGTTGCCGATGTTCGCATTGATCTTCACGAGGAAGTTGCGGCCGATGATCATCGGCTCGGACTCGGGGTGGTTGATGTTCGCGGGCAGGATCGCGCGGCCGCGTGCGATCTCGTCGCGCACGAACTCCGGAGTCATGCGCTCGCGGATCGCGACGAACTTCATCTCGGGCGTGATGATGCCGCGGCGCGCGTAGTGCATCTGCGAGCGATTTCCACTGTCGCCATCGCGCATGCGCGCCTCGATCCACGGCGCGCGCAGCTTCGGGAGGCCTTGGTGCGGATCCACGCCCTGCGGGCCGGAGGTGTCGTACACGTCGAACGGCTGCTCGCCGCCCGACAGGTGGATGCGGCGCACTGGGACCTGGAGGCCATCCGCCTCGACGAAGACCTTCTCGGAGGCCGGGAAGCCCTCCATCGCCGGCAGGTTCGCCACCGGATCGGGACCGACCTGCTTCAGCGACTTCTTGCCGCCATTGCCATTACCGTTCGTATCCGCCATTGCTGACTCCCTTCGCGAGCATTACCTCGGCAGGTTCCTGGGGTCGTGCACGTCGCACCTCTCAGCCGCTCAGGAGCAGCTCCCCCGTCGATGTTGTTCGAAATTCCTGACCTGGCGGCACCGTACGCTGCCTCTGGTAACCTCGCAAGCGTGGAGGAGTCCCGCCGCTTTGGCCGCTATCGCGTCACCGGCACGCTGGGCGCGGGAGCGATGGGCGAGGTGTTCTCCGCCGTCGACGACGTCCTCGGTCGTGAGGTCGCGGTCAAGACGCTGAAGGGCCATCGCAACGCGCTCGCTGCGCGGATGATCGACGATCGGTTCCGCATGGAGGCGCGCGCGATCGCCGCCCTCGCGCACCCCGGCGTCGTCCAGGTCTTCGACATCGATCTCGAAGCGGACCCGCCGTACCTCGTGATGGAGCGCGTCGCCGGACCCTCGCTCAAGGACAAGCTCGAGCGCGGCCCGCTGTCGGTGCACGAGGTGCGCGTGCTCGGCATCCAGATCGCACGCGCGCTCGCCGCGGCGCACGAGCGCAAGATCATCCACCGCGACGTGAAGCCCGCGAACATCCTCGCCGCCGGCGAGGGCGCGTGGAAGCTCGCCGACTTCGGCGTCGCGCACGTCCCCGATTCGTCGCTGACGATGACCGGCCAGTTCGTCGGCTCGCCCGCCTATGCGTCACCCGAGGCACTCGTGCGTGGTCAGTCGGACTCCGAAGGCGACGTCTACGGCCTCGGCGCGACGCTGTACCAGGCCGCGTGCGGCCGCTGGCCGCGCCTCGACGGCGCTCCCAGCGCGTCGCTGATCCCGCCCGTCCCGCCGCTCGCGACGCTCGCGCCGTCGATGCCGCCGGAGATCGCGGAGGTCATCGATCGCGCGATCGCGCTCGATCCCGGCGCTCGTCCCTCCGCGAGCGAGCTTGCGGATGCGCTCGCCGGCGCCAGCTCCACGCAGAGCGGCACGCGGCCCGCCGGTCCCGTGGCGAGACCGGTGCGCTGGCAGCCGTTCGCATTCGGCGGCGGCCTCGTCGCGCTGACGCTGATCCTGATCTTCGCGACGCGCGGCGGCGGCGCCCCCGCAACTCCGGCAGCGGATCCACCGCCGGCGGGAGCCCCGATACCTCCGCCGACGTCGATGAGCGCGAAGGACACGCAGAAGGTCCTCGAGAAGGTCGAGAAGGGCGAGTACCGCGACGCGCTCGAGAAGATCGAGGAGTGGGAGGAGGACAACGGCGGCCCCACGCCGGAGACGCAGTCACTGCGCCAGCAGATCGAAGCGCTCGGCGACGAGCCCTCGCGCGGGCGCGGCCGCGGCAAGGGCAAGCGGAAGAAAGGCGACTAGCGTCTAGTGGACAGCGATCGTGCGTGAGTGCTCGACGAGCTCGTCGCCGTCACGGTGCCACCGGCGGCCCTGGATTCGGAGCGTCTTGGTCCCGGGCATGTCGAACACCACGGATGCCTCGTGCGCTAGGTACTTCAGGATGAGGATGCACGCCTGGTTTTCGCCCGTCTGCCGCCGGTCGTAGGGCGTGATGTCCACGCCATCGCCGGTGACCGTTACCGCTGTCGATTCCAATTCCACGCAGCCCCCGCCGTAGGTCCTGACGTTTACGAGGAGAGGCACGCCCGTCGTTGCGGAGCTCGGTGCCTCGATGACCGCGGGCTCGCCGACGTACTCCACGTAACCAACTTCGACGACCGAGTCGGGCTCCGAGGTGCAAGCGGCGAACAGCAGTGCGATCGCGAGGCGGCGCATGTCAGAGGTCGTTGATCGACGCGAACGCGTCCTCGAGCGCGGCCATCATCACCTTCGCGCTCGGGAACCGATGCTGCGGATCCTTGATCAGCGCGCCGTCGACGAGCGCGATCATCTGGGGCGTCGCCCACTCCGCGTCGCCGACGATCTCGTCGAGCCGCGGCGGCGGCTGCTTCGCATGCAGGCGCATCATCACCTGCGGATCCGGATCGCGGAACGGCATGCGCCCGGTGAGCATCTCGAACAGCATCACGCCGGTCGCGTAGACATCGGCGCGGCCGTCGACGAGCCGGCCGAGCGCCTGCTCCGGCGCCATGTACGCGGGCGTGCCGAACACGAGGCCGGTGCTGGTCAGCGCGTTCGCGCCGAACGCCGCGGCGGCGTCGCCGAGCAGCTTGACCAGGCCGAAGTCGATGACCTTCGCGCACTCCCAGCCGCCCATGTTGACGAGGATCACGTTGTCGGGCTTCAGATCGCGGTGCACCAGGCCCTGCGCGTGCGCGTGCGCCATGCCGTCGAGGATCTGCCGCGTGATCACGAGCGCCTGACGCGGATGCAACGTGCCCTCGGTGCGAATGCGCTGGCCGAGCGTGTCCCCGGCGACCTTCTCCATCACGAGGAACAGCACACCCGCGAGCACGAACACGTCGACGGCGGCGACGAGGTTCGGGTGCTCGAGCATCCGAAGCGCGTTTGCCTCGCGCGCGAACCGCGCGGTGACGTCGCCCGCGCCGTTGGTGTCGGTCAGCGGGCTCTTGATCGCGTAGCGAACGCCCTGGCTGTCCTCGACCTCGTAGACGCCGCCCATACCGCCGCGTCCCAGCGTACCGACCACGCGGTAGCGCCCGAGGTTCGTCCCCGGCTCGAACGACAACTGCATCGGTTCGGAGCTTACTGGATCGAGTCGGTCAACGTGTAGGCGTGCTAGGACATCGTCATGGACAAGCTGCCCGTCATTGGGAACCCGTCTCCGACTCCGGATGTGGACCTCGGCATGACGCCCGACGAGCTCGAGGAAGGGATCAAGAAGCTCAAGAAAGAGCGGAACGCCGTGATCCTCGCGCACTACTACCAGGAGTCCGAGATCCAGGACCTCGCGGACTTCGTGGGCGATTCGCTCCAGCTGTCCCAGGCCGCGGCGAAGACCCAGGCCGACGTGATCGCGTTCTGCGGCGTCCACTTCATGGCCGAGACCGCGAAGATCTTGAATCCGACGAAGATCGTCGTGATCCCCGACCTCGAGGCAGGCTGCTCGCTCGCCGACGGCTGCCCCGCGCCGGTGTTTGCGAAGTGGCTCGAGCAGTACCCCGGCCACAAGGTCATCAGCTACATCAACTGCTCCGCCGACGTGAAGGCGATGTCCGACATCATCTGCACGTCGTCGAACGCGGTGAAGATCGTGAAGGCGCTCGGCGATCAGAAGATCGTGTTCGCTCCGGATCGCCACCTCGGTGCGTTCGTCGCGAAGCAGGCGAATCGTCCCGACATCGCGCTCTGGCAGGGCACCTGCATCGTCCACGAGACGTTCTCCGAGAAGCGACTGCTCGGGCTGATGGCCGCGAACCCCGACGCCGAGGTGATCGCGCACCCCGACTGCCACGAGGGCATCCTGCGCCACGCGAAGCACATCGCGTCGACGAGCGGCCTCATCGAGTACGCGAAGAAGTCCCCGGCGCAGACGTTCATCGTCGCGACCGAGGCGGGCATCCTCCACAAGATGCAGCAGGCCGCGCCCGGCAAGAAGCTGATCCCCGCGCCGCCCGAGGACGAGAGCTGCTCGTGCAACGAGTGCCCGCACATGCGGCGCAACACGCTCGAGAAGCTGTACCTGTGCCTGCGCGATCTGAAGCCGCAGGTCGACGTGCCCGAGGCGACGCGCGTGCGCGCCCTCGTTCCGATCCAGCGCATGCTCGAGATGAGCGTTTGAAGCGCGCGCTGCTTGCAGCGCTGTTGCTCGTCGCCTGCGGTAAGTCCGAGACGGTACGGGCGAGCCACGAGGTGCTCTCCGATGACGTCATCCCGTCCGACACGCTGCAGCTCGTCACCGCGATCGTTGCCGACTGGAGCGCGACGGCCACCGAGCTCCGCGTGTACGAGCGCACCGATGCGAAGGCGCCATGGCGGCTCGTGATGGGTCCATGGCCAGGAGTGGTCGGCAAGGGCGGCACCGGCTGGGGCATGGGGCGTCATGGCCGCGGTCCGTATCCGAACCGCAGCGGCCCGCTGAAGCAGGAAGGCGATGGCCGCAGTCCCGCGGGGGCGTTCCTGCTGCCGCGCTCGTTCGGCTACGCCGACACCGCGACGACCGACCTGCCGTACCAGCGTGTGGACGCGAGCTGGAAGTGCGTCGATGATCCGAAGTCGACCCGCTACAACACGATCCTCGACGAGCGCACGGTGAAGGTCGACTGGCGCAGTGCCGAGGACATGCGGCGCTCCGACGAGCTGTACACGTGGGTCGTCGACGTCGCGCACAACCCGACGCGGATCCCGAACGGCGGCAGCTGCATCTTCCTCCACGTCTGGGGCGGTCCCGCGTCGGCCACGGTTGGCTGCACCGCCATGGAAGAGCCGCAGCTCGCGAAGCTGATCGGAACATTGAAACCCCGCTGGAATCCGATGTTCGTGCTCCTCCCGAAGTCCGAGTACAGCGCACTCGCGCCCGCCTGGAACCTGCCCGCGCCCTGATGGGGATAGACTCGCGCGCATGCACTGGAAGACGATCCTCGTACCTCACGACTTCTCGTCCTCGGCGAATCATGCGGCGGCGCTCGCGCGTGATGAAGCGAAGCTGCACGGCGGCACGATCGTGCTGCTGCACGTCGTCGATCTCCCCCGTCAGCTCCCGCAGAACGCCGTGATCCCCACGGACAGCGGTGCGCAGCTCAGCGTGAAGGACTACGCGACACAGTCCGCACAGGCGCACCTCGAGGACCTCTCCGCGCGCCTCGCGAAGGACGGCGTCACCGCGACGACCGCGGTCCGCCTCGGCAACGCGGTGGACGAGATCAACCGCTACGTCGACGAGAACAGCGTCAGCCTGATCGTGATGGGCACGCACGGCCACACCGGCATCCGCGCGATGCTCGCCGGCTCCGTGACCGAGAAGGTCGTGCGCTCGGCCAAGGTCCCCGTCCTCACCGTCCGTCACCCGGAATGAAAAAGGGGTCCGACCCCTTTTCTGCACGACTTGCGCATAAAAGGGGTCCGACCCCTTTTTCGTTCCGCCGCTATAGTTGGCGCGTGACCAGCACCTCTGTCCTGCGCGCGTTGCTCGGCGGCTCGCTGATCGGGCTCGCAGTGACCCTCGCGCTCCTCAGTCATGGCCGCGTCGCGGGCATCAGCGGGATGCTCGGGCGGGTGCTCGACGGAGATGGCGGCCGCACGTTCCGCATCCCGTTTCTGATCGCCCTTGTTGCGGTAGGGGCGATCGCCGCCGCGGTGACGCCGGCGAGCTTCGGTGCACCGGTGCGCGGAGCTGCGGTGCTCGCGGTCGCGGGCGTGCTCGTCGGCGTGGGGACGACGCTCGGCAACGGCTGCACGAGCGGCCACGGCGTGTGCGGCATCTCGCGGTTCTCGCTGCGCTCGGTCGTCGCGACGATGACGTTCATGCTGGCGGGTGGGATCACGGTCGCGATCGCGGGAGCGCACGGGTGAAGCCGCTCACCGCTGCGCTCGCGGGCGCACTGTTCGCGCTGGGCCTCGTGATCTCCGGCATGGCCGATCCGAGCAAGGTGGTCGCGTTTCTCGACGTCACCGGCAACTGGGACCCGACGCTGATGTTCGTGATGGCCGGCGCGATCGGGGTGCACGCACCGCTGTCCCGGCTCGTGCGCGCGCGCAGGGCGCCACTGTGGGAGCCCGTGTTTCACCTCCCTACTCGATCGGCGATCGATCCGCGCCTGATCATCGGTGCCGCCGTGTTTGGCGTCGGCTGGGGCCTCTCGGGCTACTGCCCAGGTCCCGCGATCGTCAGCCTCGGGACCGGGGCCACGCCGGTGCTCGTGTTCGCCGGCGCGATGATCGCCGGCATCGCGATCACGCGGCTACTGCTGCGTGGCCGCGACCTCGACGGTCGCAGCTGATCCATCGATCGTGTAGAGCACGATCGGTTGCTTGCGGCCGCGGATCTCCACGCTCGCGAGACGGTCGCCGCGCCGCGGCTCGGGCAGCTGCGCCCAGGTGGTCTCGCTGATCAGCACGTCGACCTTGTGCTCCTTCGTCAGCCCCTCGACGCGCGATGCGACGTTCACGGCGTCACCGATCACCGTGTACTCCGCCTGGAGCTTGCCGCCGAGCATGCCGGCCGCGACCGGCCCTGTGTGGATGCCAATGCCGACCGCGATCGGCGGCAGCCCCAGGTTCGCGCGGTGCTGGTTGAGCTCGCGGACCGCCTTGCGCATGTCGCGGGCCGCTCGCACCGCGCGCTGCGCGTGATCGGGGAGCCGATCGGGCACGCCCCAGAATGCGAGCAGGCCATCGCCCATGAACTTGCCGATCACACCGTCGTGGCCCTTCACGATCTGGCCCATTCGACCGAAATAATCGTCGAGCATCGCGAGCACTTCGCGCGGCGACAGTCCCTCCGACATCGACGTGAAGCCGCGGATATCGGAGAACAGCACCGTGATCTCGCGCTCGACCGGAGCGAGCGCATCCGGTCCCTGACTCAGCACGCGCTCGGCGACCTGCCGCGGCATGAAGCGAGTGAGGTTGTCGCGCTGCCGCAGGCCCGCGAACATCGGCCCGACTGCGCGGTTCGTGAGCGCGACCATGAACCCGAGCACGGCCATGCCGCCGATCACGAACAGGGTCTTCTGGCCCGGGACCGCGCCATCGAGGCCCGCGAGGAACGCATGCGATACGATCGCGAGCGCCGTCGCGAGCACGACGTGCCACACGCTCGTCCGTGTCACCGCGAACGTGATCAGGATCGATGCGGCGATCGCGTGCTGTCCAGGTCCAAACGGTTCGTCGCGTTGCATGTCGAGGAACGCGAGCGCGGTGACGAACGCGAAGTCGATGACCGTGAGGATCGCCGGCCGCCACCGCGAGCCCTCCGGCGTCGCAACCTTGATCCGCTGATACACCACGTACAGCGTGACGAGGCCGAACACCGTGTAGCTGAAGCCGACGAGGAACTGATACCGATCGGTCACCCCGACCACGTTCGACATGAACCCGAACATGGCGATCATGACGAGCCGCGCGATCGAGTTGCGCCGCTCGCCGATCAGGCTGCCTTCGGCGCGAACGTACGCCTCGTTGCGCGACGCTTCGATCGCGCCGATCTCGGTCTGCTTCGTCGCGCTCACGGGGCGTTCGCTCCGGGCAGCGCCACGAGGGCCAGCGTGCTCACTTCACGACGGTACCGCGGGACACCTGTGGCATGGTCTCGCCATGAAGCTTCTCTCGACCCTCTCGCTCGTCCTCGCCTTCGCCGGCGCCACCCCGGTCCTCGCCGACACGCCGCCTGCGAAGGCGCCGGCCGAGAAGAAGGCGCCTCCAGCGAAGACGGACGCCAGCAAGACGCTGTCGGCGGATGAGGTCAAGAAGGCGATGGCCTTCTTCGACGAGTTTCACGGCGCGATCGTGAAGAACCAGGACGCGTGCCCCAAGATGGGGCCGGCGGTGAACGCCGTGCTCGACAAGCACGAGGTGTGGCTGCGCAAGATGGCCGAGACCGGCAAGGATCTCCCGCCCGCCGAGAAGGAGAAGCTGCAGAAGAAGCAGGCCGATATGATGTCGGCGGTCATGAAGTGCAAGGACGACAAGGGCGTCATGGACGCGTTCCAGCGCCTGGCGGTCGTCATGACGCCGAAGACGCCGGCGAAGTAACGAGCTCAGCCGACGGTCATGCGGCCGCCGTCGCGCAGCGCCGCCGGCATCAACACGCTCGGCTCGCCGGTCGAGACCAGCCACAGCTGGTGCGCGGCGCGCGTGACGCCGATGTGGAGCATGTGCCGCGCCCAGTGCTGGTCGGGGTAGCTCGCCTCGTTGACGTCCACCATCACGACGTAGTCGAACTCGAGGCCCTTCACGCTCGTGACATCCGTGATGTCCACGCCGGGCTGGAAGTTGAACTCGTCGCGGCGCACGCGGCGCAGCGCGGGGACCTCGGCGCGCTTCAGACCGTCGTAGTACGCGTCGGCCTGCTCGGGGTGGCGCGAGATCACCGCGCACGAGGCGGTGGGCTCGCGCGCCATCAGATTTCGCAGCGCATCGGAGAGGAACGCGACGGCCTCGCCGAGGTCGCCGAACTCGTGCAGCTCGACGGGCTCACCGGGACGCGCGGCGAGCGGTTCCTCGGGCGCGAGCTCGGGGCCGAGGATCTCACGCGCGAGCAGCATGACCTCGGCGGTCGAGCGATAGCTGAGCTTGAGCGGCCGCACGATCGCGGGCTGACCGGTCTGCTGCAGGAGCTCTGCCCAGCCGGTGAAGTTGTTGTCGAAGACGAGGCGCTGCGCGGTGTCACCGGCGATCGTGACCGAGCGCTTCATCGGATCGTTGTCGGGCGCGTGCACCGCCTCGACGAGGACCTTCACCTCGAGCGCGGAGCGGTCCTGCGCCTCGTCGATCGCGACGTGCTCGTACACGAGCTCCTGACCTTCGGGCGTCGCGAGCGAGCCGCGCTTCAGCTGCACGAGGCGGAGCAGGATCGGATCGTCCTCGTCGTCGAACTTGCCGGCCGGGTCATCCTCGTCCATGCCGAGCGGCTGACCTTCGGCGTCGAGGATCGGATTGCCCTCCTCGTCGACCGGCGCCTTCTGCGGCTTCGAGAGCTGGCGCTTCATCCATGCGACGACGCGCTCGATGTCCTTCTGAGAGACGTCAGTCCCCGCGAAGCCCTCGGCGAGCAGCACCGGATCGGTGAACATCTCGGCCCAGTCGAGGACGATGTCGTCAGCGCGCTTCTTCCACCGCTTGATCGCGCCCTCGAGCGCGACGCGCACGGTGGGATCGAGCTCCGCCTGCTTCTTCAGCCAGCTGTTGAGGCCCGAGAGCCGCGGCATCAGCGGACGCTTGACGAGGCGGTTCCACTCCTCGATAGCCGGCGCGTGGATCGGGGCGACCTCGGCACCGATCTCGGCCGCTTGCCGCTCGACCCAGGTCGCGAGCATGTTCAAAAGCTGCGGGTGCTTCTTCACGCGCGAGACGTGCTCGGGCGGATCGATGTTGTACGTCGTCGGCGCCTCGGGGAGGCAGCGCATGCGCGTGGTACGCGCCCAGCCGGTGTACGTGACGACCGGAACGCCACTGACGCCGAGCGACGGCAGCACTCCACCGACGTAGCGCACGAGCGCCTGCGACGGCACGACGAACAGCGTGTGCTGCGGCTTGAACCGCCGCGGATCCTGGAAGTTCAAGAACGCGATGCGGTGCAGAGCGACCGTGGTCTTGCCGGAGCCCGCGCCGCCCTGGATCACCACGATGCCGCTGCCCGGCTGCGTGATCAGCTCGAACTGTTCCTTGTCGATCAGCGCCGCGATCTCGGGCAGCGCCTTGTCGGCGCGCGCGGCGCCGTGATGGATGCCGAGCTTGCCCTTCTCACCCTTCGCAGCGACAGGCCGCGCGGCCTTGCCCATGCCGCCGTGAAGCACCGGCGCGATCTGACCGACGGCCTGCACCCACGAGCCGCGTGCGTCCTTCAGGTATGTGCCCTGCGGCGTGCCGATGCGGCGGAGGTTGCCGCGCGCGATCGAAACATTGCGGCGCGCCTCGACCACGCCCTCGACCTTGCGGCCGGCGATCTCTTCCTCGTAGTCGTCGCCCTCTTCGTAGCGGTAGTAGATCCGCGAGACCGGCGCGTTGCGCCAGTCCACGATCTGCACGTTTGACGAGCGGTCGATGAAGCCGCGCTTGCCCACGAGCACATCGCGCGTCTTCGAGCTCTCCTTAAGCCGCATGTGCGCGAAGTACGGCGACGCGAGGTCGATCGGGAGCTGAGCGCCGCCACCGATGCGCGCCCTGAGTGCCGCGAGGCGAGTCATCTGCTCGACCAGCGGCGGGAGATCTTCAGGCCGCGCTTCTGCGATCTGATCGCGCAGCGAGAGCAGATCTGCATCGAGGTCGCCCGCACCGACCCTCTGCCTGCCCTCGTCGGGCTCGTCGCCCAGGGCAACGCGCGCCTGCACCTGACCGAACAGGCGCTCCTCCTCGGCGATCACGCTCGCCGCCGGGCTCCCTTTTGGGACTTCGTTGGCCATCGGGCAGTGGGCGAATCTAGATGTAAGCCGGCTGACCGTCCAGGCTTCCGAGCGGTCGGATGCGACTTCCGGGTTGGACCCTCCTCAGGGAGATAAGCACCAATCGAATGTCGAATCCCTCATCAACCGCCTCGAACTCTTGGGAAATAATGCAGGGAATCCAATCCGGGTACTCCCCCGTAGGATGTCGATGACCAGTGATGAGGCTTCCTCGATGTCAGGCGGACACCGCCTCGGCACCTACGAGCTGGTGAAGCCGCTCGCACAGGGCGGCATGGCGGATGTCTATCTGGCGAAGTCCGACGATCGTCACGTCGCGCTCAAGGTGCTCTCCGCCCAGCGCCAGGCCGATCGCGAGTCGTGCGCGCTGTTCCTGGACGAGGGCCGCGTGGTCCGCCTGCTCGACCACAAGAACGTCGCGTCGGTGCTCGACGTCGACGTGGCAGGTGGCCAGCACTACCTCGCGATGGAGTACGTCCACGGCGCCGACCTCCGCGAGATCGTGCTCGCCGCGTCGCACGCAGGCATGTCGATCCCGTTCGCGATGTCGCTCTCGATCGTCGCGCAGGCCGCCGCTGGCCTCGATCACGCGCACCGCCGCTGCGATCGCGACGGCGTCCCGCTCAAGCTCGTTCACCGCGACGTCTCGCTCTCGAACATCATGGTGGGTCACGACGGCGTCGTGAAGGTCGTCGACTTCGGCATCGCGCGCTCGACGATGTCGACCGTGCACACCTCGCCCGGCATCGTCCGTGGCAAGGCGAGCTACATGTCTCCCGAGCAGTGCATGGGCGACAAGGTCGATCACCTGACCGACGTGTTCGCGCTCGGCATCGTGCTCTACGAGCTGACCACCGGCGCGCGCTGCTTCCACGGCAAGACCGACTTCGAGCGCATGCTCGCCGTCGTGCGCGGCGACTACATCCCGCCCTCGGATCTGGTCGCGGACTATCCGGTCGAGCTCGAGCAGGTCGTGCGCACGGCGCTGTCGTCGGATCCCTCGCTGCGCTATCCCTCGTGCGCGGCGATGATCGAGGCGATCGACCGCGTGATGGGCGGCCGCGGCTGGACCGCCGGCACGGAGTCGATCCAGAGCGTGATGCGGGAGCTGTTCGGCGACCTGCGCGAGCCGTGGCGCACGGCCGAAGCCGACGCCCCTCAGACCGACGTCCAGATGACGGTCACGGCCGAGGAGACCTCGACCATGCGCCGCCCGCGCCGGTTCCCGAGCGGCACCCTCAGCGACGTCTACAATCCGACCGCCTGGCGCGCTGACGACGTCGATGAGGCGGTCACGCGTGGCCACCGCCGCCTGCGCCGGCAGTCGAGCCGCCGCCTCGCTGCGTGAGTGGGGCGTTTGCCCATTGCGCGGGGGGGCAAATGCACGTAATCCCATGATCAAACCATGGCCCGCGCGAAGGGACTGACCTCGACCGATCCGCTCCGCCGGTGGACCGCCGCCGACGCGAACGACACGTACAACATCCCTCGCTGGGGATGCGGGTACTTCGCGGTGAACGACGAGGGGAACCTGATCGTCCAGCCGCGCGGCGAGGGCAACGGCGCGATCGACATGAAGGAGCTCATCGACGAGCTCACCGGCCGCGGCATCCAGCTGCCGATCCTGCTGCGCTTCTCCGACATCCTCCGCGCACGCATCGAGTTGCTGTGCAGCGCATTCACCGGCGCGATCCGCGAGTACGGCTACGGCGGTCAGTACCGCGGCGTCTACCCGATCAAGGTCAACCAGAACCGCACGGTCGTCGAGGAGATCATCGAGTTCGGCCGGCCGTTCCACTACGGCCTCGAGGCCGGCAGCAAGCCCGAGCTCCTGGCGATCATGGCGATCCACCAGGATGACGAGTCGCTCATCATCTGCAACGGCTACAAGGACGAGGAGTACATCGAGACCGCGCTGCTCGCGTCGAAGATGGGCAAGAACGTCATCCTCGTCGTCGAGAAGCCGACCGAGATCGACAACATCCATCGCGTCAGCGAGCGCGTGAAGATCAAGGCGGCACTCGGCATCCGCGCGCGCCTATCCTCCCGCGGCGCCGGCCGCTGGGAGCAGTCGGGCGGTGACTTCTCGAAGTTCGGCCTGTCGGCCGCCGAGATGGTCGAGGCCGTCAGCAAGCTCAAGGCGTGGGGCGAGATCGAGACGGTCAAGCTCCTCCACTTCCACCTCGGCTCGCAGATCAGCGCGATCAAGAGCGTGAAGAACGCGCTGCGCGAGGCCGGCCGGCTGTTCGTCGAGCTGTACAAGATGGGCGCGAAGGGCCTGTCGTTCCTCGACGTCGGCGGCGGTCTCGGCGTCGACTACGACGGCTCGCAGACGAACTTCTCCTCGTCGATGAACTACACGGTGCAGGAGTACGCGAACGACGTCGTGTTCGCGATCAAGGAGATCTGCGACGCGGATCAGGTCCCGCACCCGAACATCGTCAGCGAGTCCGGCCGCGCGATCGCCGCGCACCACTCGGTGCTCGTCGTCAACGTGCTCGGCGTGACCGAGTTCTCGCCGAAAGCCCCGACGGCGCTCGTGAAGCCGGTGCCGCCGCTCGTGAACAACATGTGGGAGACCCATCAAGGCGTCTCCGCGAAGAACCTCCTCGAGAGCTATCACGACGCCGTCGAGTACAAGGATCAGGTCCTCCAGCTGTTCAACCTGGGGCACCTCTCGCTCGATAACCGCGTGCTCTGCGAGAACCTGTTCTGGAGCACGTGCGAGAAGGTGCTGAACCTCTCGCGCGGCATGACGCACATGCCCGAGGAGCTCGAGGGTCTCGAGAAGGCGCTGTCCGACACCTACTTCTGCAACTTCTCGATGTTCCAGTCAGTGCCCGATGCATGGGCCGTCGACCAGCTGTTTCCGATCTGCCCGATCCACCGGCTCAACGAGGAGCCCACGCACCGCGCGACGCTCGCCGACATCACGTGTGACTCCGACGGCAAGATCGATTCGTTCATCGACATGCGCGACGTGAAGCACGTGCTCGAGCTGCACCCGAAGGCCGATGGCCAGGACTACTACCTCGGCATCTTTCTCGTCGGTGCGTACCAGGAGATCCTCGGCGACCTCCACAACCTGTTCGGCGATACGAACACGGTCCACGTGCAGCTCTCCGAGGAGGGCGATTACGACGTGAAGGAAGTCGTCGCCGGCGACACGGTCAGCGAGGTGCTCGCGTTCGTCGACTACTCGCCGTCCGATCTGCTCGGCCGCCTGCGCGCGAACGTCGAGAACGCGCTGCGCAAGAAGCTGATGACGATCGAGGAGTCGCGGACCCTCATCAATCGGTTCCGCCAGGGCATGATCGGCTACACGTACCTCGACCGCGAGTGATCAAGTCCGCGACGGTGCGGACCCGGCTGCTCGGAGCAGCTTCTGCCAGAACCCGACGGCGTGCCACCCGCCGGCCTTCCAGCCCGCCTCCTGCACGATGCCGCACGCGGTGAAGCCGAGCCTCTCGTGCAGCGCGATGCTCGGATCGTTCGGAAGCGTGATGCCCGCGACGACCGAGTGAAAACCGCGCGTAGTCAGCTCGTCGAGCAGCGCGACATACAGCGGCTTGCCGAGGCCCTGCCCTCGCGCTTCGCTCGCGATGTAGATGCCGGTCTCGACGGTCCAGTCATACGCCTTGCGCTCTCGCCACGTGCCCGCCTTCGCGTAGCCGAGCACGCGGTCGTCGACCTCGGTGACGAGCCACGGAAACTTCTTCCGATAACCGTGCCACATGCCGCGCAGCTCGTCGACGGAGAGCGGCTCGTACGCGAAGTGCACCGAGCTCGTCGTGATGTAGTGATTCGTGATCGCCGTGATCGCGTCGAAGTCGTCGTCTCGGGCGGACCGGATCGCCATGCGTCACCATAACGCGTGATACGGTCCGCGAATGCGCGCCGGCCTGGCTCTGATCGTCCTCGCGTTTGGTTGCGGCAGCTCGAAGCCGCAACCCACGCCTCCGACTCCGACCGACGGTTCCGCTGCCGGCTCTGCCACCACGGCACCGCCGACGGTCGCAGCCATTGCCCCGGCGACCCCGGAGCAGGTCTGCAAGCGCATCATCGAGCTCAAAGCGCAGAAGTGCGGGATGTTCGCGAATGCGGACTTCGACGAGGCCGGCTGCATGAAGGAGCTCGCGGCCGCGGCCGACGATCCGATGCTCAAGATCTTCACGGAATGCGTCGTTCAGACCTCGTGCGAAGAGGTCACGAACTGCATCATGGCCGCCGCCCAGGCTCCGCAGCAACAGGACCTCCGCGCGTGTAACGACAAGTCGTCGATGTCGCCGGTCGGCCTCCCGAGGGCCGAGTGGGACAAGCGCAACGGGGCGGCTGCCACCAAGTTCTCCCAGGTGAAGTCCTCGAAGGAAGCGCCGGTCGAGATGTGCGGCATCAACGAGGAGAACCGCTGGCTGGAGTCGCTGTCGTGCGATGACGGCTCGAAGCCGGTCGCCCAGGCGGAGATGGTTCGCGCCGGCAACGTCGGCCCCGGTGGCCGTTGCGGGTCGATCATCGACCAGTACAACGTGACCTGCCCCGGCGGAAAGCAGTACCCGATCTTCATCGATGCGTACGTCTGCCCGAAGCCGTAAGCTCGACACCATGCGCTTCCTGCTGTTCGTCGCGTTGATCGGATGCGGTTCGAAGGACGACGGCCCGTCGTGCGACAAGGTCGTCGACAACATGCTGGTGATCACGAAGTCCGCGATGCCTCCCGGGCATGACGGCATGGACGCCGGCAACAATCGCAAGCAGATGGTCGACCAGTGCGTGAAACGCAACATGTCGGCCGACCAGCGCCGCTGCCTCGCGACGGCCAAGGACGTCGCCGGCATGGCGGCTTGTACGCCGAAGAAGTAGCCGTTACGCCGCGAGCTCGAGCAGGTACTTCGAGTTCCGCGTCTCGACGACGATCTCGTCGCCCTCGCTCTTCACGCGCGTGACCGGGCTCGTCTGCACGAGCTTTCCACTCTCGAGGAACATCCGCATCGACTCGCCGACACTCGGAATGAACATGACGAGGCCGGGCGCGTGATTCAGACGCTCGTGATTGCTGCTACCGGTCCGCGTGATCAGGACCTTCTTGGGTTGTGCCTTGAGCATCGGAATCCTCCATCTGATGCTTTCAATGTAGGCACTCGATCGTGGCCTCAACAGCCGGGAGCGCTTCGGAGTGCGAGCGAGCGTCGGCGCGCTCGGCAGATCTCTCAGTTGCTCGCCGGCGCCGGGAACGGAGTCATCGCGGGAACCTCGGAGGTGATGTTCTGCTCCTTTGGCGACGGGAGGAGCTTCATCGTTTTGCAGTAAACCTTCAGCGTCTGCATGTTCTCCTGGATCCGCTGCATGAACGTCTCATCGTTCATCGACCCGGTGATCGGAATCGTGCAGACCGAGTAGTCACCTGCGGTGAGCTCCTCGAACTTCGGCTGCGGCATCGAGCCACCCAGCCAGAACTTCATGCCCTGCATGCCGCCCTGGAAGATGCCGTCGGTGAGCTGCTTGCCGTTCGCCCACGCGACGTTGCCGGAGATCACGAACACCTGCGCCGCATCCACCTGGTTGTTCGGCAGCGGCTTCACGGTGACGTTCAGCGTGAGCGTGCCGACGGGGATGTCGATGTTGGCCTTCGACTCCTTGCCCGCGGTGACGGTGACATTCACGGTCGCGGACTTCATCGACATCATCTGCTGCTGCATCGCCTGCACGACGAGCGGACCCTCGGGGACCTTCGCGAGTGTGTAGTTGCCCTCGTCGTCGCTCTGACCGAACTGCGCCGCGGCGCCGCCGCCCTTGGACGAGACGGAGATCGTCACCTTCGCGACCGGCTTGCCCTGCGACGTGACCTTGCCGGAGATCGATCCGTAGCCGCGCAGCGTGAGCGTCAGGCGCGGCGGATCGTCGGAGCCCTCGGGCACGGGCACCGCGAGCGAGCGACCCGAGTCGCCGTGGATGGCCATTGCGGCCGTGGCCTTTTTCGGAATGCCGATGATCGCGAACTCGCCTGCCTGATCGGAGACCGCGGACCGGATGCCGCCCATCTCCTCGAACTGCTCCATCTGGTCCTCGTTCCCCTCGGCGGAGAACAGCATCTCGCCGACCTTGATCTTCGCGCCGGCGACCGCGTTACCGGCCTTGTCGACCACCTTCCCGACGAGCTTGCGCCCGCGGAACACGGTGACCTTGCCGAGGTCGGTGGTCTTGCCCGGCTCGATCTTCACGTCGCGCTTCACGAATTCTGCGAACTCGGGTCCGCGGAACGTGACGTCGTAGGTGCCGGGCGTGACGTCCTTGATCTCGAACACGCCCTTCTGCGCGGGCGTCGACGGCTGCGAGCCGACGGAGACGTTTGCCATCGAGGGTGGCTCCGTCGCACCGTCGATCGCGATCGTGCCCTTGAGCCCGCCGGGTGCAGCGAGCGTGATCTTCACGTTCGTGTCTCCCGTCTTCGCACTCGTGCCCTGCTGACCCCACTCTTGCCCGGCGCTCGCGCGCGCGGCCCACAACCGGTAGCCACCGTCGGGGAGGCCGTGGATCCGGAAGTTGCCGCCGCCGTCGGTGGTGGCGGATGACATGCCGGCGAGCGCGAGGCCCTCGGTGGACGCGCCACCGAGGATGTCGGGGAACGCGTTAACCGTGACCTCCGGAACCGGCTGGCCCTTCTCGTCGACGACGATGCCGGCGATCGAGCCGGAGACATCGAGGACGAGCTCGAGGTTCGTGACCTCTGCCTTCGCCGCGAGATCGACATCCGCGATCTTGCTCGCCGCGGTGTCGGACTCGGCGCGCGCCTGCTGGCTGACGCGCGCGAGCCCACGCAGCTCGAACGCGCCCGCCTTGTCGGTCGTTGCCTGCCGCGGGGATGCCATCCACGCGTTCGGGCCCTTGCCCGTGATGCGCACCGTCGCGAACGGGACCGGCTTGCGATCCTTGTCGACGACCTTGCCGCCGACACGACCGCCCGCCTTCATCGTGATCACGACGCCGGTGACGGCACGATCCTTCACGGTGATCGGCGTGGACCGCGCGGGGGCGTGCTCGCCGTCGACCGCGGTCAGCGTGTGACTGCCGGGCGCGAGCGCGGCGATCGTGAACTGGCCCTTGTCGTCGGTGGTGACGTCGTCGGCGTCGCCCTTGCCGAAATCCCACATGCCGCTCGATGCATCGACCTTCGCCTTCGCGATCGGCTTGCCGGATTCGTCGACGACCTTTCCCGAGACCGCGTAGCCCTTGCGCAAGGTGATCGAGACCTGCCCCGTCGCGCCCGACGAGCCGATCATCGTCAGTGCGCTGGTGGGCGCGTAGCCGGCGGCTTCTGCCTGCACCATCACCCAGCCCGGGTCGACGGGTGCGATCGTCGCCTTGCCCTCCGCGTCGGTCTTCGCGGTCGTCTCCGCTCCAGACTTCACGTCGGCACCGGCGATCGGCTTCGCGCTCTCGTCATTGACGGTGACGGTGACGGAGGCGCCCTCGGTCAGCCGGATCACGACGGGGTCGCCCTTGTCGACGAGCTTGTAGGTCGTCGAGCCGATCAACTTCCCCGATGATGCCGAGAGCGTGTACGTGCGGCCAACCAGCTTGTCGAAGCCGAACGTGCCGTCCTCCTCCGAGGTGGTCGAGCGCGGCGGCACCGAGCCGAGCCAGACCTTCGCGCCACCGACGCCCTTGCCGTCGGGACCGAGGACCTGGCCCTCGAGCGGCAGCGGCCCATCCGGGTCCAGATCGAGCGACCACTTCGGCGCCGCGCCGCGCGGCGCCTCGGGCTCCTTGTGCTCGGGCTCCGGTGTCGGCGTCGTCTTCGGCGCGATGCCCGAACCCG
>JACCRC010000007.1 GCA_013813765.1 Deltaproteobacteria bacterium | reverse complement strand
TCCGATTGCCACCGGCGCGCCACGCCGGCAGGGCGACGTTCTCGCGCGCGGTGAGGTGCGGGATCAGATTCGAATGCTGGAACACGAATCCGATGCGCGCCAGCCGGAGCTCGGCACGGGCCGCCTGGTTCTGCGCCCAGGCGTCCACGCTGCCCATCCGCACGACACCATGATCGGGACGATCGAGGAGGCCGATCATCTGGAGCAGCGTGGTCTTTCCACAGCCGCTCGGTCCCATCAGCGCGACCTTCTCGCTGTCGCCGATCGCGAGCGAGACCCCGGCGACCACCTCGCGGCCGCCGAACGTGCGGCGCACGTCCTCCACCTCGACGATCACTCGAGCCTCCGCAGCACCTGTGCCGGATCGGTCTTCGCGGCGCGCCACGCCGGATAGCTTCCGGCGATCAGCGCCGTCGCGGTGATCACGAGCACCGGGCCGAGGAATGCCGCGAGCGTGAACACCGGCCTCACGACGAGCGTCTCCCACTGGAACAGCGGGTTCGCATGGAAGTACTGGATCAGCCCGAGCCCGATCAGCGCGCCGATCGCGCAGCCGATCGCTACGACAACGAGCGCTTGCAGCAGGTAGATCAGGAACACCTCGCGTCGCCCGAACCCGAGTGCGACGAGGATTCCGATCTCGCGGCGGCGCTTCAGCACGTGGATGTACAGGAGCGCCCACATCGGGATCGAGACCGCCGCGATCACCATCGCGTACGACACCGAGCTGATTCGATCGTTCGCCCCGAGGTAGTTCTTCAGGTACGGATCGTCGTCCCGCCAGCCGATCGCAAACGCAGCTGGAACGACCGCTGGAATCTCGGCGGCGATCCGCGTCGCGGCCTCGTGGTCGAACAGATGGACGAGGATCCCCGACGCGGCGGCGGGCTTGCCGGCTTCCGCTCCGAGGAACGCGCGATCCACGAACGCGAACCGATACGCACCCGCGCTCCCCGACACCACGCCGCGCACGGTAAGCGTGTAGCGGCCGAGGTTCTCCTCGTCGATCGCGGTGCCCGCAGCGCCGAAGATCACGCGGAGCTCGATCTTCTCGCCGACGTCGACGCGCAACCGCTTCGCGAGCGACGAGCCGATGAGGATTCCCTCGCTGTCGCCGGGCGCGAGCACTGTCCCGCGCGAGACGTGGAACGGCATCATGTCGGTGCGTCCGATGCCGTAGATCGGTGTGCCGAGGAATCGGCCTTTGACACCGACCGCGCCGGGGAACATCAGATAGGGCACCGTCTCGCGCACACCGGGGATGGTGCGCAGCTTCTGAGCGACACCATCGCCGTCGGGAAACGTCGAGCCGTCGGCGGGCTCGACGCGCACATCACCCGTACCGTGGGTGAGCCCCTCCTCGAGGAGGACGGCCTGGAACCCGTCGAGGTTCGCCGTGTTCGCGATCTGGATTCCGGCACCGGCCGCGACGGCGACCGTCAACAGCACGACGGTGAGCTTGCTCGAGAACAGGCTCTTCCGCGCGAGGAACAGGAGCAGCCGGAGGCTCACGCGAGGACTATACGCTCGTGGCGCGCCACACCGGCTCGCCGCCGCCCCACCACGCATGAAACGCGCGCAACGCGCGATCGATGCCGGCCTTGCCGCCGAACGCGCGGGTCTGCGACGCGTAGCAGGCGATCGCGGTGAGCTGCGTCCGCTCGTCGGCGCCGGGCGGGATGTTGACGGTCCAGCTCGCATCGCGCAGCGTCGGATCGAGGAACGTCTCGACGGGCGGGCCGCCGACCCGCGTGGCGATCGTCTTCAGGATCACACCGAGGCGACGCGCGCGGAGCAGCGGTGACTGCCAGTGTCGCCACCTGTGAGCGCGCGCGACGAAGTGCTTCGCGCGCATCCCACCGGCGAGTGCGTAGAAGTCCTCGTAGAACCGCAGTCGATCGCCCCAGCCGCGTGCGATCGCCCAGTCGGTCGCGGCGAGCAGCGCCTCGATGTGATCGATGTGATTGCCGACGCCGAGCGGCACGTGGATCTCCACGGGGTCGAGGGCGGCGAGCGGATCGAGCGCAGCGGTGACAGCGGGGAGGCCCGTGAAGCCCGAGCGATCGGCGGGCGTCGTGAAGAACGACCAGCCGGTCAGGTACGGCGGCCGAAACGCGCGCTCGATCTGGCCGAGCCGCTGCACCTCGGCGCCGATCACGCGGCACGCGGCGTCGTCCTCTGCGCGGCGAGTGTCGTAGTCGGCGAATTGCCGCATGCTCGGCGCGACCTCCTCGAGCGGAGGCCCGGCGGTGTAGACGCTCGCGATCACGACACGGGTACCGCGACTGGTCCAGCCCGCGATCGTCGCGCCGAGCGACAGCACGGCATCATCGAGGTGAGGCGACACGACCAGGATGGGACCGGCCATCAGGTAAGGTATACGCGATGCTTCGTCCGCTGCGCTGTGCTGTCCTGATCGTGCTCGCCGCCGGCTGCGGTAAGAAGGCGTCCGAGCCGCCCGCGTCGGTCCGCTTCGGTCCCGCGGATCCGGATACTGTCCTGCGGATCGACGTCACCCGCGCGCGAGCGTGGTCGGGCTGGCCGCGCGCCGCGCCGCTCGTGTTCCGGGCGATCCAGCCCTCCATCGATGCCGTGAAGTCGACGTGCGGCTTCGACCTGATCAACGACTCGAGCTCGATCCTCCTCGCGCGCAACGGCACCGGAGCACAGACGAACCTCACTCTATCGTTCGGTGGGCTGCCGGGTGACAAGCTGAGCGCGTGCCCGGGCAAGCTCGGCACCGCGATCGCCGGCCTCGAGGTCACCGCCGATGGCACGCGGTTCGAGATCAAGCGCGCGGGCAAGGGCTTCGCCTCGGGCGCGATCCTGCCATCGGGCGAGGTCGTGATCGTGTCGCGAAATGCCGCGAATATCGAGGCGGCGGCGTGGCGCAGCGAGGTCGACAAGGGTGGCGGAGAGGCACCGGCGTGGTGGGCCGAGCTCGAGAAGACGCGGCCGATCGCCATTCGCTCGAAGAGCGCGGAGCGCACGCTCACCGGCGACGCGGACCTCGGCGATCCGTTCGTGCTCCGCATGAAGATCATCGCCGCGAACGAGCAGGTCGCCCAGGCCGACCACGCGCGCGCGAAGGCGGTGATCGCGTTCCTGACGAAGGCGGAGGCGGGCATTGGCCGGCTCGAACCGAAGGGCCTCACGATCCACGGCGACTTCACCGCGACGGGTCCGCAGATCGAACAACTACTCTCCGCTGGACTGTCGGCGCTCGGCGGCGATCAGCCCGAGCCGGCGCCACCGACCGCGACGAACAAGACCCCGATCGAGTGCAGCGCTCTCGACGGCGCGGTCGCGACGTACGTGGCAACGAGCCTCGAGAAGATGCCGCCGGAGCAGAAGGAAGTCGTCGTGCCGACGGTCGCGAAGCTGGTCAGCGGCCTGCAGAAGGCCTACAGCGACAGCTGCACGAGCGACAAGTGGTCGTTCGAGGCCATCAACTGCCACGTCGACGACGCGGCGAACATCCCGCGGTTCGAGAAGTGCCGCCTCGTGCTCACCACCGAGCAGCGCGAGCACTTCGATACGCTGGTCAAGGCTGCGCTCGACGCTTCTCGCTGAGCGCGGCGGCGATGTCGCTACCGGATGCGATGTCGTCGGGTCGATCCGAGACGTGGTGCCACAGCACCGCGCCGTCGGGTGCGATCACCAGCGCACCGCCCTGCTGCCAGGCATCGCCCTGCACGCGGCCCTGACGGTTCCCGTTCATGAACGCTTTGACCGTGCCGCCGAGCGCGAACGGGTTGAGCGTCTTCGTGACGCCGCGCTTCAGCTCCGCCGCCTTGTACACGGCCAGTGATGGATCCGTGTAGATCGGCCCCGTCCACTTCGTCTCCGCGCGAAAGCCTTCGATGAAGCTCGGCGAGCCATTGCCGATCACGTACAGCTCCGCACCGGCGGCGCGAATCTTGTCGAGGTCGCGGTGCAACTGCACCACATGCGCGCGGCAGTGGATTCAACCGAAATGCCGCACGAACACGAGCGCCGCGGGCTTGTCGCGCCACAGCGTGCCGAGCTCGACGGTCGTTCCGGCGGCGTCGAGCACCGTCATCTTCGCGAGGTCGTCGGCGCGGCTCAGCATCCTGCGAGCTTAACCGAACCGCTCGGCGTTGCGTGCGCGCGCCTTCGCCGCTTCGATGTCGCGATTGCGCGGCGGCTGCGTGGTCTCGAGCGTATCGACGAGCTCGCGCGTTGCCTTCGCGATCGCCGCGACCGCGGCATCGAAGGCGCGGAGGTTGCCCGCGCTCGGCTTGCGCGTGCCGCTGATCTTGCGGACATACTGGAGCGCAGCGGCGGCGACCTCTTCGTCCGTGGCCGGCGGCTCGAAGTTGAACAGCGGTCGGATGTTGCGGCACATGGCGGCACGACCATAGCTGGTTCTGCGAAAGCCGCATGAGTGTTGTGTCGGCGCCACACTCCGCCGACGGAACTTCGCGCAGTTATCGTGCTCGCGCCCGGAACGCCACTTGCTCCTTCTTTCACACGATGCGCCTCGCTCTCCTCCTCGCAGCCCTGCTCGCCACCGCCTCCGGTTGCGAGGTCGACTGCTATGACGGCGGCGAGCTGGAGGCGCGTCTTCACGACGGCGAGCGCGCGGCGGAGGCGGAGAACCTCGCAAACTACGATCTCGGCTACCAGCGCGGCCGCGCACTGACCAAGGCCGACGGCACGCGCGACGGCGACGCCGAGGGCTACCAGGACGGCTACGCATCCGGCTTCCGCAGCGCGTACGACGATGGCTACGCCGATGCGTACGCCTTCGGCGAGAACGCCGGTGCCACCGATCCAAACGCGTGCAGCTCGGGTGCGAGCGCGGGCTACGCCGCCGGCGAAGCGGATGGCTACTCGGCCTCCGCGGCTGCCGGCCAGGCGGATGGCTACGAAGATGGCTACAGCGCGGGTTACGCCAACGGCGCTTCGTCCTGCACGAGCGCGCGGGTCGGTGCACCGCCGCCCGAGGACAACGCGGATCCGGAGGATCTCAAGGTCTGCTATCGCCGCGGCTACGACGATCTGATCGATCGCTCCGCCGAGCACCGCGGCCTCGCCGATGGCAAGCGCGACAACCCCGACTACCAGGCCGGCTATCGCCCCGCGTACACCGCGGCGTGGCAGCGCGGTCAGGTCGCCGGCGCGGCCGACGGCTACGACGCTGGTTACGACGATGGCTACGCGGACGGCTTCGACAACGGCTACGCGGCCGCCTACGACAGCTGCTTCGCCGGCGCGTACGGCGCCGGCTTCGACGACGGTCTCGAGCAGGGCTACGGCCCCGGCTACGACGCGGGCTACGGCGGCGGCTACGGCGACGGATGGGCCGACGGCGCCGATACGTGCACCGCCCCCGAAGATCGCTGAACGATCAGCCCTCCTGGCGGCGGCCCGGCGCCCACTCGACGATCTTGTCGGTGCGCTCCTCGAGGAACCGCGCGAGCCGATGATAGTCGCTGCCCGTCTTGATGAGCCGGACCTCGGTCTTGAGCGTCGTCGGATTCACGAGGTCGCTGAACGGGACGTAGCGCAGATCGAGCTGACCTTCGACCGACACCAGGTGTCCATCGAGGTTCTCCTCGACAAGCCCGCGATACGCACCGATGCCGAGCTGGCTGCCGAGCATCACATCGAACGCGTGCGGCGGAGCGCAACGCGACTCGTAGCCGAGCTGCAGACCCGTGACCTTCTTCTTCCGCTTCGTGCGCTCCTCGTAGCGGCGAGCGACGAGCATCGCGACGAGCTTGCCGAGATCCATGCGGCCCAGCGAGAGGTGGCCGTGCTCGTCGCGCGGCAGATCCTTGATCTGCTCCTCGGGGAGCATCTCGGCGAGGCCCTCGGCGAGCACCACGGTGCCGTAGTGCTTGCCGCGCTTCTCGCGCGCGTTGATCACGTCGACGATCCGATCGACCAGCGCATCGAGCGACAGGTGCACCTGGCCGTCCTTGCCCTTGATGGCGAGCGCCCCATCGACATCCTCCACGCCGACCACGAGCGTCGCTTCGCCCGCGATCGCGACACCGTACGATAGCCACCCGGCCTTGCGGCCCATCGTCTCGACGACGAAGTAGCTGCCCGTCGACATCGCGTCGGCGCGCAGGTTCTGGAGCTCCTTTGCCATCACGTCGACGGCGGTGAAGAAGCCGAACGTGAAGTCGATGCCCTTGTAGTCGTTGTCGATCGTCTTCGGCAAGTGGACCACCTGCACGCGACGACCGCCCTTCGGCAAGCGCTTCTGGTACTCGTACAGGAAGTTCGCGGTCTTCAGCGTGTCGTCGCCGCCGATCGAGATCAGCGCGTCGACGTCGAGATCGACGAGCGCGTTGTAGACGTTGCGCAAGCGCTGTGTCTTCGCGGGGTCGTCGAGGTCGGCGGGCTTGTCGATGCCCTTGCCGGGATTTGCACGCGCGGTCCCGATCACGATCCCGCGCGAGTTGCGCAGGCCCGAGAGGTCCTTCGCCTGAAAGATGCGGTAGTGCTCGTCGGGCAAGAGCCGGTGGGTGACCGGATGGTAGTCCTGCAGGTTCGAGTACCCGTGAAAGAACCCGATCACCTCGCGGTCGTCCTCGAGAAAGGACATGGCCGCTGCCGAGATCACGGCATTGGCTGCGGGCGCGGGGCCTCCCGAGAACACCAGTGCGACGCGCTTGATGTGATCGCCTTTACGAGCCATCGAATACCTCCAGAAGGAGGCGCAGCCTACATCGCCCGGCGCGCGGCGACATCGTCAGCGAGCCATGCTTCGAACGTGAGCCACCTCGAACGGCGGCACACGCTCGAGGCGCGGCTCGTTAGCGAGTCCGGGCGTTCGCCTTTGCGCGACCGCGCTGGAGCTTGCCCTTCGCGCGGCTGACGCCCGCCTTCAC
>JACCRC010000543.1 GCA_013813765.1 Deltaproteobacteria bacterium | reverse complement strand
GTGGCGCGCACCGCGGCGGTCTCGGCCTCGAGCTCGGCCTCGAGCTCGCGCAGATCGGTCTCGAGCTTGGCCGCCGACTCCTCGGCGCGCGCGACATCGCCGCGTTGCCCGAGCGTCTTCGAGACCGAGCGAGCCGCGGAGGCCGCCCGACCGATGCTGCTGCGTCGTCCGCCGAAGATCGCACCGAGCACCGAGGCGCCGACGGAGATCGCGGAGTCGGCGGTGGTGGAACGCGCCTGCGACCGCTCGCGCTCCACGCGATCGAGCGCGGTGCGGTGCTTCGAGGCGAGCGCGTCGAGCTTCGGCTGATACTTCGACTTGAGCTTCGCGACCGCAGCATCGCGAGCCTCGCGGAGCGCCATGGCGAGCCGGGCGCGGAAGGCCTCCTCGGCCTCGTTCGGTCGTGACACCAACCCGAGGCTCGGCACCGACCGCAACGACAGGGTGCCCGAGCGGAAGATGAACGACGCGAGCCCATCGTCGAGCTTGTCGATCGTCTTCGCGTTCAGCGCGTGCGGAACGGCCGCGAACGTCGCAGCGTCGGGCGCCGTCGAGCTGGCGGAGGCGACGGTCGATCGATCGACGACGGCTGCGTTCTCCCAGAAGTCTCCGGCCGACTCCGGGGTCAGCGGAGCGACGACGGTGACATCGGTCCACACGTCGACGTCGGCCTTCGCGAGCGAGTAGTGGACCTTCGCGACGCCGACGAGCGCCGGCGCGAGCGAACCGGTCCCCATGAACAGCTCCGGCAGCCCGCTCGGCACGACGGGGCGCGTGGACGAGCCGACGCCGTTCGCCGCCGGAGCCGGAGCGGATGCGCGCGGCGCGGGCTTCCCGAGCTTGACGATCTGCGCGCGCGTCAGTGGTCCCGCGAGGTAGCTCAGCGCGAACCGCGACTGCAGCACGGTCGGCTGCGGATCGTGCACGTTGTTCATCACGAACTGGCGCGGTGCGAGGCCGGCGAGGAGCGTCTCCATCGCGTTTCGATCGAAGGCGTGGCCGGTCGCAGCGCTCGCACCCTCGAGCCCCTCGAGCACACGCGCCTTGTCGCGCTCGGTCTGCAGCCGGCCGAGCAGCCAGGTGCCGGCGTTCGAGAGCGCCTTGTAGTCCAGGTCGACCGGATTCTGCGTCGCGACCACCATTCCGACGCCGAACGCGCGGGCCTGCTTGAGCAGCGTCAGCATCGGCTTCTTCGACGGCGGCATCGCGGTTGGAGGCAGGTAGCCCATCACCTCGTCCATGAACACGATCGCCCGGAGGCTCGACGTGCCCTGCTGCGTGCGCATCCACGACACGATCTCCTGCAGGAGCAAGGTCACGAAGAACATCCGCTCCGCGTCGCTGAGATGCGCGATCGACATCACCGCAGCGCGCGGCTTGCCGTCGCGCGTGAACAGGAGGTTCGCGATCTCGAGCGGCTCGCCGCGCGTCCACGCCGCGAAGCTCGGCGACGCGATGAGCGTGTTGAGCTGGAGCGCGAGCTCCGTACGGTCCTTCGCTGGAAAGAACGTCTCGAGATCGAACGCGCCGACCTGCGTGAACGGCGGCTTCACCACCTGCTGGATCAGCGCCGCGAGCTCGATGTCCCTGCCCTCGCGCCATGCACCCTCGAGCAGCTGCGAGAGCAGCACGTGCTCGCGCGACCGCAGCGGATCCGCAGCGACTCCGATCAGCGACAGCAAACCTGACGCCGCCGCCTCGACGCGGTCGCGCCACGCCTCGGCGTCGTCGGCGAGCGCCGCCGGCGGAGCGCGGAACGAGCGCAGCAGCGACACCGGGATGCCGGCCTCGCTGCCCGGCGTGTAGATCGCCACCTCGGCGGCAGACCGCAACCGCGCGATTCGATCAGGACTCTGGCCACTCGCCTCGAGCCCCTCGCGCCAGCGCTGCGCCGTCGAGGCGGAGAGCTGCTCGACCGTGACGCCCTCGCGCTGTGCCGTCGCCGGATCCACCCAGGGCGCGAAGTCGGCCGGGCGCAGCTCGGGGAACGTCAGCGCGAGGTTCGCGAGGTCTCCTTTCGGATCGATCGCGATCACCGGGACACCATCGATCAGCGCTTCCTCGATCAGCGCGAGGCAAAGACCCGTCTTCCCACTCCCCGTCATTCCGAGGCACACGGCATGCGTGGTCAGATCACGCGCGTCGTACATCACGGGACCACGAGGCGACTTGGTCGCTGGGTCGAGCTCGGTGCCGAGGTAGAAGCTCCCGAGCTTCTCGTAGTCGGTGTCCATGCCCCTGCGTACTACAGGATCACTTCGAAGTGCCGCATTGCTTGCCGCACGCGCACTGCTTGCACGCGCAACCTCCAGCGCAGGTGCAGCGCTCGCCGTCGCGGCAACGACACGTGTTCTGGTTCTGGTTCTGGTTCTTCTCGTTCGTCATGACGTCTCCTTGGGAAAGGACCCGCGAAATTGCGTGGTCTCGATCGGTAAGACGCAGGCACCGCGCGGGCATTACACCCGCTGTTCAGAGCGAGATTCTCGTGCTGTCCTAGGCGGATGAGCGAGCCCCTGACCCAGCCGCTGGTCGATCTGCTGGTCGCGAATCATCGCGACTTCCTCCGCTTCGTCGAGCGGCGCGTCGGCAATCGCGCACTGGCCGAGGAGATCGTCCAGGACGCGTTCGTGCGCAGCCTCGAACGTGGTGACGAGGTTCGCGAGTCGGTCGTGGGCTGGTTCTATCGCGTGCTGCGCAACGCGGTGATCGATCGCAGTCGGCGAATGACCGTGGCCGATCGCCGCCTCGACCAGTTCGCCGCCGAGCTGGAGTCCAGCGCTGCCGCCGACGAGGAGCTGACAGACGTCCTCTGCCGCTGCGTCGCGCAGCTCGCCGAGACGCTCAAGCCCGAGTACGCGGATGCCCTGCGGCGCATCGAGATCGAAGGCGTTGCCGTCAAGGACTACGCAGAAGCCGCGGGTATCACGGCGAGCAACGCCGGCGTCAGGATCTTCCGCGCGCGGGATGCGCTACGGAAGCAGGTCGCGCGCGCTTGCGGAACCTGTGCCGAGCACGGCTGCGTCGACTGCACGTGCGGTCAGTCGTCGATGGCGACCGGGCCCCAGTAACGTAGCGCATCGCTCCGCCGTCGCGACGCTCAGGGCGTCACGGTGAACGCGCTCACGCGTGTGTAGCTGCAGCGGCCGGCGTTGCGTACCGTCACCGCGTACGTTCCTGGGTCGACGCCGCTGAGATCGATCGTCGCGGTCGCGGTCGTCGGCGATGTCACCCGAACCTCGGTGGCAAACGTCGGCACCATGGTTTCGATCATCACCTGCAGCGGTCCGTAGAACCCGTTGCCCGCGAGACCCATCGTCACGACGGAGCCCGCGCTCGCGGTGGTGGGGCTGATCGGCCCGAAACCCATGTTCGTATGGATGCTGAAGCTGTTCTGATGAATCGCATATTGACCATCCGGGTTGACCACCCGGACCTCGAAGACGACCGGAGGCTCGCTGCTAGCCGGGCCCAACTCGCCATTCTGAAACAGCAGGGTCATGCTGCCGCCGTCGCGGTCCGGCTCGAGCATCGGGATCTTGGCGGCGTCCCTGCGGCCGTTGCGCCAGAGCTCGACGACCGACTTGACGGTGTGATCATCGTCGACGATGAACCCGTCGCCACGAATCCCCACGAATACCCGATCGTTCGAGCAGATCGCCTCCGGCTCGATCGCCGTGATCACCGGCGCAGGGGTTGGTTCCTCGTCGGTAGCGCAGCCAGCCGCGACCGCGAGGAAGACGAGCACGCTGCGCATCCAAGCAAGCTAGCCACCGCCCCCTCGGATGTCACGTGGCAGGAAGCAGCAATGCGAGATCAGCGCGGTGAGATCGCGAGGCCGAGCGCGCCACCGAAGTACTGATCCGTCGCGCCGCCGGCGATCCAGGGATCACCGGGCTCGGGGTTCATCGCGAAGAAGTAGCGGCGTAGATCCACGCGCGCCTGGACATCGAGCCACGGCGTGACGTGGAACGCGATGCCTGCGCTGCCGTCGATGCCGGCACCGGTCGCGCGCGGGAACCACGACGCGTCGGTCATGCCACCGAGGCCGAGCAGCTGACGCCAGCCCGCGGTGAAGGTCAGGTCCCACCTCGCTGCGAGCGGCGCGGTGACGACGAGGCCACCGCGTACGTAGCGGTACGCGACGTCGGGCACGAGCTCCATCGCCGGATCATCTCCGAGCGCGAATCGATGCTCCCCGAAGGCTGCAACGACCCCGACGCTCGCAGCGCCGATCCGGACATCGAAGCCCGCACCGATGCTCCACTCCGAGGAGGATGTCGAGTACTCGGTACCGTCCGACGTGCGCGAGCCATTGACGCCGACCGCGAGCTCGCCACGCCCGACGACGGAGAAGCTGGGCAGCTTCCGCAGTGGCCGCCAGCTGGCGCCGATGCCGACAGCGTTCGCGACGAGGTCCGATGGGCGAAGGCGCTCGTCGAGGTCATCGTTGTAGCGAAGGCGACGCCAGAACGGCCGTTCCTCGACCGAGATCACGATGGCTCGATGGGCGCGCGACGGGCGCGGCGCGCTCGCCCTGACACCGGCGGCCGATGCGCTCGCACGGCTGGACGAGGACGACGGCGACGCCGCCACGTTCGTATCCGGAGGCGGGGCGGTAGCGCGCGCGAGCTTGTCGCCAAGCTTTGCAATCACCTCGGGCCCGAGCCGCTTGCCGACGACAAACTTTCCCGCCTTCAGCTCGGTCCGCCCGAGCTCGCTGCCGTCGGAGCCCTGATACACGATCGCGAGGCCGCGATCCGCACTCGGAACCGAGACGACGATCACGGCGTGCAGGCCGTGCCGCGCCGCGAGCGCACGCGGTGCATCGTCGCCCGTCCGGACGAGCTCGACGCTGCTAGCGATCGAGCTGGCGAACGGCTCTGCGACGTCCGCCGGTCCGATCACGGCGACACGCGGCTTCCCTGCTCGCGCGACAGGCGGCGGTGGCGCGACGACGGTCGCGGGTGCGGGCTCGGGCGCCGGCGCAGGAGTCGGTGGTGGCGTCGGCTCGGTGACCTCAGGCTTGGGCGGTGCCTTCCTCGGCTTCTTCGCCTTGCGTGGCTTCGCGCTCGCGAGCGATGCGAGGAGACACACGATCACGAGCACGCGCGCGGTCACGGTGCCTCCGCGAGCTCGTCGACCCAGCGCCGCACGCACTCGATCTCGTTGGGCGACAGAGACGGCTGGCCGAGCGGCATCGGACTCCCGCACACGGCACCGTCGAGCTTCTCGACCATCAGGTGGGTCCCCCCGGGCTCCTCGACGAGCGCGCGGCCCTCGCACAGCGACTTGCTGGTCAGGCCGCGAACTCGGGCGCCGACGCCGGGGCTCACGAGATCGAGGTCCGCCTCCGGAGCATTGGTCCCATGGCAGCCCTTGCCATCCGCCGACGTGCAGCGCGCCTGGAACATCTGCTCGACCGAGCCGGGCGCGCAGTTGGTGAAGCGCGCCGGATTGTCCAGCTCGCCTGCGCAACCAGTGGTCGCGACAGCGAAGAGCACGAAGCCGACCCGCAACATCACCGCAAGAGCCCCGGCATCGGACCGGTCAGGTCGATCGCGGGGGCGCTCGTCTTCTTGGGCTGGATGCTGGGCTGCCCGACGAAGTTGACGTTGACCCCCATCGCCTGCTGCAGCGCGACGAGCACGTGGTTGTGCGGGTAACCGATCTTCGTGTTGTCGTTGACCCACGAGGCGGTCGACGTGGTCAGCGTCTCCTTCTCCATGTGGAAGTAGCGACCGCTCCGCAGGAAGTTCTTGCCGCCGACAATGACGACCGGCCACGGCTCGTGCGCGTGGTTGCCGTTCGCGATGTCGCTGAGGATCACGATCATCGTGTTGTCGAGCAGCGAGCCGTTCGCCTCCGGGATGTCGCGCAGCGTCGCCGCGAGCTGTGCGACGAAGCCGTAGTACTTCCGCGAGTAGTTCGTCATCACGGTCTTCGCGAGCGCGTAGTTCGGATCCGTCGAGTGGCTCGGATCCGAGCGATGCGCATACGCCTCGTGCAGATCGCCGGTGCCGCCGCACTCCTCGACGGGAACCTGCCCCCACTGCATGGAGACGACGCGCGACATGCCGCACGACAGCGCCACGGTCGTCAGATCCCAGAAGCTCTTCTGATGATCGACCCAGCGCTGCCAGTGCGGGACCTGGCCCCAGTAGTAGTCCTTGATCGCCGGGGGCTGTGCGCACGAGAGCCCCCCGAGGCGGCGCAGGCGCGCTTCCATGTCGCGCACGAGGTCGCGATGCTGGGTCAGCTTCTTGCGATCCTCCGCTGACAGCCGGCCCTGGATCGAGTCGTACATGCCCGCGACCTGCGCGAGCACGTCGGGCTGCGCGACACGGCGCGGATCCGGCGGCGTGTTGCCATCGCCGTTGGGGAACATCCGGTCGTACGCGCCCTTCGGCTGCTCGAGGTGCGGAAGCCGAGCCACCGGCGCGCCGGGGGACGGCTCACCGAACAGCAGCGCGTGGAAGTTGTACTGATAGATGCCGAACTCCTGCGTGACGAGATCCGTGAGCAGTGGATCCTGCGCGCGCAGCGCCTTGCCGAGCACCTGGTCGAGCGAGGGCTTCGAGGCGTTGCTCTTGACGTCCTCGATCGTCTCGCGCGCGATCGCGCCGGTGAGTGCGGCGTTCCAGCCCTTCGCGTGGCCGTCGCCGTATGGGTCACCGATGCCGGTCGCGATCGACAGGCCGTCGATCACGATCAGGTTGTCCTTGAACGGCGCGAGCGGCGCGAGTGACTGCGAGAACTCGGCATCCGGCACGGCGGCGAGGTCGTAGTCCCAGCGGCCGGCGTCGGGGTTACCGCGCGGCATGGCCCAGTTCTCGCGGACGACGCCGTGCTCGGCGAAGCAGAACACGATGCGGGGAACCGCGCCGGCGACGGGACCCGCGTTGACGCTGCGGCGTCCGGAGAGCGACGGAAGGAGGAGCGAGCCGGCACCGAGGCCGGCCGCCTGAAGGAATCTGCGGCGGCGGAGAGTCATGGCTTGCCTCCGATCGGCGTGGGTCGTTGAGCGGCGGTGCCAAGGTAGCGAGGATGGGTCGCGATCGACTTCATCATCCCTGTCAGGCTTCCGCCCGACGCTGCGAAGTCGGCGGTGACATCATCGACGAGGCACTGATCGCGGCTCGTCGTCTTCTGTCCACCGGTCGCATACGTCAGGTACTTGCCGACGACGCACTTGTGGACCTGCTCGCTCGAGACCAGGAAGTCGAGGAGGTCGTGCGGGCCGACGAACGTCGTCGTACCGAACCTGCCGCTCGGATCGATCGGCAGACCCGTGTCCGTCATCCGCCGCCGGCCGAACGTGTCGTACTGCTCGAACACGAAGCCCATCGGATTGATGACCTTGTGGCAGCTCTGGCAGAGCTCTTCCGCGGTGACTTGCTCGTAGTTCTGCCTGTTCGTCAGCGGCATGGTTGGCGCGGGAGCCGGCACCGACATGTTGACGCCCGCCGGCGGGCTGCCGAGCTCGACGCAGAGAAGGTTGCGCAGCACGAACAGACCGCGCTGGACCGGTGAGGGGTGATCGGGGTGACCGGTCGCGCTGAGGAACTGCGCCTGCATCAGGAAGCCGCGGCGATCCGCGGGCAACGTGATCTCCGTCCAGGCGGCAGGTGCTGGCAGGCCATAGAACGTCGCGGTGTCGGGCCCGATGAAGGCCTTGTTGGACAGCAGGAAGTCGGAGAGTGTCCCGCCGCGCTTGAACACGATCTCCGAGAGGAACTTGTCGGCTTCCTCGTGCAGCGCGGCACGAACATCTTCGCTCCAGCCCTCGGAGCTCGGCTTCGTGATGCGATCGATCCGCGACGTCTCGAGCCACTGGCGCGTGAACGTCATGAAGCCGTCGAGCGCGCGAGGATCCGCGAGCATGCGATCCGCTTGCGCTGCGATCTGGTCGGCGTCGCCGAGCTGGTTGCTCGCGGCGGCGCTGAACAGCTCCGCATCGGGCATCGTCGCCCACAGGAAGTACGAGAGCCGCGACGCGACGTCGTACGGGCTCGACAGGTTGTCGGGCGTTCCGGTCTCGATGCGATAGAGAAACTGCGGCGACTGCAGGATCGCCTGCGTGGTCAGCTCGAGCGCGACATCGAAGTTGTGCGCGGCGAGATAGGTGTCGAACATCGTCTTGAACGGCGCGAGCTCGGCATCCGCGAGCGGCCGCCGAAACGCCCGTGCCGTCAGATCGGCGATGAACTGGTGACCGCACGTCGCCCCGGCGCTCGCCATGCACGGCAGCACCATCGTCTTCTTGAGAGCGACCTCGCGCGCGATCTTGCCCGCAGCGTCGTTGTACTGGGTCACCAGGAGCGGCGCGGCGTACAGACTCTCCGAGTCGTTGTCGAAGCCATGCGGCGTCGGATCCGGGGCGAGCTGCAGCGTCGGAAACGTGAGCTTTGGAAACAGATCACGGACCGTGTTGCGATACTCGGTGTGAGAGAGCCGCTTCAGCGCCGGCTCCGGTATGTCGCCGCACGGGCCGGATGTGTTCTCCGGATCGCCGATCGTGCCCCAGCATCCGCCGAGGACGATCAGCACCGAAACGCGTGCCGCTATGTCGAGTGATCTCGCCATTGGCTCTCCCCCCTCGGAGGCCGTCAGGATACCTCCACACGATCGCGGATCAATTGCTGATTCGATCCAATCGTGGTGTGCGGTCTCCGCACGATTTCGTCCATCAGCGCGAGATCACACTTCACAACATGATCGCAACGAACCCGCAGGGCCGCAGGCGTGTCATCACGGCATGCGGTTGTTGTGGTTTGCCCTACTCACTGGATGTGCCGCGTATCAGCCGGGGTCGTTCAACGACGGCCAGCCGTTCGGCGGTCAGCGACTGACGCTCGGCTGTATCGATCTCGCGATCGAGCGCCGCGTCGATCTCACAGACGCCGCGGTCCTCGACTACCAGTTCGGCAATCGCTGCACGACACCGGCGCCGATCGATCTCGCAAGCGTCGTCGTCGTTGGTCGTACGCGCGGCGGACAGGAGCGGCGGCTCGCGCCATACGATCCTGATCGTCAGCTCCAGACGCTGCAGCTCGATGGACGGCGCAGCGGGCGCGAGGCGATCGCGTATCCATCGAAGGAGTGGCTCGCCCAGCTGTGCGTGGACGCGGGCTCACTCGTGCAAGCGACGACGCCGCAGTGGGCCTGCGTCGGGGAGGTGATGCCATGAGGCGCGTCCTCGCCTTCGTGATCGTGCTCGCGGCGCGACCCGCGCTGGCCGGCCCCACGTGCGACGGCGGTAGCGACGACACGTCGAGCTTCAGCGACAGCGATGACGACGACCATCGTTCGACCGAGCCCGCGTGTATCGAGACCTCGGATGTTCACGGCTATCGCACGTGCACGCCGTTCGGGAAGTGGGGGCGCTCCGCTCGCTGGCCGAGCCTGTTCGTCTCGGCGGGTACCGCCATGCGACGGTTCGCATCTCCCATGTCGACGACCGACAGCACGGTGACGCACGACGGCGAGTCATTTCGCTATCGCGTGACGCGGCCCGAGAGAGCAGCGCTCGACACGGCGATCGTCGCGCAGGTGCGGGCGGGCATCGGTCTGCGCCACGGCTTCTACGGCGCGATCGAGCTCGAGGCCGGCGGGCTCGCGGACGGCAGTACGAACCCGGAGATGATGTCGAGCGGCGTTCTCGGCACGCCCGAGATCCGCGCCGCGGGTGTCGCTGTCCTTGGCGGCGCGATCGCACTGGGAGCGCGCCTCCGCTCCGGCGTGCTCGACGCAGGGCTCGAAGGCGTCGCCGGCGTGCGCACGCTCGTCTACCAGTACGAGTCGCACTACCTCGCGTGCGAGACGACGACCTCGATCACGGCGACGACGCCCGTCTTCGAGGCGCGTGGCCGCGCAGCGCTGTGGCTGACGCCGTTCATCTCGCTCGGCGTCACCGCGGGCAGGAGCCTCGTCGACGACGCGTGGATCACGGGCCTGCACCTGGGCGCGAGCACACGCGCGTTCGGCGGGCGCTAGGCGCCGATCACGCGTGAGTTCACCGTTTGTCGGTGCAGCACCGATGCGGTTTTGTCAGGGCGCCCACCGTCGGTACATCCTCGCGGAATCCTTGCGGTGAGTGGCGGGTGAGGATCCGGATGTCGATGCTCGCGTCGCTCTACGGTGGCCGGATGCGAATCATCGGGGTGGTTCTAGCGGCAGCTCTTTCTCTTCACGCTTCGTCGGCGGGGGCCGACGGAGAGGTCGACTACAGGGCAGGCGTCTGCGGCGGAGCGCACGGCTCACCGCCGCCGTCGTTCTCGACGTTGATCGACCTTCCGTACATCTTCACGAAGATCCAGGAGTACGCACTGTTTCCCGGCAACCTCTACGGAACGAACGATCCGTGGACGACGTGGTGGCGCGAGACCGACATGCGCAAGGCGCTCGCGAAGCTCGCAGCGATGCGCGGCATCCTCGAGAAGAACAACCTGTGGGACACGTATCGCGGCACGCGTCCCGTGGGTCCGTCATGCTCGACGGAGTCGATGACCACGCGCCAGGTCGATGGCACGTGCAACGACCAGGCGCAGAGCTGGATGGGTTCGGTCGGGGCGCGGTTCGGCCGCAACATGGATCCGAACGGATCGTTCGCGCAGGGCGAGACGACCACGCTGATGTCGCCGAGCCCGCGTGAGGTCAGCCGCAATCTGTTCACGCGCGGCAACACCGGCATCAAGCCGGTACCGTTCCTCAACCTCCTCGCCGCCGCGTGGATCCAGTTCCAGATCCACGACTGGTTCAGTCACACCACGTCCACGCTCGAGTTCTACGAGGTCCCGCTCGCGGCGAACGATCCGCTGCGCCTCACGGGCCAGACGACGATGAAGATCTCGAAGACCGCTCTAGATCCATCGCGCGCGGTGTCCGAGGCGGCGCAGGGCCCGACGTATCCGAACGAGGTCACGCACTGGTGGGACGGCTCGCAGATCTACGGATCGAATGCCGCGACCGCGAACCGCCTGCGCACGTTCCAGGGCGGCAAGCTCGCGGTGACCGCCGACGGCCTCCTGCCAACGGCGCGAGATGGCTTCGAGGACACCGGGTTCCGCAACAACTGGTGGCTCGGCCTCGGCCTCCTGCACAACCTGTTCGCGCAGGAGCACAACGCGATCGCGACGATGCTCGCGTCGCGCTATCCCGCGATGACCGACCAGCAGCTCTTCGACAAGGCCCGCATGATCACGGCCGCGGTGATGGTGAAGATCCACACCGTCGAGTGGACGCCCGCGATCCTGCCGAACCCGACGCTCGAGGTCGGCATGAACGCGAACTGGTACGGCCTGAACAAGTACCTCACGCCGAAGCTGCTCGTGACGCCGTCGTACGTTCCGCTGCCGGAGCGCCACGTGATCTTCGGCATGCGCGGTGGTGCCCGCCAGCTGCACAAGGACCCGCAGACCGGCAAGGAGGTCCCGTTCGCGCTCAGCGAGGAGTTCGTCTCCGTGTACCGCATGCACACGCTGCTCCCCGACACCATCCCTCTGGTCACCACGAACGGCCAGCGCATCGCCGACGTCGGACTCGGCAACTCGCGCAACGCCGACGCGCGCAAGCTCGAGGAGAAGCACGGGATGAAGGACCTCCTCTTCTCGTTCGGCATCGCGAACCCGGGCGGCCTGGTGCTGAACAACTACCCAGTCATGATGCAGGCGCTGAAGATCCCATTCCTCGACACGATCGACATGGGCGCGGTCGACGTGCTCCGCGACCGCGAGCGCGGCGTGCCCCGCTACAACGAGTTCCGCCGCCAGTTCAACCTGATGCCGCTCGACAGCATTGACGAGCTCACGGATGACCCCGCGCTGCGCCTCAAGATCAAGCAGACGTACGGCTTCGATTCCGGCGCGATCGAGCGCGTGGATCTCCTGGTCGGTACCCTCGCCGAGGGTACGCGCCCGACCTGCTATGGCTTCGGCGAGACGCTGTTCCAGGTGTTCACGCTGATGGCGTCGCGTCGCATCCACGCCGACCGGTTCTACACGACGGACTACAACGCGACGACCTATACGCAGGCCGGCCTCGACTGGATCGACGCGACGTCGTTCAAGACGGTGCTGCTCCGCCACTACCCGCAGCTCGCGCAGACCGGGCTCGCGAACGTGACGAACGCGTTCTACCCCTGGGACTGAGCACACACGCTGAACGCGAGAACGCCGGCTCGATCGCTCGGGCCGGCGTTGCTCGTTTCGGTCGCTACGACTACTTGTTCGCCTTCTGGCGCGCCTCGCCCTCGAGCTCCTTCGCCTTGCCCTCGACCTGCATCTCCTCGCTGCCGATGACCGCACCAACGCGATTCTTCACCGCGCCGACGATCTCCTCGACCTTGCCCTTCGTGCGCTCGGCCGCCTTCGCAGCCTCCTGCTTGGCCTCGCCCTGGAGCTCCTTCGCCTTGCCCTCGGCTTCCATCTGCTCGTTGCCGATGATCTTGCCGATGTTCTTCTTGATGGCGCCGCCGATCTCCTCGGCCTTACCTTCACCGCGCTTGCTTGCGTTGCTCATGTCGTATCTCCCTATGGGTTGATGTACGGAGAAGGAGCAAGCACCGGGCCATCGCCGAAAACAGTGTGGTTCCTACGAGGAGATCGCAGTTACGACCACGTGACGCTGAATCACACCGCTGGGACGCGTACACCGTACTGCCCGATGTGTCGCCGCGCGTCACGATGCGCGTGCGAGGTGTGCTGAGAGCGCGCGTCTGAGCGCGCAGCGGTCATCCAACGACGCGATTGCGTCCGGAGCGCTTCGCTTCGTAGAGGTTCGCATCAGCCTTCGCGATGAGATTGGTCGGCGTCATCGCCTCCCCTCCTGGCTCGAGCGTTGCGAGACCGAGGCTGATCGTGGCGGGGATCTTGATCTCCTCGTAGGAGAACGGCTCCGCCGCGACGAGTTCGCGGAGCACCTCGGCGATCTGCATCGCACCGTCGCGCGGGGTCTGCGGCAGCACGGCGCCGAACTCCTCGCCGCCGTAGCGCGCGAGCAGATCGGTGGTGCGGATCCGCGGCTTCAGCCGGCGGCATAGCTCCTTGAGGGCGGCGTCGCCCGCGAGGTGGCCATGGGTGTCGTTGATCTTCTTGAAGTGGTCGATGTCGATCATCACGAGCGACAGCGGCGTCTGCTGGCGGAGCGCACCGGCGACCTCGCGCTCGAGGAACTCGAGGAAGAAGCGCTTGTTATGGACGCCGGTCATGCCGTCGGTGACGGACATCCGGTAGATCTCTTCGTGGTAGGCGGCCTCGATGTTGTCGCCCGACAGGAACTTGCAGATCGCCACACCGCAGCGAAGCGCGTCGCCGTCGTTGAGGAGCTGCTTCGTGATGCGCACCTCGTTGACGTGAGTGCCGTTCGTGGACCCGAGGTCCTCGATCCACCAGCCGAGCTGATCGCGATAGATCCGCGCGTGCCGGCGCGACAGGCCGTCGCCCTCCAGCGGGATGTCGAGCTCCTCGAGCCGGCCGACGACGTGCTCGCTCTTGTTGAGTGCGAAGCGCCGCCCCATGCCGGGTCCGGGCGGATAGATCGCCAGGAGGACGGCGTCCGCGTTACCCGGAGAGGTCTTCCGGGGGATGTTCGGCGCCTGGAGGAACGCGGTCTTGTTCTTGTCGTCGCCCATGCGAGGTAACAGCCCTACGCTACGTCGCGCGGCTCGTGACAGCAAGCTGGTCAGGCCTCGTCGAGTCGGGCGGCCTTCAGCAGCAGGTAGTTTCGCTCGGGAGTGCTCGTCGTGGCGTCGGCCGCCCGGCGATAACTCGTGACGGCCGTCGCGCGATCCCCGGCTCGCTCGTGGAGATGGCCGCGCACCGCATCGAGGCGGTAGCTGCCCGCGATCCGGTGGTCCCGGGCGAGCTGCTCGACCGCGGCGAGACCGGCCGCCGCGCCGCCCACCATCGTGAGTGCGATCGCGCGGGCGAGCCGTGCCATCGGGTTGTCGATCATGGTGAGCAGCACATCGTAGAGCGCGACGATCCTTGATCGTCTGCTTCGCGCGAGAGAGCCGCTGCGCCATCGTTGCCTCTGGCACGAGGGCACCTCGATCGCCATGTCGAGCGGCTTGCCATCGGGTCCGGGCGCAGCGGAGGCCTCCGCCGCTATCGATACGCACGCTCGGGCGACTCGACGTCGACGATCCAGTAGCCCGCGAGGAACTCCTTCGCCTCGGGGAACACACCGTCGGTGATCGGTTCGCCGTTCGACCCGGCGCGCACGAGCTTCGCCTGATCAGGACCCGCGGGGCCCTCCGCCCCAGCGAGCTCGCCGGCGTCCTGCAGCTTCTTCAGAAACGTGCGCATGAAGCTCGAGCGCGGCGTGGTGGTCATGTTCATTGTCCTTTGTCTCCATGTCGGAGCGGAGCGGAGCCGCTCGACATGACTCGCGAAGTTTTTCCGCGAAATCTCACAACGTGCTGAAATCGCGAGTGGTACCGTCGCGACGTGCCCCTCGCCGACGAACAGCTCCGCGCCGCTCTGCAAGCCATTCACGCGCGCCCCACCGAACCCGAAGCGATGGCGGTGATCGACGTCGCTCGCCTCGCCGCTTCGATCGACAAGGTGTCGAGCGTGGCCGAGACGAGCCTCTTGCTCGCGGTCCACCGCGTGGTCACCGGCATGGCGGGGCTCGACGAGATGTCGCTGTCCTCGGCGACGATCGACGAGAATCGCCTCCTCAGCATCAGCGACAGCCTGGTGCCGATGGCCGCGCGCGAGCTCGCGTACGCGTGCGGTTACCTCGTGATGCTGGGCGACCAGAAGATCACGCATGAGGAAGGGCGGCTTGCGACGATGCTCGGCGACGTGCTCGTGCTCGAACCGGGACGCACCACCGCGCTCGCGAAGCAGATGGACGAGCTCGCCAAGGCCGCGGCGCGCTGATGGCAGAGACGCTGTACGACACCCTCGGCGTCGCGAAGACCGCGACCGCTGACGACATTCGCAAGGCGTACCGAAAGCTCGCGCGCAAGCACCACCCCGACGTGAACCCGGGGGACAAGGCCGCCGAGGCGAAGTTCAAGAAGATCGCGAGCGCCTACGAGGTGCTCTCCGACGAGACCAAGCGCAAGTCGTACGACGAGTTCGGCGACGAATCACTGCAGGGTGGCTTCGATCCCGCGAAGGCGCGCGAGTACCAGCGCTGGCAGTCATCGCGGCAGCAGCGCTCGAGCCGCTTCGGCGAGGGTGGAGGCCCCGTCGACTTCGACTTCAGCGACTTCTTCGGTGGGCGCTCGCAGCGCGGCCCGACGAAGGGTCAGGACATGCACGCGCAGGTCGACATCGATCTGCGCCAGGCGATCGACGGCACGGAGCTGCAAGCGGACCTTCCGGGACACGGCCAGGTGCGCGTGCGGATCCCGAAGGGCGCAGATACCGGCTCGACGCTGCGCGTGCCTGGCAAGGGCGCCCCCGGCCGCAACGGCGGGCCTCCCGGCGATCTCGTGATCGAGACCGTGCTGCGGCCGCACCCGCACCTCCGTCGCGAGGGGCTCGACCTCTACATGACGCTGCCGGTGACTGTCGGCGAGGCCTACAACGGCGCGAGCGTCGATGTGCCGACCTTCGAGGGCCCGGTGAAGCTCAAGATCCCCGCGCGTTCCCAGCAGCGCGCGAAGCTGCGGCTGCGTGGCAAGGGCGTCCCGCGCAAGGACGACCGCGGGGACATGATCGTGGAGCTCGACGTGCGGATGCCCGACAAGGCCGATGACACGCTCGCCGACGCATTGAAGAGCGTGGATGCGCTGTACGGAAAGCCCGTGCGGGAGGGCATCACGCTGTGAGCCGCTACACGTATCAGCACCTGCTGCAGCTGCTCGAGGGCGACAACGAGCTGATCATCCGCCTCGTCGACGAAGGTCTCGTCGAGCGCCACGAGGACGTGGTCACGCTCGATGTCGATCGCATCCTCATGGTGCGCACGCTGTGGCGCGACCTCGAGGTCGAGTGGCCGGGCATCGAGATCATCCTGCGGCTCGCGACCGATCTGGATGCCGCGCGGCGCCGGATCGCAGAGCTCGAAGCTGCGCTCGACGAGAAGCACTAGCGACGGCTGCGGCGCACGATCGCCGCGAGCGCGAGGCCGGGAAACGTCGCCCCGGTGAGTCAGCCGACGTAGGTCGCGGCTTCGTCTGCGAATGGGTTCGCATCCGGAACCGTGTTCTGGCGCAGCGGGGGCGGCGTCGCGTGAGCACTGCCACGGGCCATGCGCTGGCGCGGCGTGGGAGGCGGGCTCGCGAGACGCGGCGCTGGCATGACGCGCGCGATCTGCTGGGCCTTCTGGATCAGGCCGGCTTCCTCGACTGCGAACACGGCCTCGGGCTGGTAGGTCGAGACATGCGCGCGCTGGTGGGGGATGGCTGCGAGGCTCGCGCGAGAGAGCGGCACCACCGGACGACCCGTCGTCGGGCCGTAGACCACGTAGAGGATCCAGAGCGGAATCCCTGCGCAACCGATGCACAGAATGGCGAACCCGGCAGACATACTTCCTGATGTTGCAACGGATGTTCCGTCCGTTGCCACGCCCAACCCCGCGGGACAACACGGTTCGGGTCCGGCGCGACTGGTGACTGGAGAACCCCAGTCCCGTCTGTCATCCTCCACCCATGCATTTCCTCGCGGCCTTCGCGGTCCTCGTCGTCGGCGCCGGCCTCGCCGCTGCCGAGCCCAAACCCGAGTCGACCGCCACGCAGACCAAGCAGTGCAAGCGGGTCGTCATCGGCAAGGGGCTCGAGCGGAAGGTCGTCTGCGAGATCGAGCAGGAGATCGTGGTCGGGCAGCAGGCTCCAAAGCCCAGCGTCATCATCGTCAACAAGGGCGGGCGCGAGGTTGTCGGTCGTCCGAAGTCGGGCGATCGCCTCAACGGCCTCAGCCGTCGCCGCCGGTAGGTGACGCGCACGTTCTCGCCGGGGAGCCGCAACCGGCTGACCCCGCGCGACCTGCCGCGGTTCCCGAGCGAGTCGCTCTTCGATCGCGTCGCGCGCGCCGTGTGCCGCGCGGAGTGCTTGCCGCGCAAGGAGCTCTACGAGGCGTGGGAGGTCGCGCGCCGCGTGCGCCGGCGCTATCGCGGTGGCCGCGTGATCGACGTCGCGTGCGGACACGCGCTCGCAGCCCATCTCCTGCTGCTGCTCGATGACACGTCGCCGAGCGCGCTCGCGATCGACCCGGTGATCCCCCCGAGCAACGCGACACTCTCCGCGGAGCTCGTGCGCACCTGGCCGCGGCTCGAGGGCCGCGTGGTCGTGATGCCCGCGCGGCTCGCCGACGTCGCGCTCGAGGCCGGAGACGTCGTGGTCTCGGTGCACGCGTGCGGCTCGCTGACCGATGACGTGCTCGCCGCTGCGGCCGCAGCACGCGCGCGGGTTGCGGTGCTGCCGTGCTGTCACGAGCTCGCGCCCTCGCCGCTCGATGGCTGGCTCGACGGTCCGCTCGCGCTCGACGTCGCGCGCGCGCAGCGCTTGATCAGCGCCGGCTACGATGTGCTGACGCAGGCGATCGATCCGGCGATCACGCCAAAGAATCGCCTGCTACTCGGCGCGCCGACCTAGTGCCAGTACGGGCCCGGCATCCGGTGCGGCGGCGCGGTGTACTTTCCGACGAGCACCTTCGCAGGACGCAGTAGCTTGCCGTTGAACGCGTAGCCCGGCTCGTACTGCTGGACGACGAAGCCATTGGCCATCGGATCGGCGACCGGATGTAGACCGATCGCCTCGTGAATCATTGGATCGAACCGCGCGCCCGCCGCGTCGATGGTCTCGACGCCATAGCGCTTCAGCACGCTCTCGAGCTGCGCGCGAACCATCCGTACGCCCTCGAGCAACGCAGGGTCTCCGCGATGCTCGCGCGATGCGGTGATCGTACGATCGAGATTGTCGAGCACGGGCAGCAGCTCCATCACGAGCTTGCCCTTCGCCTCTTCGGTCTCGCGCTTCGCGTTTCGATTCACGCGCTCCTGCGCGGCTTCGAGGCTGCGAAGAGCTCGCAGCGCATCCGCGCGATCTGCTTCGTCCGACATGATGACCTCCGTAAGTCTCTTCACCTGCGAAGCAAGGGCTGGGTTCGTCAGGCAGCCTCGCAGAACGGGCAGGATTCTTCGGAGTCCGCGAGGCTACGGCGGGCTCCACGCCGCGCCGGTCTCGCAGTTGACGTGCGCCAGCTTGACGCCCGTCGGCGTCACGTTGATCGTGCCGAACACGATCGGCAGCGAGAACCGCCGCGGACCGATCGAACCCGGGTTGAACACGGTCAGTCCCTTGTCGACGCCGATGAACGGCACGTGCGAGTGGCCGCACACGATCAGGCTCGCCTTCGCCGCGCGCGCGAGCTTCGCCACATCCGCGCGGATCCTCGGCCCATACACCGCGATGTGCACGAGCAACACCCGTAGCAGCTTGCCGCCGCCCGCGAGCTCGAGCGTCAGCACATCCGGCAGCTGGTGCGCGCGGGTGTCGATGTTCCCGCGAACCGCGTAGAGCGGCGCGATCGCGCGCAGCTCTTCGAGCACCGCGAGGTCTCCGATGTCGCCGGCATGGAAGATCGCATCCGGTGCGAGCGCAGCGAGGTGCTCGGCGATCCGCGCGTGCGGCTGCGAGTGCGTGTCCGCGACCGCGACGAACCGCGCGGTGCCATCCGGGCGCAATGGCACCTCGATCGTGCTCTGGACCAGCGGTGGGGCCACGCGATCGCTTACCACGGTGTAATGCGCGGCGCCTTCGGCACCTATCACGAGCATGAGTCACCTCCCGAAGCTCGACCTGCCTGCGTTCCAGGCCCTCGCCGCCCTGCCCGGCATCACCGCGATCGACTTCACGGCCGCGTGGTGTGCGCCCTGCAAGGTCATGGAGCCGGTGCTTGCCGCGCTGGCTACCGAGTACCAGGGCCGTGTGCGCCTCGCCGCGATCGACGTCAACGACGAGCCCGTCCTTGCCGAGCACTACGGCGTGCGTTCGATGCCGACACTCGTCGTGCTGCGCGATGGCCGCGAGGTCGGCCGCATCGTCGGCAGCCGGCCGCGCGCGTTCGTCGCCGGCGTGCTCGATCGAGCGCTGTCGGGGGACGTCGCGATCGCGAGCCCCTGATATCGTTGGGCGATGAAGCTCGCCCGGGTGATGCTGCTGATCGCGTGCGCGGGGTGCAAGGAGAAGGAGCCACCGCCGCGACCGCACGATCCGGATCCCCCGGTGAACCCGACGCCCCCCATTCCGACGGAGAAGCCATCGCGCTCGATCATGTCACCGCTGCCGGAGAAGGGTCCGCACCCCGAGTATCCGACCGCCGCGGCCGCGGGTACCGACAAGATCTTCTTCATCGAGGAGCCGGATCGCGGCCCCGCGGTCCCGGCGAGCTATGCGCTTCCGCCGCGCGAGTCCCTCACCTGGCTGACGTCGCCGTACTGCGAGGTCGATGCGCTGAACGTCGTGTGTATGAAGGGAGCCGCGCCACCGGTGCTCAAGTGGCGCGTGGGTCGGGCGAAGGGCGTCACGATCGCGGAGAAGCTGCGCGGCGACCGCGTGACGGATACCTGGGTGTTCCTGACCACCGACGCCGGTGCGCCGAGGCAGCGCCTGCACCTCGACGAGTACGGCATGGTCGATCGAGCGCTGCTGTTCACGCAACCTGGACGCTTCACGGGGCGACTGCGCGACGGCGGGAACGACCTTCCAGGCTGCGGCATGCAGGCGTACGTCCAGGACGCGCAGAAGCGGATCGTCGAGCTGTCGTGTCTGCAGTGGCTCGGAGATCCGATGCGCGACACGGCTGGGGTGGCGATCCACCGGTACACGTATGACGCGAAGGGCCTCGTCTCCGCGCAGGCCCGCTTCGGCATCGACGGCACGCCGGTCATGAACGTCAACGGCGTGCACAAGACGGTGTACGTGCGCGATGCGCTCGGGCGAATGACGGTCGAGGAGAGCTTCGATCTCGGCGGCCAGCTCGTGCTCGACACCGACGGCTGCGCGAAGACGCGCTGGAAGTACTCCGCCGCGGGCACGGCCGAGCGTTCGACCTGCCTCGACGCGACGGGGGAGCCGACGAAGGATGGCGACGGCGTGGCAACCCGCACGTACCGGTACGACGCGGCCGGGTGCTGGCGAGATGTTCGGCATCTCGACGAGCGTGATGGCGCCACGAGCGATCACGATGGCCTGCTCGGCTACGACTATGAGGTCGACGACAAGTGCGCGACGACGACCGAGACCTGCATCGGACCGAAGAAAACGCCGGCGCCGTGCGGACCGGGCAAAGCGGCGAGGACCGTGAACACGGTCGATGCACGAGGCTACGCGACGAGCGTGAAGCACTTCGATGCCAGCGGGGCACCGGCGACCGACGGCTCGTACCGCGTGCACGAGCTCCGCTACATCCACGACGACGCGGGTCACCTGACTGACATGAAGTGCTTCGACGAGGACGGCGATGCCACGCAGTGCTCGGCGACCGGGTTCCACGGCTGGCGCAAGACGTTCGACGACGCAGGCCGCGAGACGGTGCAGACGTTCTACAACGAGAGAGGTGCACCGGCGATGAACATGGGCGTGTCGCAGCGCAAGTTCCGCTACGACAACTACGATCACGAGTTCGAGTCGCTTTCGCTCGATACCGACGGGAGTCTGATCGAGGCGAATGGCATGGCGATCCGCCGCACGCTGTGGGACGCGACCCACCGCATGTTCGCGATCCAGTTACTCGACGCGAAGGGCAACCCCGCGAAGTACACCGCCTGTTACACGGGCTCGACGTGCCCGAAGCAGGCCTGGCACGCGGTCCGGATCCATCGGCGCCCGAACGGCCGCGTCGCAGCGAACCAGTTCTTCGATGCCGATGGCCAGTGGATGGAGACGATCGACTGCGCCGAGAAGCCCTGCTTCGATACCTACTAGCTCGCCATGCAGCCCTCGAGCTGCGCGGCGGTGACCGCGGTCTCGAGCGCCTCGTCGGGGCGCGGCGAGGACGCTCGCGACCTTCGTGATCGCCGGCTTCCACGCCTCCTCGCTGGCGCGCACGAACCGTGCCGCACAGCTCCAGCTGGTCACCCATGTATGGCACCTGAGACAGCTCTTGCCCCATTCCCCCGCGTGACATAGGGTCCGCGCCCTAAACTGATGTCCTTCTCTCTCGCGCACCCGAGCCTACGCCGCGCGCTCGCCGCCCGTTCCTACGCTGAGCCCACGCCCGTCCAGGCTGCCGTCATGGCGGCCGATGCCGATACACGCGACCTCCTGGTCTCCGCGCAGACCGGCTCCGGAAAGACCGTCGCGTTCGGGCTCGCGCTCGCGAAGCGCCTGCTCGGTGAAGCGGAGCGGCTGCCACCCGCCGGTGCACCGCGTGCGTTGATCGTCGCGCCCACGCGCGAGCTCGCGATCCAGGTGCAGCGCGAGCTGTCGTGGCTCTACGGCGAGACCGGCGCGCGCATCACGACCTGTGTCGGCGGCATGGATCCGCGGCGCGAGCGCGATGCGCTCCACCACGGCGTGCACATCGTCGTCGGTACGCCCGGCCGCCTCTGCGATCATTTGACCCGCGGCTCGCTCGTACTCTCCAAGGTCGAGGCCATCGTGCTCGACGAAGCCGACGAGATGCTCGACATGGGCTTCCGCGACGAGCTCGAGCAGCTGCTCAAGGCCGCGCCGGAGGAACGCCGCACGCTGATGTTCTCGGCGACGATCCCCAAGGACATCGCCACGCTCGCGAAGCGCTACCAGAAGAACGCGTTGCGCCTCGCGACCGCGAGCGAGGGCGAGCGTCACCGCGACATCGAGTACGTCGCCGTCGGCATCATCTCGCGCGAGCGCGATCTCGCCGTCGTCAATCTGCTTCGTTATCACGACGCACCCGGCTCGCTCGTGTTCTGCAACACGCGCGACGGTGTCACGCGCCTCGCCGCGAACCTCAACGAGCGCGGCTTCTCGGTCGCTGCACTCTCCGGCGAGCTCTCGCAGCGCGAGCGCAACCAGGCGCTGCAAGCACTGCGCGACGGCCGGGCCCGCGTGTGCGTCGCTACCGACGTCGCGGCTCGTGGCCTGGACCTGCCGGACCTCGGCATCGTGATCCACGCCGACCTGCCTCAAACCCGCGAGGTGCTCGTGCATCGCAGTGGGCGCACCGGC
>JACCRC010000050.1 GCA_013813765.1 Deltaproteobacteria bacterium | reverse complement strand
CCGGACCAGCTTCTCCGCGTCATACGACGACCGCACCCCGGACGTAGATCACGCCGTCGCAGTGCTTGTCGATCGTCCGCGATCCATTTCGAAATGGAATTCGATCGACTCGCTCATTCGGGGCCCCCTACGATCACAACGACGATCCCGATCTCCGCCGCGACCCGCTCACCGGGGAGTACGTCGTGCTCTACCTCGAGACGCTGCGGCCCGAGCGACAGCGGCTCGTCGAGCTGCGCAGTCGCGATCTGCACACGTGGAACCGCAGTGATGTGATCGAGTACGACCTCGCAGCGGGCGCGCCGTTCATCGTGTCACCGGCCGTCACCGGCACCGTGCTTTTCGACGTGCGACTTGGGACGCCGAACGTGATCGAACGAATGGCCGCGCCATGGGCGCCGGTGACCTCGCGACCGATCAACATCGACATGCACGGCATCACGCCGTGGCACATCGACGTGTTCCCGTTCCGCAGCGGGCACGCGATGCTGATCTCCGGCTACGCCGAGGACTTCACGCGGCAGGATCTGTACATCGCGACCAGCAACGATCTCGAGACGTGGACGCTTCGCGAGACGCCGCTACTGACGCATCTCGATCCCGCGCTCGGTGTGGAAACGCTGTATCGAGCGACCGGGGTCGATCGCGGTCCAGACCTGGTGGTCTGGTACTCCATGCAGTACGCGCCCTAATCGCGGGGGATCGATTCGGTCAGCTCGGTGCCGTCGGTGTCACCCTCGAGGCCCTCGACGTTCGCGTCGAAGTCGCCGTCGATCTCGCTGTCGGTGCCGGTCAGCGCGGCGCCGCCTGCCTCCTCGCGCTCGCGCTCCACGAAGTATGCGCGGACTTGATCGGCGGCCTTGCGGTTCATGCCCGGTGCCTTCGCGAGGTCCTCGGCCGGGGCGAGACGCACCGCGCGCACGCTGCCGAAGTGCTTGAGCAGTCGCTGCCGGCGCGTGGCACCGATGCCGGGGATGGAGTCGAGCTCGCTCTTCAGGCTGCCCTTGCTGCGGCGATCGCGGTGAAACGTGTTCGCGAACCGGTGCGCCTCGTCGCGGATCCGCGCGAGCACGTAGAGCTCCGGCGAGTTCGCACGCAGCGCGATCGAGTCCTTCACGTTCCGGCGGTAGATCCGATCCGGCGCGCTGCCGGCCTCGAGCTCGCGCTCCTTCGCGAGGCCGATCACCTCCAGCCCCTTGTCGCCACCGACCTCGACGCCGAGATCCTTGAGCGCCGTCACGGCCATGCCGAGCTGGCCCTTGCCGCCGTCGATGACCAGGAGATCCGGCACGGCCCACGCCGGATCGTCACCGGCATCCGCGAACCGCGCGCGCTTGAACCGCCGGGTCAGCACCTCGTACATCGCGGCGAAGTCGTTGTTCTCGACGGTGCGTACCTTGAACTTGCGGTACAGCGCGCGCGCGGGGACGCCGTCGATGAACGTCACCATCGACGCGACGGTGTCGGTGCCCTGGATGTGCGCGATGTCGAAGCACTCGATTCGATGGGGTGGGCGACGCAGCTCGAGCCGCTTCGCGACCTTCGCGAGCAGCGCCTCGGCATCGGCGTCCTTGCCGCGGCGCGAGACCGCCGATGCGGCAGCGTTGCGATCCGCGAGCTCGACGAGCTTCGCGCGAACGCCGCGCCGCGGTTCGAGGATCTTCACCTTCTTGCCGCGCGCGGTACCGAGCCACTCCGCGAGCACGTCGCTGTCCTCGAGGTCGACCCCGACGACGACCTCGTCCGGGATGTACGTGCCAGTCGCGTAGTACTGCTGGAGGTGCTCGCCGATCACCGCCGGATCCGGCAGCTCCTGGTCCTTCTGCGCGAACGCGCGGCGCCCGACGAGCTTTCCGGCACGGATGAACAGCACCACCACCTCGACCACATCCGCTTCGCGCCAGATGCCCCACACGTCCTGATCGACGAAGTCGTCCTGCACGATGTGCTGCTTCGCCAGCGTGCGCTCGACCGCCGCGATCGAATCGCGCAGCACCGCGGCGACCTCGAAGTCCTCGCGCTCCGCCCGCGATGCCATGCGCGAGCGCAGGCGTGTCAGCAGCTCGGCGTTCTTGCCGGAGAGGAACATCTTCACGTCCTCGACCTGCTCGCCGTACATCTGCGGCGTCACGTCGATCGCGCACGGGCCCGAGCAGCGCTTGATCTGGTACTGCAGACACGGGCGGCCGCGCGTCTCGAGCACGTGATCCGTGCAGGTGCGCAGCTGGAAGTGACGGTTCAGCGTGCGCAGCGTCTCTCGCGCGCTCGTGGCCGAGTGATACGGACCGAAGTAGTTCGCCTTGTCATCGCGGATGTGACGCACCACCTCGACGCGCGGGAACTGCACGCGCTTCGCACCTTCCTCCGTCGGATCGAGCAGCCGCAGCACGAGGTACTGCTTGTCGTCCCGAAGCTTCACGTTGAACTTCGGCTGGTGCTTCTTGATCAGGTGGTTCTCGAGGAGCAGCGCCTCCTTCGAGGACGTAACGACGATCGTCTCGACGTCCGTCACCGCACGGCCGAGGAACCCAGCGGCGACGAAGAACCGCTCGTCACCGCCCTCGCGGAAGTACTGGCGCACGCGGTTGCGGAGGTTCTTCGCCTTGCCGACGTAGACCACCCCGCCCTTCGCGTCCTTGAACAGATAGACGCCCGGCTCCATCGGGATGCGATTCAGGATCTCGCCGGCCAGCACGCGGCCGACACCTTAGCGCATCACGGACGATTGGCTCCCAGCTGGAACCGGAACACGGCGGGCCCGATCTCGATCAGATCGCCGTGCACGAGCGTGTGCGAGTGAATGCGGTTGCCGTTGACGCTCGTACCGTTCGTCGAGCCGAGATCGACGATCACGAAGTCGCTGCCCGCAAACATGACACGCGCATGTCGCTTGCTGAGGCCACCATCGGGGATCGCGATCTCGTTGCCGTTCATCCGGCCGATGTGGTTCTCGGTCAGGAGCGTGAACAGCTTCCCGGCGACGGGTCCACCGATGCCGACGAGCGACGCGTGCACCGGCGCCTGCGCAGCGGCAGGGGGCATGTACGTCGGCGTTGCCGACTTGTAGACCATCGATGCCTTGCGCTGGTGCATGCGCTCGACATCCGTCGACTTGCGCTCGTACTGCTCGATCTCGTCCTGCAGCGTCTCGCGCAGATCCGCGAGCACCGATCCATCGTCGCGCTTGAATCCCTCCAGCGCATCGATCCGCGCGGCGAGCGCCTTGAGGATCGCCGCGGCCGCGGGCATCGCGCCGCGATCCGCCTGGGCGCGTGCCTGGACCCGCGCCGCGTCTGCCTGCACGAGGATGATCTCGCGCTGCGCATCCTTGTCGACGACGCTCGCGCCCGTGCGGATGTCGACGTCGAGTGTCGCGGTCATGCGGTGCTGCGTGCCATCCGGTGCCCGGCCCTCGACCGCGATCTCCGCGAGCCGGCCCTTCGCGCCCGGTTTCAGATCGAGCTGGAGCTCGAGCGCGAGAGAGCGTGGCTCGTCGATGAACACGTCGCCGATCGCCGTGGAGATGCCGTGCTTGCCGTGCCGGAGCTGGCCCTCCGGCAGGATCCGCACGAGCTCGACGCCCTCGGCGGGTTCGAGCTTGAGCTCGAGCTGGTCAGCAACGATGCCGCCGTGCGCGAGCGCGGCACGCGCGAGATCGACGCGCGCGACGACCGGATCGGGGATGTACGCATAGCGGCCAGAGCCCGCGGTAGCGATCGCATCGAGCACGTTCTCGTCGTGGTGGAGGCCGAAGCCGAGCGTGGACACCGCGAGCTTCAGGCCCTTCACGTACGCAGCAAGATCCGACGCCGACTGCAGGCCGACGTTTGGCTGACCGTCGGACAACAGAACGATCGTCCTCCGCAGCCCGGTCGGTGCCGACATGAGCACGCCGGCGGCGACCTCGAGGCCACCGTGCATGTTCGTGGAGCCGTCCGCGCGCACGTCGGCGAGGGACGCTTTGATCTGCGCGCGTCCCGCCACATCGACGGTCGTGAGGCCGCAGCGCACGCCGGCCGCTGTCGAGAACGTGACGATCGACAGCTGATCCTTCTCGGTCAGTAGATCAGCGACCAGCTCGCAGCTCTTGAGGACATGCGCGATCGGATCGCCCGCCATCGAGCCCGAGACGTCGATCACGAGCGCCACCGCGAGCGGCGATCGCTCGACCTCGAGTGCCTTGCCCCTCGGCTCGACCTTGATCGACGCCCACAGCGTCGACTTCCCCGGCGCCACGTTCTTCAGCTCGCACGACGCAATAACCCCAAATGGTGTCCCCATGACACTAAGTATAACCGTACTCACCCGGTCTGCAAGGAGAGACTGCGCCTAGACGCGCTCCTTTTTTCGACGATGGGGTAGTCTTGTGCAAATGCCCGGGGGCCCCACCGGAACGCGGGCGGCAGCGTTCATCTCGGCGGCGATGATCGCTCATCAAGTCGCGGGGAAGGCCGCGCGCGATGCCCTGTTCTTGACGAGCTTCGACGTCAGCTCGCTCCCGCCGGTGATGGCCATTGCGGCCGTGCTCTCGCTGGCAGCGGCCCTGTGGATGTCGCGTCTGCTCACGCGCTACTCGCCGGAGGTCATGCTGCCGGTGCTGTTCGGCGCGAGCACGTTGGGCTTGATCGGGGAGTGGGCGCTCGGATTCGTCTCGCCGGCGGCGACCGCCATCGCCGTCTACCTGCACATGGCGGTCTTCGGGCCACTGCTCATGACCGCGTTCTGGTCACTGATCAACGAGCGATTCGACCCGCACACGGCGAGAAGGGCGGTCGGGCGGATCGCGATCGGTGGAACCGCCGGCGGCGTGCTCGGGGCGCTCATGGCCTGGCAGGCCGCGAGCATCATCGCGCTGCCGACGCTGGTGCTGGTGCTCGCCGGGATCCACGGAGCCTGTCTCCTTGGCTCGATGCTGCTTCGCGTCCGCGTCCTCGAGGCCGAGAACACACCGCAGGTGCGAGAGGTGAGGCCGGGCCGGAGCAGTGCGTTCCAGCTGCTTCGCCGCGAAACCTATCTACGAAACCTCGCCATGCTGGTCGCGCTCGGGTCAGCGATGTCGGCGCTGCTCGACTACCTGTTCAGCCGGCAAGCGGCGGCCAACTTCGCGGGCGGCGAACAGCTGCTCACCTTCTTCTCGTTGTTCTGGCTGGCCGTGGCTGTGACCTCGCTTGTCATCCAGCTGACGCTCGGGCAGCGCGCTCTCGCAAAGCTCGGGCTCGCGGCGAACATCGTGATCCTCCCGGGCATCATCATCGCCGGCGGATTTGTTGGCGTCGTGGCGCCCGGCTTCCTCGCCACATCGGTGCTTCGGGGTGCGGAAGCGGTGGAGCGCAACACGCTCTTTCGCTCCGCCTACGAGCTCCTCTACACGCCACTCTCGGAGGGGCAGAAGCGCTCCATCAAGGCTCAGATCGACATCGGGTTCGATCGCCTCGGAACGGTGCTGGCCTCCGGCTTCGTGCTGCTGGTGCTGGCGCTCTCGGCGGCGCATGTCGAGAGCTACCTGTTCGGCGCGTTGGTCGTGCTCGGCTTCGCCACGCTGCCCGTCGTGCGACGGCTGCACCAGGGCTACGTGACGGCCCTCGAGCACGGGTTGCGCGATGGAGCGACGAAGCTGGCGCTCCCATCGCTCGCCAATCAGGAGAGCACCAGCGAGGAGACCGCGGAGCACCTCGAGCGCGAGAACCTCATCCAGCGCGTGGAGCTGCTGCGACCTCGTCACGACCCGACCCACTCGGTCGCGGAGCCGGGGCAGGGCGCCGGCCCTGCGGTGAACGCGCTCGAGGATCCGCGAGCGTTTCCGGACGGGCGCGAGCTGCTCACGGGTGACCCCGAGGCGACTGCTCTCGTGCTGAAGACGATGCCGGTCGCGAGCGTGAAAGCGGTGGCGCCGTTCCTGATCTTGCTCCTGGCGCACAAGCGATTACACGTCGAGGCGCTCGATGCCCTTTGCCGCGCGGCGTCTGGGGTGACGGGGCAGCTGATCGACGCGATGCTGGATCCGTCGATGGACTTCGTCGTGCGGCGGAGGGTGCCGTACGCGCTCGCAGCCTGCCGCTCTCAGCGCGCGGCGGACGGCTTGCTGCTCGGAATCGGGGACGATCGCTTCGAGGTTCGCTACGCCTGCGGTCGCGCCTTGATGAAGCTGTCCGAGGCGAATCCGAGCATCATGATCTCGCGGCAGAAGATCGTGCAGGCGATCCTGATCGAAGTGGATCTGAAGTCACCCGGTGCGTCGCTGCCGGAGTTCGAAGCGGATCTGAGCAGCATCGAGGAAGCGACCGCGGCGGTGGACGATCTGCTCGCTCGCGATCGCGTCGAACGTACGCTCGAGCACGTCTTCACGATCCTCGGCCTTCACCTCGAGCGGGAGCCCATGCGGATGGCCTATCGCGCGCTACGCCATCCCGACGTCCGTCACCGTGGCACCGCACTCGAGTACCTCCAGACCATCCTCCCTCACGATCTACGCGACGCGGTGTGGCCGCTCGTCGGAGCGCTCGCCCCGCTGCCCGCCGCGCGAAGTGCGCGAGAGATCCTCGCTGATCTGTTGCGTGCGACCGTGGTGCAAGCGAAGCAGGGTGGACAGCGAGACTAGCGAACCTCGTCGTCGGTACGCGGGGTGCGTCCTTCGACGGGGAGGTGGACCACGAACGTGCTGCCAAGTCCGGGCCCCGGGCTGTCGGCGGAGATCGTTCCGGAGTGAAGCTCGACGAGATGGCGGACCAGCGCCAGCCCCAACCCGCCACCCGCCCGAGCGTTCAGCGTGTCGCCCACGAACGGATCGAACAGCGCCGGCAGGACCTGTGCGTCGATTCCCGTACCGGTATTCGTGATCGCGAGCTCGACCTGAGATCCTACGTTCCTGAGCGACACCGTGACGAGGCCCTCGGTAGGTGTGGAATCGACGGCGTTCTGGACGAGCCGGTGCACCACCTGCCGCAGGCGTTCGTGATCACCTGACATCGGCACGACGTCAGCATCGATCGCGGCATGAAGCGTCAGCAGCTTCTCGGCCGCTACGGGCCGCATCCCTTCGATCACGTGCTGGACCATCTGCGCGAGGTGGACACTTCCGAGCTCGAGCGAGAGCGTCCCGCTGGTCATCCGGCTGATGTCGATCATCTCCTGGATCATCTCGAGCTGCGCCGTCGCCGTTTGCTCGATGGTCTCGAGTGCACGACCACGACGCGACTCGCTGAGCGCCCCGTCGCGCAGCATGCGGATCCATCCGAGGATCGTGTTCAGCGGCGCGCGCAGCTCTTGGCCGAGGCTCGCGAGGAACTGCTGCTGCAGCTGATCGGCACGCTGCAGGCGCGCCCGTGCGGTGTGGATCTCGGCGAGCTTCACCAGGAGGATCGGGCCGCGTGCAGCTGGCCGGAGCTGCGCCACGACCTCGTGGCCGCCAGGCGCGGACATCGCGGCAGAGACCATGATCACCGCGAAGTCGCTCGCCGCGAGCTCGCGGTGTGCGTCGGCGACGGAGGCGACGACGACGATGTCGTGGACCGAGGTGTCGAGGATCGCCTCCAGGTCAACGAGATTCGATGGCCGATCGTCGACGAGGAGCAGCCGTACCTTGGAGGCGCCGGAGCTCATGGGGCACCCTAGCGTGTCTCGGGGGGCCCAGTGCGAGAATCAGCTGTAACTACACACAGACAAGCGACCTTTCGTCGTGTTTGTACGCCGGCGCGGGCTATCTTGACCCATGACAGAAGGCGCTGATTTCAACGATGTTCAGCATAGCGAGGCGCTGCTGAACACGGGCGCTCTGCAGAGCGCGATCTTCAACAGCGCGAACTTCTCGAGTATCGCGACCGACGCTCGAGGGGTCATCCAGATCTTCAACGTCGGAGCCGAGCGCATGCTCGGGTTCTCCGCCGACGAGGTGGTGAACCGGATCACCCCGGCCGATATCTCGGATCCGCTGGAGCTCGTCGCGCGTGCGAAGGCGCTGAGCGTCGAGCTCGGAACGCCGATCACGCCCGGCTTCGATGCACTGGTCTTCAAGGCCTCCCGCGGCATCGAGGACATCTACGAGCTGACGTACGTCCGCAAGGACAAGACCCGGCTGCCGGCCGTCGTGTCCGTGACCGCGCTGCGCGATGCGCAGGATGTGATCATCGGCTACCTCCTGATCGGAACCGACAACACCGCGCGCAAGCAAGCCGAAGATGCGCTGCTGAAGGCCGGCGCGCTCCAGAGCGCGATCTTCAACAGTGCGAACTTCTCGAGCATCGCGACCGATGCCAAGGGTGTCATCCAGATCTTCAACGTCGGCGCCGAGCGAATGCTCGGCTACGCCGCCGGCGACGTGATGAACAAGATCACGCCGGCCGACATCTCCGATCCTCAGGAGCTGATCACGCGGGCCGACACGCTCAGCGCCGAGCTCGGAACGCCGATCGCGCCGGGATTCGAAGCGCTCGTATTCAAGGCATCGCGCGGGATCGAGGACATCTACGAGCTCACGTACATCCGCAAGGATGGAAGCCGGTTCCCCGCCGTCGTCTCGGTCACCGCCTTGCGCGATGCACAGGGAGCCATCATCGGCTACCTGCTGATCGGCACGGATAACACGGCGCGACAGCAGGTCGAGGAAGAGCGCGCGAAGCTCGATCAGCGCCTGCGCGATCACCACTTCTACACGCGGTCGCTGATCGAATCGAATATCGATGCGATCATGACCACCGATCCGCGCGGCATCATCACCGACGTCAACAAGCAGACCGAGGCCCTCACGGGCTGTACGCGCGACGAGCTGATCGGTGCGCCGTTCAAGAACTACTTCACGGAACCCCGGCGTGCCGAGGCGGGGATCAACCGCGTGCTCAACGAGGGCAAGATCACGAACTACGAGCTCACCGCGCGGGCCCGGACCGGCGCGCTCACCGTCGTGTCCTACAACGCGAGCACCTTCCACGATCGTGACCGCAGGCTTCAGGGCGTGTTCACCGCAGCCCGCGATATCACCGAGCTCAAACGGTTCGAGCAGACGCTGCAGGTGAAGAACGTCGAGCTGGAAGCCGCGAGCCGCATGAAGTCCGAGTTCCTCGCGAACATGTCTCACGAGCTGCGGACGCCGCTGAACGCGATCATCGGCTTCTCCGAGGTCCTCAAGGACGGCATGGTCGGCGAGCTGTCTCCGCAGCAACAAAAGTTCATCGGCGACATCTTCAGCAGCGGAACGCACCTCCTGTCGCTGATCAACGACATCCTCGACCTGTCCAAGGTCGAGGCGGGAAAGATGCTCCTCGATCTCGAGTCGGTTCAGATCTCGGCGCTGTTCGTGAACAGCTTGTCGATCATCCGAGAGAAGGCGGCGGCCCGCGGAATCCGGCTACGAATCGAGGACAGCGAGGCGGGCGGAGCGATCGAGGCGGACTCGCGCAAGGTGAAGCAGATTGTCTACAACCTGCTGTCGAACGCGGTCAGGTTCAGCAACGAGGGAGGGCAGGTCACGTTGTACGCGGCGCGCGTACCACGTGCCCAGGTGGGAGTGCTGTCGGGTTTCGGAGCGGGTCGCAACTTCCCGCTGGCGGAGAGCGAGTTCGACCACTTCCTGGAGATCCGGGTCACCGACCAGGGTATCGGCATGTCCCCCGAAGGTCTCGAGCAGCTGTTCAAGCCGTTCAGTCAGATCGATAGCAGCTTGTCGCGGAAGTTCGAAGGCACGGGACTCGGTCTCGCGATGGTCAAGCTCCTCGCCGAGTTGCATGGTGGATCCGTCGCGGTGGAGAGCATCGTCGGCAAGGGCTCCCTGTTCACGGTGTGGTTGCCGGTCCGCGCGGAGACAATCGAAGTCGGAGTAACGGCAAGGCTCGCAACCATCTCGAGTCCCAGCGCGCTCCCAGGAGCGCCGACGGCCCTCGTGGTGGAAGACGACTTCAAGTCTGCCGAGCTCATCCGCGTCCAGCTGGAGGCTCACGGCTTCCAGGTGCTCCACGCCGCATCCGCGGAGGACGCGCTGGAGCTCGTCACGAAGCAACCACTGCAGCTGATCACGCTCGATATCATGCTGCCGAACATGGATGGCTGGGCGTTCCTGACCCAGGTCAAGAAGACGCCCGAGCTTCGCGGGATCCCCGTCGTGATCATCTCGATCGTCGCAGATCGAAACAAGGGCTTTGCTCTCGGGGCCGCTGCCGTGCTCGAGAAGCCCATGTCGCGACAGGAGCTGCACGAGTCGCTCGTCGTGCTGGGGCTGTTTCCCGTCGCCAAGGGCCGGTCCCTGAAGGTCCTTGTCGTCGACGACGATCCCAAGGCAGTGGAGCTGATCGCGGTCAGGTTCACGGGATTGGCAAACGAGGTCTTGCGCGCGTATGGTGGTGCGGAGGCGATCGCGATCGCCACGAAGGAGCTGCCGGACTTGATCGTCCTCGACTTGATGATGCCGGTTCTGAGCGGCTTCGACGTGGTCGAAGCACTTCGGGAGAACACCACGACGGCTCAGATCCCGATCCTCGTCGTGACGGCCCAGCAGCTCACCAGCAGCGACTACACCAGGCTCGGCGAGGACACGACGCTGATGGAGAAAGGCGAGCTCGACCACGAGCGATTCCTCGCCGAGGTCAACCGAGCGATGCATGGTCGTGGAACGGTGATGCGCCGTGGCTAAAATCCTCGTCATCGAAGACAACCCGGCCAACATGACGCTGGCGACGTTCCTGTTGCAGTCGGCCAATCACGTGGTGCTCGGCGCGACCGATGCCGAGACCGGCTTGACGATGGCGCGCGAGCAGCAGCCCAGCTTGATCCTCATGGACATCCAGCTGCCCGGCATGGACGGGCTCGCGGCGACGATCATCCTCAAGAAGGACGAAGCGACGCGCTCGATTCCGGTACTGGCCCTCACCGCGCTCGCGATGAAAGGCGACGAGGAGCGGATTCGGGCCGCCGGATGCGACGGCTACATCGCCAAACCAATGCGCTACAAGGAGTTCCTCGAGACGATCGCGGCGCACCTGGGACCGACATGACATCGCGCACGAGGCTCGGTGCGATCGACGCCGGGTCGAACGCGATCCGCGTGGTGATCGCGGAGCTTGCCGACGGCGAGCTCACGCAGATCGAGGCCGAGCGAGTTCCCGTGCGGCTCGGTCACAACGCGTTCACCAGCGGCGAGCTCTCCGACAAGACGATCGAGCAGGCGGTCGCGGCGTTTGTTCAGTTCCGCAGGCGCTTCGATGCGCTCGGGGTCACGAGCTATCGAGCCGTGGCCACCAGCGCCGTTCGCAACGCGACGAACCGCAGCGTGCTGCTCGACCGGCTCTATCACGAGGCCCGCATCGAGCTCGATGTGATCGAAGGCGAGGAGGAAGCCAGGCTCGTCCGAAAGGCCGTGGTGCACGCGATGGCGGCCTCGCCGCCCAAGGCGATCCTCGACCTCGGCGGCGGAAGCCTCGAGGTCAACCTGTTCGAAAACGGGGCGTGGCGAGGACACTCGTTGCCGGTCGGCACGGTTCGTCTACTCGAGACGTTCGGGCTCGATGGCCCGATCGGCGACGCGGAGGCAGGCATGGTGCGCCGGTACACCGCGACGTTGATGGCCCCGATCGTTCGCGGAGCCGCGCATATGGTCGCAGCGGTCACCGGTGGCAATGCCGAGGCGCTCGTCAAGATCTTCGGTAACAGCGGTGGATCCGCGCCCAGCTTCGATCTCGCCGACCTCGAACAGGGCCTGCCCGCGATCCTCGGAGCGACGCTCGACGAGCGAATGGCCAAGTATGGGTTCAAGAAGGACCGTGCAGAGGTCATCGGGATCGCCGCACTCGTGTTCGCGACCACCGCGCGCCAGCTCGGAATCCAGAAGCTCGTGGTACCGGGGGTCGGCGTCCGCGACGCGCTGCTGCTCGAGCTCGCGGAGACCGCGCGCGCCGACCACGCAAAGGTGGAGGGCGCGCACGACAAGGCGCTGGTGACGGCAGCGCGCAGCTTCGCGAACCGGCTCGATCACGACACGTCACACGGCGAGCACGTGCGAGTTCTGGTGCGCGCGCTGTTCCAGCAGCTGCGCGATTTCCACGGTCTGCCCGAGACTCTCGGCGTGCTGCTCGAGGTCGCGGCGCTGCTGCACGATATCGGTGTGGTCGTCGATCAACAGGGTCATCACAAGCACAGCGAATATCTGTTGAGGTGGGGACGCATCCCGGGGCTCGAGGGCGACAACCGCGAGATGGTCGCGCTGATGGCGCGCTGTCACCGAAAAGACGCGGCCCGCGCGAAGGAGCTCATCAACGAGTCTTCGCTCTCGAAGGAGCGTCGTCAGCAGGTCCGAAGGATGACCGCGCTCCTGCGTGTTGCCGATGGGCTCGATACCGGCCACCGCTCGCGCGTCGAGCAGATCGTGTGCACGCGGATGGGTGATGCGATCGTGCTCGATCTCGTCGTTCGCGCCGGACCGTCACACGACGAGGCGGAGCTCCTTCGCAAGGCGGACCTGCTCGAGGCGGAGCTCGGCCTCGCTGTGCGCATGACGGTGGCTCGCCCCAGGGCAGCAGTGGAGACGGCCGTAGAGACGTCGCCCAGCTAGCGCGTTCAGAACACGCCGAAGTCGCGCAGTGTCACGAGGATCATCACGACACCCAGCACCATGATCCCGCCCATGTGGACCATCGCTTCGATCTTCGGGTTCGCGCGGCGGCGAGTGATGAGCTCGTAGCTGAGGAACACGAGTCGGCCGCCGTCGAGCGCGGGGAGGGGGAACAGGTTGAAGAGGCCGAGGTACACGCTGAGCAGCATCAGCAGCTCGATGCCGCGATAGAAGCTGTGGCCAAAGCTCTTCGAGAACTCGTCGATGATGCGCTTCGGGCCACCTGGGTCCGCCTTCTGCGCGCCCGTGAAGATGTCGTAGAGGCCGCTGGCGATCGCCTGCGTGGTGACGACCGGATACACGATCGCTGACTTCGCCGCGGTCAAGATGCCGACGTCGACGAGCTCGGTCTGGATCGTCTTCTGGATTCCGAGCAGGTAGATCGGATTGCCCTTGTCGTCCTTGTCGGGGCCCAGCTTCGGGGTGATCGCGACCTCGAGCTGCTTGCCGTCGCGCAGGACCGTGACGATGATCGGCGCGCCCTGCTTCGCGGACACGCGCTCGGTGAGCGAGATCTTGTCGGTCGCGAGCACCGGCACCTTGTCGATCTCCTGGATCCGATCGCCGGGCAACAGCTTGCCCATCGCGTCGTAGCCGGGGAGGATCGAGTCGACGCCGATGTGCGCCGTCTGGCTGCGCATGCCGGCGCAGGTGAACAGGACCATCGCGATGACGACCGCGGACAGATAGTTCGTGGCCGGGCCCGCGAGGATCGTCAGGAACCGCTGCCACGCGGGGCGGTTCGGATATGCGAACTTGTCCTCGGGATCGATGTCCTCGGCGATGTTCATGCCGCGGATCTCGACGAACCCGCCGAACGGAATCGGTGCGATCTGGAACTGGGTGCCGGTCTTCTTGGACCGCCACTTCAGGCCGGGGATCGCGGGACCGAAGCCGAGGCTGAAGCGCTCGACCCGCATGCCGCACCACCGCGCCACGAAGTAGTGACCGCCTTCGTGGACGACGATGAGGAAGCCCAGCGCCAGGATCGAGAGAGCGATCGACACGGCTCGACTATAGCAGCGAGATGCTGCTGCGTTAGCCGATCCGCGCGAACGCGCGGAACCGGCTCACCGCGGACTTCACCGCGACACCGGTGGGACCCGACACGCGCACCTTCAGGTTCTGCACCTGCAGGCGCTTCGCCAGTCGGCGGTGCATCGCGGGACCGAGGAGGCGCGCGCCGCGGAATGCCGCGAGGGCGCGGATCCGGTGCGCAACCGTGTACTTCGTCAGCGCGACCTCGGCATCACCCTCATTCGCGAGGAGCCGGCGGCACGCTTCACCTACACCGTCGAGAGAGGCGCTCGCGACGTCGGGCGCGGCGACCACGAGCAGGGTCCCCTGCGCGCGACCGGCGCCGACATCGATTCCGCGACCGCGCGCCGAGGCGTGGGTCACGCGCAGCTCGGGCACTTCGCCCCGCAGCAGCGCCAGCACCGCGTGCGAGTTGTCCGCGGAGTCCTCGTCAACGGCGAGGATCTCGAAGGACAGCCCCAGTCCGCGCAGGTGCTCTGCGGTTCGGCGAACCGCAATACCGACGAACTCCTCGTCATCACCGAACGGCAAAATGACGCTGACGTCGTACCGGGCACCCTCGGACATCGGCTCGGGGAGAAGCACGCTCTGTGCCGCCATTAGACTCACCTGTCATCGCACGATCGACACCGGATCGTCACGTGATTCCTTTTACTTGGGAGATTCACCGATGCCAATGGTCGGACCGCGGTGCGAAGCTTATTACGCATCGCGGCGTGATCGGCGAGTCACTCGCTTCGCACGAGGCGCTGCGCGACGCGGTTCCAGGAGAGGTGGTCCACTGCTTGCCGCAGGTCGGCCGGACGCGGGGGGGACGCGAGCACCTGGTCGATCGCGGTCGCGAGTGCTCGGGGATCCTCTGGGCGGACGAGGCGAGCTGCAGGTGCGAGGTCGCGAAGGCCCCCGACCTCGCTAGCAACCAGCGGCACCCCGGCGGCGAGCGCTTCGAGGGCGATCATCGGCGTGCCTTCGCTGCGTCCGCCGGGCGTGACGCGCGAGGGAACGACAACGAGACTCGCGGCAGAGAGCAGACGATCTCGCGCGATCGTGTCCACCTGTCCGACGAACGAGATCTGCGCGGCCCGTCCCGCGCGGCTCTCGAGCTCGGCGCGCGCCGGACCATCGCCGGCGATCAAGATCCTCACGTCCGATCGAATGCGCGCGGCGGCATCGATCAGCACATCGATTCCCTTCACGGGAACGAGTCGCGCGGCCACGAGGATCGTCGGAGGCGTCGATGGCGCGTGCGTGAGCTGCGCGAAGCGCTCGATGTCGAGGCCCATCGGCTGGACGGTCGCGGTTTGAAGCCACGCGCCGAGCGATGGCACCCCGGCGATCGCGATCGCGCGCAGCTCCGAGCTGACGAACACGAGCTGTGTGTTGCGGCGCGCGAGGAGGTGGAGCACGGGCGCGAGCAGGCGCGCGCGGCGCAGCGTGTGGACGTCTCCACCGTGGGCGATCGCGAGCAGTGGTGCGCGAGCGGGCAGGGCGGCGAGCGCCGACGGAACGAGCCAGTGCGCGACGATCGAGTCCCAGCGATGCGCGCGCAGCGCGACGGCAGCGGCGAGTCGTGCGGAGAACACGGCAGCGGGACCGAGGAGCGCGAGTGGCTGACGCTCGAGGGCGTCCGGTGCACCGCCGCGCTCGAACAGCGTGCTCGGGATCCGCACGACATCGCGCCCGGCGCGCGTACCGGCGGCGATCACGTCGACGTCGTGGCCGAGCGCGCGCAGTGCGTGGACGTGCGCGGCGACGAAGCTGCCCGCCGGATCGGTCCGCGTGCGCGGATACGAGGTGGTGACGACCCCGATCCTCAACTACGCGCTCGTCTGCGCGCCTGCGCTGCGATGCGATTGCCCCACGAGCGCAGCAGCACCCACGGGATCGGGTGCATCACGGTGCCGAGGTGGATGCCGCTCTTCCAGTGCTCGCCGTAGATCGGGCGCACCGGCACGTCGGTGACAGCGATGCCCGCGACATGGAGCCGGCTGAGGAGGTCGTTTGGATAGCCGTAGCGCGGAAACAGCTCGTCGAGCGCGATCGCGGTCAGCGCGTCGCGCGAGATCGCGGTGTAGCCGCACTGCGAATCGAACACGTGACGATAGCCGGACGTCAGCTTCGTCGCCGCGGACAGCAGGACGTTTCCGACGATGCGCGACGCCGGCATCGTCGACCAGATCGACGGATGGCGGAACCGGTTGCCCTTGACGTAGCCCGCTTCGCCCGACGCGATCGGATCGAGCAGCGCGGGCAGATCCGACGGATCCATCTGACCGTCGCCGGCCATCACGACCGCGACGTCCGACCCGATCGCGAGGGCGCGCCGGTAGCCCGTGGTGATCGCCGCGCCGACGCCGCGGTTGTCGGGATGACGGATCACCTCGACTCCGGATGGCCGCACGCGGCGCGCCGCAGACAGTGCCGCCTCGCCGGAGGTGTCGTCGGTGGAAGCGTCGTCGATGACGAGGATGTCGTCGATGAAGTCCGGTACCGCAGCGACGGTCTGCGCGATCTTCTGGCGCTCGTTGAACGCCGGGATCACGACGCAGACGCGCAACGAACGGTACATCGGGGAGGGTTTTAGCCTGTCACAGGAGCGTGGTACAGCCTCCTCATCGACGGGAACGAGTGTTCCTGGATCAAACACGACCCGGAGGTGACCTCCGGGGACCACGAAAAGAGAACGTCATGGCTGGAGTCAACAAGGTCATCTTGGTCGGCAACCTCGGCGCGGATCCGGACATGCGCTACACGCCGAGCGGACAGGGCGTCTGCGAGATGCGGCTCGCGACCGGCGAGAGCTGGAACGACAAGAACGGCCAGCGCCAAGAGCGCACCGAGTGGCACCGCGTGGTCGTGTGGGGCAAGCGCGCCGAGGTCTGCTCGAAGTATCTGTCGAAGGGCCGTCAGGTCTATGTCGAGGGCCGGATCCAGACCCGGTCGTGGGACGACAAGGACGGCAACAAGAAGTACATGACCGAGATCATCGCGCAGGAGGTCGTCTTCATCGGCGGCGGCAAGGGCGGTGAAGGCGGCGCTCGCGGGAAGGACGGCGATGCGCCTCCTCCTTCGGACGCTGACTTCGGCGGGTACGGCTCGGGTGGCGGCGGCGGTGGAGGAGGCGGCCCTGACGACGACATCCCGTTCTGATCGGCACTGCTAAGCTGCGGTCGTGAGTGAGCGCGCTGGTCTCTGGCGCCACGCCGACTTCAAGCGGCTGTGGGCGGCGCAGATCGTCAGCGCCTACGGCTCGCGGATCACGCGCACCGCGCTTCCGATCATCGCGATCACGACGCTCGATCAGCCCGAGGCCATCATCGGTGTGCTGACCGCGATGCAGCTCGCGCCGGGCGCGGTGCTCGCGCTGTTCGCCGGCGGCTACGTCGATCGAGGTGACAAGCGGAAGATCCTGATCGGCGCGGATCTGTTCCGCGCGTTCGCTGTCGCGTCGCTGACGCTCACGTGGGCGCTCGGGATCCTCTCGATGGCGCACGTGATCATCGTCGGGGCGCTGGTCGGTGCTGCCAGCGCGCTGTTCCAGATCGCGGATACGGCATATCTACCGACGCTGATCGCGAAGGAGCAGCTCGCGGAGGGCAACGCGAAGATCGAGTCCACCGAGGCGATCGCGGAGATCACGGGACCGGCGAGCGCGGGTCTGTTGATCGCGACCATCGGCGCGCCGCTCGCGGTGGTCGTCGATGCGTTCAGCTACCTGTGGTCCGCGCTGTGGCTGCAGCGCATCAAGACGCGCGCCGAGCCTCCGGTGCCGAAGAACCCCGATCGCCGGCGCGGCGATGACATCCGCATCGGAATGCGCGCCGTGTTCGGTCATCCGTACGTGCGGTGGATCGTGATCAGCCACATGGTGTGGTCGATCTGCGGTGGCTTCTTCATGTCGCTGTACTCGCTGTTCTGCCTGCGCGAGCTCGGGCTCTCGAAGGCGCTGTTCGGTCTCGTGATCGCGATGGGCGGCATCGGGTCGCTCGCCGGCGCGTTCACGTCGCGCTGGCTCGTTCGCGTGCTCGGCCTCGGACCGATGCTCGTGATCGCATCCGCGATGAGTCTGTTCGTCGCGGTGTTCATCCCGCTCGCGTCTGGATCGCTCGCGCTCGTCCTGACGCTCTTGATGGCGCACCAGCTGATCGCCGACGGGTTCTCGGTCGCGTTCATCATCCAGGCGGTGACGCTGCGGCAGACCGTGCTTCCCAAGAATGTGCTCGGCCGCGCGAACGCTGCGATCCACGTGTGCACCGCAGTGCTCCTTCCGCTCTCCGCGCTCATCGCGGGCTTTCTCGCCGAGGCGATCGGGACGCGCGAAGCGGTGTGGGTCGGAGTGTCGATCGGCATCCTGCCGCCGCTGCTCCTGTTGCCGCTGTGGGGCCTACGCAAGCTCCCGAGCGAGTCTGCCTAGTTGGCTACCCTTACATCCCCCTTACGCACCGCGTAGACCCCGCGAAAACAGCGCGCGTTCATACCTGCATCCCAGACGAACCGAGCGCTGCCTCGAACGCAGCACTCTCTTCTTCGTCGGGGCAAGGACTCGCTATGTCTCGCTTCGTTATTGCCTCTGTTCTCGCCGCCGCGCTCTCCTCCTCCGCATTCGCGAACGTCGAGCGCTTCGCCGCTCCGCCGTCCGATGTCGCCGCCGAGGCCTCTGTCTCCCGTGCAAGGCCGGCACTGCCGGACCGCCCCGTGGTCCTCGACCGCGCGACGGTTCGCGCGAAGCTCGCCGCCGCGCGCGCTGCGAACATCAAGCGCTTCCGCGCGTACCAGCAGAAGGGCGTGTTCCCGAGCAACACGTACGACGGCCGCAAGCTCAACGTGTGGATGGACGAGCAGGGTCAGTTCTGCGCCGCCGCCACGATCATGATCGCGTCGGGTAAGTCGGATCTCGTGAACCAGGTCGCTGCGCAGGACAACTTCATCCGCCTCGGCACCGTGAAGCAGGGTGCGGTGATGGACTGGATCCTCACCTCGGGTCTGACCCAGGACGAGATCGCCGCGATCCAGGAGCCGTTCATGGGCGTGATGCGCGAGGAGCCGTTCGTTGACCCGAACCTCCGCATGGCCGAGGACGCTCGCCTGCGCAAGAAGTACAAGCAGGTCGACGCGATGATCGCGAAGAACCACCAGAAGAGCATCGATCTCGCCACGGATCGCCTGATGAAGAACCAGGCCCTCGCCTGGGCCCTCGTCAACGGCTGAGCCACTCGAGCGCGCTGCTCACCTTCTCAATGCATTTGGGTGCGGCTCTTTCACAGCACATCTCGACGGGAGGAGTTTCGATCACTTGACGAGCCGGAGGTGCGGACGCTTGAGCGGAAGCGGGTTGGGGACCTCGCCGTCGGCGTAGCGTGATTGATGCGTA
>JACCRC010000524.1 GCA_013813765.1 Deltaproteobacteria bacterium | reverse complement strand
GCGTCGCGCGCGATCTCGGTGAGGCGGATCGCGCGCGTGGTGAGCTGCTCGCCGAGCGCGTGGATCGACCGACGCGCCGCATCGGGCGGCGATCGCATCTCCTGCAGGTAGAGGAGGACAGGCTTCGCGTGGTTCGCGACGACCATCGAGAGCTCGGCGGCGAGCTGCAGGTACGTCGCCGCCAGCGTGTCCTTGTGCGCTCGTAGCAGTGCCTGCTCGCAGTGCTCGAGCGCAGCGGTCACTTGCTCGCCGACGGGCGCCATGATCTGCTCGACGAGATCCGCCTTGTCGCGCGCGTAGCGATAGAAGCTGCCCTTCGCGATGTCCGCGCGCTCGACGATCTGGTCGATGGTGACCGCTGCCGTGCCCTCGGTGAGGAACAGGGCGAGCGCACCGTCCAGCAGGCGCTGCACGGTCTCGCGCCGGTTCATGTCGCGCACGCCGCCCTCGGGCCCGGGCCGTTTCCTCGGCAGTCGCGGCGAGTTAGCGCCCGGTGTTTTCGGTCTTGCCACGGCGACTAAATGATGTGACTATTCAGTCATGGTTTCAAGTGGAGGTTACCGATGATCGGCATCCCGCTTGGTCTGCTCGCGGCGAACGCCACGGAGTGGATCGTCCACAAGTACGTCCTGCACGGTCTCGGTCAGAAGAAGGGCACCTTCTGGAGCTTCCACTGGCACGAGCACCACCGGAACGCGCGCAAGAACGATCAGGTCGATCCGGACTACAAGGAGCCGCTGCTGACGAAGTGGAACGGCCAGAGCAAGGAAGCGCTCGCGCTCGTCGGATCCGCGCTCGCGATGGCGCCGCTGTTTCCGATCGCACCGTTCTTCACGGCCACGGCGTTCTACTGCGCGATCAACTACTACCGGAAGCACAAGCGCGCGCACCTCGATCCCGAGTGGGCGCGCGAGCACCTGCCGTGGCACTACGATCACCACATGGGTCCGAACCAGCACGCGAACTGGTGCGTGACCAAGCCGTGGTTCGATCACATCATGGGCACGCGCGAGCCGTTCGTCGGCACGGAAGCCGAGCAGCGCGCGAACGAGAAGAAGTCGGCACGGAAGGCCGCGGCCGCCGTCACGCCGAGCGTCCAGCTCGCGGCTGAAGCGCTGTAGTCCGAAAACGCGAACGCCGCCTGAACGGCGGCGCACGCAGGGGGCGCTATCGGGTCTAACCGTCGACCCGCATCTCGTGCGTCAGCTTCTCTTCACACTCGACCTCGTGCTTGCACATGGACGAGCAGCCGTCGCCGTCCATCATGTTTCCGTCGTCGCACTCCTCGCCGGTCTCGAGGATCTCGTTACCGCAGGTCGACGGAGGCGGAGGCGGGGGCGGGGGCGGCTCGACCTGACAGGTCGCCGAGCAACCGTCGCCGCTCACCAGATTTCCGTCGTCGCAGCTCTCGCCGGGGTCCACGTTGTGGTCGCCGCAGCACGGCTCGGGCGGCGGAGGCGGCGGCGGGTTCATCTCCGTCATGCAGGTGGCCGAGCAGCCATCGCCGCTCGCGGTGTTGCCGTCGTCGCACTGCTCGCCGGCATCGACGAAGTGATCACCACACGCCGGCTCCGGCGGCGGCGTCGACTCGCTCTCCCGCACCTTGAAGTTGTCGGTCTTCGAGCGGTTGTGGAGGAACTTTCCATTCGGGCCGATGTCGGCCACCGGCGTGATCCACGCCTTGTACACGCCGCCATTGTTCGGCGTGTCGGCGTACGGCATCAGCTGCACGGTGATCGCGCCGAGGCTCGCCTGGTCCATGTCGACACCGGTCGCGTGCTGGCAGTTCGGGCCCGCGTACGAGTGATCGATCACGCCGGCCGAGCTGATGCGGACGCGCCGGCACTCGAGCGCGTCGAGCGAGAGCAGCGTCTTTCCGCTCGGATCCGTGACCTGGAAGTAGTAGTCGCCGGCGGGCAGGGCGGCGGCGTGGGCCGGGGCGTTGTTCCCCGGACCGCCGTCGATGTACACGTCGGCCTTCGCCGCGTAGATGTTCGCGTTGACGCGCGAGCCATCGACGGTCGTGGTGAACAGCGCGCCGCTCAGCTGCGCGCCGTTGCTACCGCCGTTGCCGCTGCCGTTGCTTCCGCCGTTGGCTGCGAGCTCGAGATCGGAGGTGGAGTCGCCGACGCAGCCGGCGACAAGCGTGGATGCGAACAGGATGCGAGAGAAGACTTTCATGGAAGTGAACCTCTGAGCCGAAAGGCTATGCAGCGCCTTCCGAGCAAGGCGCATACCGGTCCAGATCCGCGAAACCTCGTCGGGAAATGCGTCGACGGCGCACGCGCGCGCGTTCGGCTTTCGAACCGTGAGTCTGCCACGCGCGTCTTGGTCCGCCGTTCGCACCTCTTGTCCGTGAATCAAACACAGGAGATTGCACATGGCCACGAAGAGCTCTGTCGAACAGCTGAACAGCTTCTTGCGCGGTGAGATGTCGGCCGTCGAGACCTATCAGATGGCGATCGACAAGATCGATCACATCAGCACGGCGCGCGACGAGCTGCTGATCAACCTGAAGTCCCACCAGGACCGCGTGATGATGCTGCGCGACGCGATCGTCGCGTGCGGCGGCACGCCAGCGGAAGGCTCCGGCCCGTGGGGCGTGTTCGCGAAGGCCGTCGAGGGCGGCGCGAAGGTGTTCGGCGAGAAGGCCGCGGTCGCGATGCTCGAGGAGGGCGAGGATCACGGGCTCGCCGACTACAAGCGCGGGCTCGACGACCTCGAGCCGGTGTCCCGCTCGATGGTGAGCGAGAAGCTGCTGCCGCAGCAGCAGCTGACGCACGATCGGGTGAGCGCGCTCAAGAAGCGCGTCTGACTCGAGGGGCGTGCTCGGGGGCATGTCGCACGCGTCGGTCTTATAGTCCGCACCTATGAGTCTGACCGACTGGATCCCCGAGCCCCTCCACTCACCTGGTCCCTGGGACCTCGCTTACTGGCAATGGATCGCGATCGCATTGTTGCTCGTGATCGCTGTGGTCTTCGCGCGCATCGCGCGCTGGTTGTTCAGCTGGGGCCTGAAGAAGGTCGTGCACCGCACCGTGACCACGTTCGACGACGACCTGGTCGATCGGCTCGGCGGTCCACTGCGCTTGCTCGGCACGGTCGGGCTGTTTCGACTCGGCATGCCGCTGCTCGAGCTGCCGGCGGAGCGCGCGCAGACGATCACCAACATCTTGCTCGCGGTGCTCGCGTTCGGCATCGTCTGGGGGCTGCTGCGGGCGATCGACGTGATCATCGGCCACGCCTCGAAGGCAGCGTGGGTCGCGACTCGGCCGACCTCGCGATCCCTGCTATCGCTCGTTGGCCGGATCATGAAGGTGGTCGTCGTGGTGATCGCGATCATCAGCGCGCTCGGCACGATGGGCTTGCCGGTCGGCAGCCTGCTCGCGGGCCTCGGCATCGGCGGCATCGCGCTCGCGTTCGGTGCGCAGAAGACGGTGGAGAACCTGTTCGGTGCGGTCGCCCTCGGCGTGGATCAGCCGCTGCGCGAGGGCGACTTCGTGAAGGTCGAGGACAGCGTGCTCGGCACCGTCGAGGCGATCGGCCTGCGATCGACTCGCGTGCGCACGCTCGATCGTACGGTCGTCACGCTGCCGAACGGACGGATCTCGGAGATGCGGATCGAGACGTTCGCGGCGCGGGATCGCATTCGCTTCGCGACGACGATCGGGCTCGTCTACGGGACGACCGCGGCGCAGATGCGGCAGGTGCTCGAGGGGATCGAGCGGCTGCTGCGCGAGCACCCGAAGCAGTTCGACTCGACCGAGATCACCGTGCGATTCCTGGCGTTCGGGCAGTCGTCGCTCGATGTCGAGGTGATCAGCATGTTCGCGACGTCGGAGATCTCCGAGTTCCGCGCGATCCGGCAGGAGCTGCTGCTCGGCATCATGGACGTCGTCGAGAAGGCGGGCTCGTCGTTCGCGTTCCCGACACGCACGGTCCACCTCGCGAGCCTGCCCGCGAAGGCCGCCTGATCACGAGTGTCGGCGGACGAAGTCGTCGATCAGCTCGCGCGCGATCGAGAGCTTCGGCGGCACGACCGGAATCGCGTCGGGTGCGAACCAGCCGGCCTCCAGGATCTCGGTCGGCTCCGGCCGTAGCTCGCCGCCGGCCCAGCGCGCGGTGAAGCCGATCATGAGCGAATTGGTGAACGGCCACGGCTGACTGCCGAAGTACTGGATGTCGGAGAGCGTGATGCCGGCCTCCTCTTCGATCTCCCGCGCCACGCACTGCTCGAGCGTCTCGCCGACCTCGACGAAGCCGGCGAGCGTGGAGAAGAACGGCATCTTCGTGCGGGCGTTGCGCGCGAGCAGGCAGCAGCCGTCCTTCTCGACCAGCACGATCACCGCCGGGGAGAGACGAGGGTAGGCGGTGTGCCCGCAGGTCGAGCACGTCCGCACGCGTTCGGTCTCGGAGCGTCGTGTCGGGTGGCCACAGCGGCCGCAGAACCGGTGATCGTGATCCCACGCGATGATTCCGAGCGCGCGGGTCGCGATGGCGAACTGCTCCTCGGCGAGCGCACCGAACAGCTGGCGAAGCGGCAACGGCTCGCTGCCCTCGGGGAGATCGCCCTCGACCCGCCTCGCGAAGCACGGGAGGCCGTCGAGCTCGCCGAGGTAGAGCGCCCCACCTGTGTCGGCCATGGGGATGGCGATCACCGGATCGCGGGTCACGCAAAGTGACTGGCCCTCGATCGCGAAGATCAGGCCGCGCTGTCGAGAATCGGACACACCCGGCGTGAACACCACGCCATGCGCTTAGCACGCTGGTGCCGGGGTCCGGGTGCCTGGCCACACCAGTTGCCAGAGCGTATCGACCGCATCGGTTTTGACGTGCAACGTCCCGATCTCACGTCTGGTCGGACCGGCACGGAGCATGCTCATGGCGCGGGGCATGAAGAGGCTCGCGTTGCTCTGCTTGTTGGTCGTTGGCTGCGCCGACGAAGGCACGATGGATCTCGACGAGGAGTGGGGCATGGAAGGCCCGCTCGAGCCGACCCCGCCCCCGGGCAAGGAGGACTCCGAGTTCCGCAAGGGCCTGCTCGTGAACACCGACACCACGCGCACGCAGGTGTGGACCGCCCGCAACAAGTGGGAGGACGTCGAGACCACCGCCGCGAAGGCCGCCGGCCTCGCGTGGCCCGCCAACAGCGGCCTCACCTGGGATCAGAAGTACGGCAAGTGGATCGAGTCGCTCGCGTGGGTGCCCGCCCAGAACGGGTACTCGACCACCGTGCAGCTCACCACGCCCTGGAACAAGACGCTGCCCTCGCCGAGCCTCGAGTGCGCGGAGATGTCGCTGTTCCTTCGCATCACGTTCTCCGCCTGGTACGAGCTGCCGCTGTTCTTCGAGACCGTGGACTCGACCGGCAAGCGCGTGTACCTGGGACACAACGGCGTGCGCACCTCGTCGGGCCGCTACGCGAGCTCGCCGGAGTTCGCGATCAGGTACAAGGACTACTCGAAGACGCCGGGCTGGGAGACCAGCTGGCCGAAGGACACCGCGCTGCGCGCGAAGCACGTCGCCGGTGGTGATGACTCGCAGCCCGCGCTCGCTCCGAACGTCGGCTTCGGCGCCTACCTCGACGAGCTGCACCTCAACAAGCGCGCCGGCTACTTCACGGTGATGGCGCTCGACTACCTCGGCTCGATGAACCTCGCCGACTCGGCGAACACGTACAACATCATCGCCGACGCGGTCCGCCCGGGCGACACGCTGATCGAGCGCTGGCAGCGCAGTGGGATCGGCCACACGCTGGTCGTCAAGGAGGTCCGCGAGCTCGCGGGTGGCAGCAAGGACATCACGATGATCTCCGGCTCGATGCCGCGCCGTCAGGGCGTCCGCGAGAGCGGCGTCGCGTCGAAGAGCTACTTCGTCAGCGCGTACTCCGGCGGTCCGGGCATGAACTCCGATGGTCACGAGTACGCGAAGCTCGGCGGCGGCATCAAGCGTTTCCGCGTCGCGAAGAACGTCGGTGGCTACTGGACGAACACCTGGATGGCGAGCGACGAGGCGAGCTGGATCAACTCCACCAACTACACCGCGATCGCGGCGCGGCCCGCTCGCTTCGAGCAGCTGCTCGGCCAGGTCGCGCCGGCGCAGCAGAAGGCAGAGCTGCTCCAGCAGATCGCCGATGCACGCCATCACCTCGCCCAGTACCCCGCATCGTGCAGCGCCCGCGAGCGGCGCGAGCACGCGTTCGAGCAGCTCTACCAGGTCAGCCGCACCGCGTTCGGTCAGACGATCGCGCAGGTCGACGCGCAGTACCGCGAGATGGAGGACTACGTGCTCGGCGAGCTCGAGTACACGAAGAGCAAGACCTGCTGCTGGAACTCGTCGACGTCGGCGATGTTCGACATCATCATGAAGCAGGCGCAGGCCGAGCAAGATGCGGCCGCCGCCGCCGGCACGTGCGTCGCCCCGACCGTGTTCGCGTCGCGCCAGGACGGCTACGCGAAGTGGTCGAGCTACGCGGCGTCGCTCGGCCGCGCGTCGGATTGGAAGCCCTGGTCGGAGGACGAGGCGTGCTCGCAGCGGAACGTCGCGGCGGATACCGTCGCCGTGACCGGATCCACTCAGTACTGCGAGCTCGAGACCGGCGGCGGAACGCCGGCGTGCACCGACGCGCAGGAGCCGAACGACGGTCGCGCGAACGCACGCGCCGTGACCGGCACCGTGCTGAACCTCCAGATCTGCGCTGCCGACGAGGACTGGTACAAGGTCTCCGCAGGCGGCACCGTCAAGATCGAGTTTGTCCACGCGAACGGGGACCTCGACCTGGCGGCGTTCGATGCCAACGGCACGCGCGTCGACGTCAGCGAGAGCACCGCGAACACCGAGGACGTGACGGTCCCGGCCGGCGGCACCGTGCGGGTGTTCGGCTACAGCGGCGCACGAAATGCGTACAAGCTGATCGCGCCCTGATCACGAGATCTCCCTCCGCTGGCCGCCGATTGCGCGTACAACAGAGGAGGATGCCGCCACCGCGCGTTTTCAGCTGCGTGCGACACGACGATACGCTCGTCCTCTCCGGCGCGATCGCCGACACGGCCGGGCTCGTCGGACTCGTCAAGCAGGCGAGTGGCGGCAAGCTCGTGCTCGACCTGCACGGCATCACGTTCATCAACTCGCTCGGCGTGCGCGACTGGGTGCACATGCAGAGCGCGGCGGCAAAGGCGGGCGTTCGGTTGATCCTGCGCCGCGTGTCCGAGCCGCTGATTCACCAGCTCAACATCGTGCCCGCTGCGCGCGCGGCGTCCGACATCGAATCGTTCTACGCCGGCTACATGTGCGAGCACTGCGGCGAGGAGCACTCGATGCTGCTCGACACCGAGACCCACCGGCCGCAGCTCGAGATCATGCAGCCGCCGTCGCTGAGCTGCCCGTCGTGCACGAAGGGGCTGACGTTCATCGACCCCGCAGAGCTCTACTTCTCGTTCGTCGCCGGTACCTCGCCGCTTCGTTAGGGCAGGTCGATCGGCTTCGCGGAGCGCCAGACCTGCACATACGGTGCGCCGCCGGCGAGGTACGCATAGCCGAGCTCGTCGAACGCCACCGAGCGCAGCGCCGAGCCGTCGACCGTCATCCCCTCGATCTCGAGCTGGTAGGTCGCCTCGAGCTCGCCCTCGCCGCCGCGCGCGTGGACTTGCCACTTGTCGAGCGCCGCGACGAGCTTGCCGCTCGGCGTGAGGAACGCGAGGCCGTAATCGATGTTCACGTCCGTCGGGGTCCACGTCTTGCCGTTGTCGCGCGACACACCGTCGGTGGCGATCCACGCACCGTCGGCGGTGAGCCCGACGAACCGGTGCACCTCACCGGTCGCTTCCTCGCCGGGGTTGCGCACCGCGCGCGCGTCGTACACCGGAGCCCAGCTCGCGCCGTCGTCGGTGCTGCGCCACACCACCGCATGCCACGTGTCGATATCGCCGGCGTTGGAGCCGTTGAACGTGGAGACCAGCAGCGCGCCGTCCGCGGCGCGGGCGAAGGCGTCGGCTCTGTCCGCGGTGAGCCCGCTCGGCGGCTTCGCCGCCCACGTCGCACCGAGGTCGTGGCTCGCGTAGAAGCTCGACTTCGCAACACCGAACACCATCTCGCCCGCCGCCCACGCGCGGGGCGGAATCTCGCGCAGCGTCCACGACGTGTCGCCCTCGCGCCACGCGAGCCCGGCGACGAGGAACGTGCCGTCGGCGGCGCGGACGATCTGCGTGCCGGTCGGGCTCCACCGGAGCGGCTCGGTCTCCCAGTTGCCCGCCGCGAGCGCCGGGCTGCCTGCCCGGAACTGCACCAGGCGGTAGCCCCATGCTTCGCTGCGCGCGAGCATCCAGTAACGGCCGCCGGCGCAACCGATGCGCTCGACAATCATCGTCAGATCACCGCTCTTGATCAGCGGCTGCCAGGTCGCACCGAGATCGCGGCTGAGCTTGTCGCGCAGCACGATCGCGCCGTCGTCGCAGACCGAGGCATCACCGAGCTGCGCCATCGTGCCGGCCAGCGTGCCCGCGGCCTGCCCACTGGCGTCGAACAGATACGACCTCGCGCCGCCGATCAGGACGAACCGGCGATCCGGCATCACGAGCAGGTCGCGCCCGGCGTCGCCCGGATTGGCGGCGACGAGCTGCCACGTCGAGCCGCCGTCGGTGGAGCGATGCGTGCCCCACGCGGACACCGTCATCATCGTCGAGCCGTTGCTCTCGAGATCGAGGATGTACGGGTTGAGCTCGGTGCCGGTCGGCTGCGGTAGTGTGGCCGTCGTCCACGCACCGGCGCGCTCGATCGCGATCGCGTTGCCGATCGGGTCGAACGCGGCCAGCTTGCCGGTCGTCGCATCGACGCGCCACGTGCGGTCGCTCGCGAAACCTGGCGCGCCGGCGACCGGCGTGATCATCTCGGTCGCCAGGTCCCAGCGCGCGAGGCCGAGCCCGGTCGAGTAGGTCGCGACGACGTTGCCGCTGACCGCGACGCGCGAGAGCTGACCGAGGCGCGAGTCGAGCGGCTTCCATGTCGCACCGCCGTCGCGCGAGATCCGCGACGACATCACGACGATGTCACCGCTGCCGCCGACGAGCACATCGCGGCTCGTGTGCTGCGGAACCGAGAACGGCTCGAACACCAGCTTCTGCGGCTCCGATGGAGATTGCGGGGCGACACCACACGCGGCGAGCAACAGGCACAACGAGAGGCGAGGCATGGAGACAGGCTAGTGTTCGATTCCTCGACGAGCTTTGCTCTAACGACGTTCTCATCATCCTTCGTCGGAGCTGGCGTGCGTCGGCGCGCAGCGTGCTTCGGCGCCCGGGGACGTGGGATGATCGCGCCGTGAGCCGTGATGTTGTCCTCGAACGGGTGACCCTTCCCGATGGCCAGGAGATGGTTCTCTCGAGGTGGGACGAGCACATCGCGATCTCCGTCGGCGGCCGCCCCCTGATGTCGACGCACGAGCACGGCTCCGAGGACGAGCTCGGCCGGATCGTCGCGGCGCGGCTCGAAGGCGTCGCCTCGCCGCGCGTCCTGATCGGCGGCCTCGGTCTCGGCTACACGTTGCGCGCGGCGCTCGATGCGCTTCCGCCCGCGGCGCGGGTCGTCGTCGCGGAGCTCGTGCCGGCCGTCGTGCGCTGGAACCGCGGCGAGTACGGCGCATTCGCGGGACATCCGCTCGAGGATCCGCGCGTCGAGCTCGTCGTCGATGATGTCGCGCGGGTGATCGCGCGACGGCCCATGTACGACGCGATCCTGCTCGATGTCGACAACGGCCCCGACGCGCTCACCCACGCCGACAACGCGCGGCTCTACAAGCGCGCTGGCCTCGTTCGCGCGAAGTCCGCGCTGCGAGTGGGCGGCGTGCTCGCGGTGTGGTCCGCGTTTGCGTCGCGCACGTTCACGAGGTGGCTCGAGGAGGTCGGGTTCACCGTCGAGAACCTGCGCGCGACGCCGACGACGCCCGGCGGCCCGCGCTACTACATCTGGGTCGCGCGCCGGGCTAGTCGGAGCTCTGGTCGTTCTCCGGAACGACGAACGTCTTCAGCTTCCGCCACCCGTGCACCGGCGACCACCGGAGCAGGGTCTCGCCGTGCAGCACCAGCGCGCGGCCGGCGTCGTCGACCGCGTCGATCCGCTCGAACGGAAAGCTCCGGTAGATCTGGCGCGCGCCGCCCGCGCAGAGCTCGATCACGACGCCCCTGGATATCGCGAGCGCGCGCGCACCCTCGACGGGCATCAGCTTCGCGGCGGTGAGGAGCTCGATCCGCGTCGCTGTTGTCGCGGCACAGGGTCTCCGCGACGATCGGTCCTCGTCCACGCACCGTGTCGTCCACGTCCACGTGGTGTCGACGTCGCTGCTCTCTCGCAGCTCCCCGCCGAGGTAGTCGTTGTGGAAGATGTCGTGCGCGACGCGGTGATTCGCGTCGAGCCGGTACGTGTGGAGGTCGTCGAGCCCGCACCTATCCTGGTAGTGATCGACCTGGAACAGCGCGCCCCGGAAGTTGAACAGCGCACCGTCGCTGGCGTGCCAGGTGGAGCCGGTGTCGTCGAGCTTTCGCCATGTCTTGCCGCGATCCGCGCTGACGTGGAGCACCTCGTCCACCAGGTAGACGACCTCCTCGCCGAGCGTGCCGATCCTCGACACGCAGCGCGCGTCGTCGTGGCACGGGATCGTGAGCGGACGCCACACCGTCTTGCCACCGGGCGACCGCACGCCCAGCTCGGCGCCGGCCCGCGCGTAGATCACGCCGCTCGGCGTGATCGCGGTGTGCGTGACCACACGGCCCTCGAACGCGCGGTGAAATGTTCTGCCGCGATCATCGCTCACCCACACGAACGGGTCGTTGCGTACCGCGAGCTGCGGCGCGCGTGCGGCGGCGTGGACCACGGCCGTTGCCCACTGGTTGTCCTCTTCGAAGGTGGACGGATCGACCAGCTTGCCGATCGGGTCGTCGTTGTCGAGCACCGGGCAGCCGAGCGCGCTCGCGGGCGGGACGACCGCCGCGGACTGGACCTGCGTCTCCATGTGGACGACCAGAGGCGGTGGCACCGTGATCGTCACAGAGGCGGGTGGCGGTGGAGACGGAGGAGCCAGCGGCGCGGGTGGCGCTCCGCGCAGCAGCAGAGCAGTACCGATGGCGATCCCGATCAGCGGTGTGATGCGGCGCATCGCGCCTCGCCGAGCAAGCGGCGTTCCACGCGCGTCGTCGTCGGAGATCGATCACGTGTGGTCGGCGGGACACGCAACCTGTGGGTGTTTCTGAGTGTCACTGACACGGGGCGAATCGCCCCAGCACGCAGAATCCGGAGAAATCGACCGGAAACGTCGAATCCCCGGGCTCCGACGAGCGTCTCGTGTCACGTGATACGTTCAACTCGGGTGGGGAAATGAACGCACTCTTGCATCTGACGCACGATTGCAATTTGCGCTGCCCCTACTGCTTCACGGGGAAGAAGTTCGATCGCGAGATGACGATCGAGACCGCGAAGAAGACCGCGGACTTCATCATCGAGTACGCGAAAGAGCACGGCCAGCGCGCGGTGTTCTCGTTCTTCGGCGGCGAGCCGATGATGGCGTGGCCCGTGATGAAGGAGCTCGTGCTCTACGCCGAGCAGGCCGCGAAGGCCGCGGGCGTGGTCGCGCTGTTCCGGATGAACACGAACGGCATGCTGATCAAGGAAGACCACCTCGCGTTCTTCGAGGAGCACGACCTGATCTTCATCCTGTCGATCGACGGTCACGAAGAGATGCACGACTCCGAGCGAGTGACCGAAGGCGGCGTCGGTTCGCACGCCGTGCTCGCGAAGAAGCTGCCGATGTTCCTCGAGCACAACCCGGGCCTCATGGCCTCGGTCGTGATCACGCCGCACAACGTGCGTCACACCGCGAAGGGCATCGCGTACCTGTGGGACCAGGGCTTCCGGTTCCAGATCATCAAGCCCGATGTCACGCAGGCGTGGACGCGCGAGGCGATCGCCGAGCTCGACCGCCAGTACACCGCGGTCGCCGAGGACTACCTCACGCGCACGCGGGCCGGCCACGAGCTGTACCTGAACCTCCTCGACGACAAGTGGATCAACCACGCGAAGGGAGCCGAAGGGCTCTCGATCCGCTGCGACGTTGGTAGCTCGCAGATCTCGATCTCGCCCGCGGGAAATCTGTATCCGTGCGTGCGCTGGGTGAAGGAAGACGAGGAAGGCGTGCCGAACCTCGGCAACGTGTTCACCGGCTTCAACCCGGAGCGCCTCGCCGAGATTCGCGCCGCGTCGGGTGCGCCGAAGCAGCCGTGCGGCGACTGCTCTTACAACGATGGCACCTGCGCGAACGAGTGCGCGTGCGAGCACTACTCGGCGACGGGCCGCATCGACACGCCGGCGCCCGCGCTGTGCGAGCACGAGCAGGTGATCGTTCCGATCGCGACGCGCGTGGGGAACACGCTGTGGCGCGAGCGGAACCCCGTGTTCATGCAGAAGCTGTATCCAACCCTTCCGAAGCTCATCCAGATCCGAACCGACCGTAACGACCACGCTGACGACGGAGCCAACCCATGAAGAAGAAGCTGCCGGTACTTTCGAAGCCCACGCCCGCTGCGTCCCAGCGCGAGCTCGCCGTCAAGCCGGTGACCGCCGGAGGCAAGCCGGAGTTCCCCACGCGCAAGGCGATGTACACGAAGGCTGGCCTGATCGGCGGCGCCACGATGCTCGCCGGCGGTGTTGCGAGCGCCGGCGACGCGAAGGCTCCGCCGCCGCCTCCTCCGCAGCAGCAGCAGGCCGCGAAGCCCGCGCCGAACGACAAGGCCGTGATGCCGAGCCCCGAGACGACCGCCGGCACCGTCGACGGCCAGGCGCTCGCGAAGACGGCGCCGAAGTTCAAGGTCTACCGCGACGGCGGTGGCATCGGTCCCGCCGAGGATATGTGGGACGTGGCCGAGGTCGAGGCGTTCATCAACTGGACGATGGCCAAGGAAGGCAAGCTCAACATCAAGACGAACTACAAGTTCGAGTACGAGGGTGTGAGCTTCGACATCGACGGCTTCGACCCCGAGAAGAACGTCGGCTACGAGTACGTCGACAAGCTCGACTACGACAAGGACTACTTCACGAAGGAAGTGAAGGCGAAGTTCGACAAGTGGATGAAGGAGAAGAAGGCCGCCATCCTCTACCTCGAGATCAAGAAGAACCCGGACACTGCCACCATCAAGGGCAAGGTCCTCAAGTTCCTCGCCGCGGTGAAGAAGAAGACGCCGGCCGCCGGCAAGCTCGCTGCGAAGTAAATCGGGCGCCTCGCGCGTCCTACCTGTCGTGAACCGTCCGGACCTCGTCGCGCTCGCGCTCGTCGTCGGGCTGCTGGCCGGATGCGGTGGCCGGGAAGCCCAGGACGGGCCTCGTGCCCGCCGCGCGTTCTATTACTGGCGCACGGTGTTCACTTTGACACCGGTCGAGCAAGCGGCGCTGTCGGCGCTGCATGTCGACCGGATCTACCTGCGCGTGTTCGATCTCGCGTGGGACGATACCGATCGTACGGTCACGCCGCTCGGGCCGGTGGTGCTTGGCGCGGGCACCGTGGTACCGGCGAGCGTGGAGATCGTGCCGGTCGTCTACATCAAGAACGACGTGCTGAAGCGCGTGACCACCGCCGGGCTGCCGATGCTCGCGCGCAAGATCTGGGCAGACGTCCAGACGCGCGCGAGCGTCATCGGCTTTCGCACACGCGAGTTGCAGCTCGACTGTGACTGGACCGACTCCACACGCGATGCCTTCTTCGGCCTGACGCGCGAGCTCGCAATCGCATCCACCGTCCCGCTGTCGTCGACGATTCGCCTGCACCAGGTGAAGTATCGCGAGCGCACCGGCGTACCGCCCGTCGGCCGTGGAACGCTCATGTTCTACAACATGGGTACGTTCTCCGCGGATCGCGACGCTCGGATGATCTTCGACGCGGAGAGCGCGGCAAAGTACCTCGCTCGAATCGACGACTACCCGCTGCCGCTCGATATCGCGCTGCCGATCTGGTCGTGGACCGTGCACACGCGCGACGACCTCGTCATCGACCTCATGCAGAGCACCGATCCGGCAGAGCTGCCGAGGCTCGACTTCCTCGCGGCCGAGGGACCGGATCGGTTCGTCGCGACGCGCTCCGCGTTCCTCCACGGTTCGATGATCCGCGAGGGTGACGTGCTGAAGATCGAGGTCACCGGCCCCGCCGAGACCCAGGCCGCCGCGGCCATGCTGGCTCCACACCTTTCGGATGGGTCAGCTCGCACGATCACGTTGTTCGACCTCTCGGAAAGGAACCTCACGCGCCATGGCACCGACCAGCTGGAAACGACGTTTCGCTCGCTTCGCTAGCGCCGCCGCGGTCGTCGGTCTTGCGTGCGCCGCGGGCATCGCGATCCGCGGTGACATCGCGGAGGCCTGCTCCGGCTGGGAGCCGACGATCGCGGACCTGACGACATTCGACCCGGGTGTGCTCGGTGAGGACTCGTGGGGCGGGCTCGACTACGACCCGTTCACCGAGGGCTACGGCGGGCCGTGTCACGAGTGCGCGACGAAGGCGATGGCGGCTGACTGGCACGGATTCCTCAAGGATGCGGTCACGCCCGCGGACTGGGATCAGGTGCTGATGAAGGCGTCGCTGAGCGACATCTCCGCGATCCAGCTGCGCTTGAAGGGGAAGTCGCCGGCGGCGCCGAAGGGCTTCGAGAGCAGCTCGATGTGGACCGCGAGCAACCCGGGGCGCGTTTACGCGGCCGTCGAGTACGTCGAGCTGCTCCGGCGCATGGAGCCTCAGGTGACGTTCGAGCCGTTCGATGGCAAGCCACGGCCCGCGCCTGGCACCACGCTCGCCACCGAGCTCGCGGCGGCGCAGCGCGGGATGAAGGCGGCGAAGGAGCCGTTCATGCAGCAGCGGTACGCATTCGCCGCGCTGCGCGCCCTGTTCTTCCGCCAGGAGTGGGCACAGGCGATCGCGTTTCACGACAAGAACCTCGCGACGCTGGCGGCCCCTTCGGAGGACCTCAAGTGGCGCGCGCGCTGGTACGTCGCCGGTGCGCTGCGCAAGGCCGACAAGCCCGCGCGTGCGAACCTCGAGCTCGCGCGGCTGCACTCGTACTACCCGCTCGCCGGGATGGCGGTGTTCGACTTCAACCCGTCGGAGGACGACGACTGGAAGGACGCGCTCCAGCTGGCGAAGGATCCGAAGGACAAGGTCGCGCTGTGGCGAATGGTCGGGGTCAAGCACGATGCGATGGTCGCGGCGCAGGAGATCGTCAAGCTCGACCCGAAGTCGCCGCTCGTCGCGCTGCTCGTCGTGCGCGAGCTCGAGCGCGCGGAGTCGCAGGTCGAGCGAATGTTCTCGAGGCCGCCCGATCCGAAGGAGGTCGCGGCGCAGAAGAAGGCGTACGCGAGGATCGAGGCGTTCGCGAACAAGCTCGCCGCGGCACCGGGAACGAGCAAGCCGTACCTCTACGACCTGATCGCCGGGCACATCGCCGCGAAGCGCGGAGATCTCGCGGCGGCGCGCGCGCGGCTGCAGAAGGCGGTCGCAGCCGCGCCGACGGACAAGCGCCTCGCGAGCCAGGCAAAGGCGAGCCTCTCGATCGCGCTCGTCGCGAACTACAAGCTCGATCCGAGGAACGAGGACGAGGTGGCGAGCTTGATGCGAGGCATCGGTGGCGACTTCTCGCGCATGGGCTCCGTCAAGAACGAGGTGCGCACGAAGCTCGCGCTTGCCTACGCGACGGCGAACAACATGGTCGACGCGGAGTTCCTCGCCCACTCCGTGGCCGACACGTTCGATGACGGCAGTGCGGAGCTGCAGGGCAAGCTCGGGTCGAAGTGGCAGTCGGTGCCGTTCTTGAAGGAGATGATCGCGCGCACAGACAAGCGCACGACCGAGTTCGATCGGTTCGTGCTCGAAGCGTCACACGTCAAGGAGGACCTCCAGCAGGACCTCGCGGTGCGGCTCACGCTCGACGGCGACTTCAAGGCGGCGAAGGCGGTGTACGACACCTCGAACGCGAGGTCCGAGCTCCTGAACACCGACCCGTTCGTGATCCACGTGATCGACTGCCACGATTGCGATCACGAGAAGCTCGGACCGACGTCGATGTGGACGCACAAGAACCTCGTCGAGCGCCTCGCAGAGCTCGAGCTGATCGCGAAGGGCGGAGGCGAGCAGGGCGCGCAGGCCGCGCTCGCGATCGGCAACGCGCTCTACAACATCACGCACCATGGCAACGCGCGCACGTTTACCGGGTCGTCGCACCAGTCCACGAGCGACGCGCGGCTCGCCGAGCGGTACTACAAGCAGGTCTACAACTCCTCGGGTAACCGCGAGCTCAAGGCCAAGGCTGCCTGGCTCGCCGCGAAGTCAGAGCTCGGAACGCTCATCCACAAGGAACAGGAGCTGCTCACGCCCACCACGTGGTTCCCGATCTTCGCTAAGTTCCAGAACACGAAGTACTACAAGGAAGTGCTCGCCGAGTGCGGCCGCTTCCGGGACTGGGTGAAGACACGATGAGAGATTCCGCTCCGGCGCTGGCGTACACCTCGATCCTCCTCCTCGGCGGCGCGCTCGGCGGCGTCATCTACCTCGGCACGCGCGCCGGACCGTCGACATCGAGCGGTTCTCCAGCGGCCGCGGCATCGTCGTCGGCAACCTCTGCCCCGGAGACCGCGCCCACCGCCGGCTCGGTCTCGACGGCGGCGCCCGGGGAGCTGACGTTCATCCCGTCCGCCGATCTGACCGCGGAGGAGCAGGCGGTGCTCGAACGGCTGAACCAGGTCCGTGCGAACCCGCCCGCGTTCTTCGGGGAGTGGAAAGCATTCCTGGCGAAGGAGCGCACGCGCGGCCTCTCGTGTGAGGAGCCGGACTCGATGCTCGATCCGCTGAAGAGCTACGCGCCGAAGATGCCGCTCGCCGCGAATCAGCAGCTCACGAACGCGGCGCGCACGCACGCGAAGGACGAGCTGAAGCGCGGCTTCACGGGACACGTCAACCCCGATGGCATCGGGTCGAACCAGCGCGTGATCGCCGCGGGATACCCGTTGCCGATCGGAGCGAGGGTCGGCGGCTTCACGTACTCCGCCGAAAAGAACGCGGTGAACACGGAGGCGCTGTTCGTGGCCGCCGGCAACATCACCTACGGTCCGTCGCACTGGCTCGACGTGATCGATGCGCTCGTCGTCGATGCCTGCGTGCCGAGCCGCGGCCACCGCGACCACATGCTCGGTGTCGGCGGCACCAGTCCGCTGGAGCTCGAGATCGGGATCGGCGGGGTGATCGGCAGCTCGCCGAGGAACAAGAACGAGATGCAGGTCGTGATCGAGACAGCGACGCGCAACGACGGCAAGTTCTACGTGCTCGGCGTCGTCTATCGCGACTCGAACGCGAACAACCGCTACGACATCGGCGAGGGCGTGCCGAGCGTGCAGATCACGATCGCGGACGCCGGCGTTACGACGAAGTCCGCTCCGGGCGGCGGCTACGCGCTACCGGTGAGCGATGGCCTCTCCGCCGAGCTGACGACCGGCGGTGGCGCGAAGCTGCCGTTCGCGATCAAGGGCGCGAACGTGAAGCTCGACGTCAAGATTCCCTAGGACAGCAACGCCTGGAGGCGCTCGGGATCGTCGCTCTCGATCCAGTCGACGCCAAGCTCGACGAGGCGATGCACCTCGCGCTCGGTCATCGAGCTCGGATCGATCGGCTTGCCGGTCGTCGAGCCCATCGGGAACAGCGTGTGCGTGCCGATCGCCGCGCCCGCAGCGTGGACGCGCTCGACGGTCTTGTGGCCGATCAGCGTGTGCTCCGCGCCGACGAGCCGCGTGCCGAGCAGCCGGTTCACGAAGTTGCTCTCGAGGATCCGGCTAAGCATGCGCCGCGGATCGAGGAGCGGTCGCGCGAAGTTCAGCATCGTGTCGTCGAAGCAAAAGCCGACCGCGAGGCGGGACTCCTTCTGCACCGCGCGTGACAGCTTGCGCGGATCGAACGACGTGACGATCACGCGGTGCTCCGCGCGCGCCTCCGCGATCACGTGCGCGGCCACGTCACCGATCTCGGTGGCCCACAGCTTCGCGACGTCGAGCTTCAGCTCGATGTTGATCAGGACCTTCGCGGCGACCTCGGCGAGCACCTCGGCGAGCAGCGGGATGCGCTCCTGGCGATCGTAGTGAGCGACGACCTCCTTGCCGTGCTCGTCGATGCCCATCGGCAGATCCTTGCGGATCCGCAGCCGCGAGAGCTGGTCCCAGGTCAGGTCATCCACATCGAACGAGCTGCCGGTGAGGCGGCGCAGGTTGTGATCGTGCAGCACGACCGCCTTGCGATCGGCCGTGAGGCGAACATCGAGCTCGATCGCGGGCAGGCCAAGCTCGACCGCGCGCTTGAACCCGGCGAGCGTGTTCTCCTGGTGCAGCTTCGGCACACCACGGTGCCCCACCACGATCGGCAGGTGCTTTCCCGTCAGGAAGGGGTTCACCTTCACAGTCTCGCACGCCGGCGGAACCTGTCGATGTCGCGCATGCCACGTCGGGGTGGCAACTCTGTTTCACGTACGGGGTGGGCAGGCTCCACACACTGCGGTGCGGGGGACTACGGACGACGGGCGTGGTACGTCTCTTTGCGATGGAAGGAAGTGCGTTCGTCGTCGAACTGGAGCGGTTCAAGAGCGAGCAGCTCGCGCCGATCCTCTCCGCGGGACAGACGTCGCTCACGGGGGGGGATCCGCGACAGCTGCTGCAGGTCGCACTCGCGAACGAGATCAGTGTCAGCGAGCTCGCTGCGCTCTGGATCCCGACGACACGCGAGATCGATGTGAAGCTGGCGTTCGCGCGGCAAGCCGGTGACGAAGCTGGTCACTTCCAGCTCGTCGCCGACCGGCTTGCCGCGCTCGGCTTCGATGCAGCGGCGTTCCAGCCGCCGCCCGATAACGCGCTGTTCACGTACCTCAAGTCGCTGGACTCGACGGTTCAGCGAATTGCGGCAGGTCTGTTCACGCTGGAAGCGATCGCCTACGGCGTGAACGAGAACTTCATGGCCTACTGCGCGAGCCGCGGTGACGACGAGACGGTTCGCATTTATCGCGAATACATCCAGCCGGACGAGCGAGCGCACCAGTAACTGGGCGGAGTGCTGCTCGCGAAGTACGCCACGACCCCGGATGCACAGGCAGTGGCGCGTGCCACCGTTGGCAAGGTGCTCGAGATCGCGACCGCGGCTCGCGCACAGGCCGCTACCCGGTTGGGTACGGCCTGCTTTCCCGGCTGTTGATTTACAGGCGGCCGGTCAGCGCGAGGACGACGAGGATCAGGATGATCAGCGCGGCCGGGGAGAGGCCCGCGGCGCCGAACCGTCCGTAACCCAGACCGCCGCCGAGGAGTGCAATCAAGAGGACGATGATGAGGATGGTCAGCATGAGTGGGAGGTTTGCAAAGCGGCTGCCACGCTATGACGCGCTGCGGGGAGTGCGCCGATGTCACGATTGCCCGGAGCTGCGGCGTCTACGGAGAGGTTTTGGCTGATCATGCGGGCTCCCCGGCACTTTACCGAGCCCGATAGCTCGATCACTGCGCGCGGGTGCGCGTGGCACGACGAATCCGATTCGTCACGGCGCGCAGCCGACCGCGGCGCCGGCACCATCGAAGCACGTCTTCGTGCCGGCGAGCGTCGCGGACGTCACGGCGAGCTTGTCACCGATCGTGACGTACGAGCCCTTGGCGATCACGGTCGTGCCCACGGTGACGTCGCTGCGCAGCGTGCACGCGGTGGTGTTGCCGTCCTTGTCGCGCGTGTACGCACCGGGTCCGCAGACCACGACGTGTTCCTTCGGGCGCTGTGTCTCGTACGGCAGCGCCCACATCGATTGGGTGATGCAGCCGCTGATCTCGCCGGTCGTCGGATCGAACGTCGCGTGGCCCGGCGCGCACGACGGAACGCTGTCGGTCTCCTTCTCGAGGTCGCACTCGATGAGCGCGTCCTCCTTCTTCACCTCCGTCCCGGCCTTGCACGGTGGCGGCGGCGCTTTGGCGACTGCCGGCTCCGGCGGCGCGGGCGCGGGCTCCTCCGGCAGCGCCGCGAGGTTCGTGGCGGGCACGAACGTGACGTGCTGTTCCTTCAGATCGCGCGCGAGCTTCTCGTTCCACGAGTACCAGCTCTGACCCACCGACATCAGCTGAACGTGGGCCGACTCGAACTTGCTCTGGTCACCCAGTCCGCGCGCGACGATCAATGCGTCGAGCACGCGCTTGATCTCGCCCGTCATCGACAGGAAGTCCGCGTGCCGCGTCGTCATCGGGGCTGGTGGTTGAATCGTGCCTGCCTTCTGCCGGGCGACTCGCAGCGAGGTGGCCGCGCGAATCATGTCCTTCATGAGCCCGGGCTTGTCGTAGTCCGTCGCCCTCAGCTCGGCGAACACCGCGGAAGCCTCTTTCGCGCGCGCGATCGACTCCGCCATGTCGGAGTTGACGTACTTCACGACTGCCTCGTCGGGCTTGGGCTTGCTGCACGCACATACGACGACGAGCACCATCACGAACAGGCTTCGCATGACCCGGAAGGTACCCACAGCGGCCGTGTCTCGCCATCCACGAGGTCGGTAACCGGGCATTTCTCCCGGCGATTTTGCTGGCACCGTGGCTGCACTTCTCCGCCCGCAAATGCACGCAACAAAGGTCGCGCTCGTATCGTTATTGCTGGCGAGCACCGCATGGGGCGCCGATTCGCGCCTGACGCTGGCTCCCGCCGAGAAGGAGCCCGCTGGATCTCGCGCGGAGATCAATGACGCCGAGCTCGTCACGCTGCGTGCGGCCGTGCAGAAGGATCCGAAGGATCGCGCCGCGCGGTTCGCGCTCGTGCGCGGCCTGCAGCGCGCAAACAAGATCGACGAAGCGCTCAGCGCGGCGAAGGACTGGCGCGCCGTCGATGCGTACAACCTCGTGGTCGTTCGTCTGCTCGGGGACCTCTACGCAGAGAAGGGCGAGCGCGCGAAGGCGCGACGCGCATACTCCGCTGTTGTCGAGCTGCTGCCAAAGGATGCCTCCGCGCACCGCGCGCTCGCGAGCGTGCTGAAGCAGTCCGGCGACATGAAGGCGGCGTACGACCGCCTGCTCGCCGCGGGGGAGAACGGCTCCAAGGATCGCCGCCTCGCGTTCGAGCTCGCGGATGTTGCCGCGCGGCTCGGCAAGATCGAGGAAGCACGCACGCGGTTCGAAGCGATCATCGATGACCCCGAGACCTCGGAGTCGGTGCGCTATCCCGCGAAGCAGCGCCTCGCGCAGATCTATCAGCAGCTCGAGCGCACCGCGAAGGCGGAGGGCAAGTCGACCGATGCGGAGAACCTCGCGAAGTCGATCGGCGAGCTGAAGCTCAAGGGCGGCACCGAGAACGACATCAAGGTCTACCTCACGTGGGACACCGACCACTCCGACGTCGACCTCTGGGTGACGAACCCGGCGGGCGAGAAGGTCTTCTACTCGCACAAGAACGGAAAGTTCGGCGAGGCGCTGTTCGACGACGTCACCACCGGCTACGGCCCGGAGAGCTTCACGGCTCCGAAGGCGGCGGCCGGGGAGTACGTCGTGCAGGTCAACTACTTCGGGCGCGGCCGCTCGAACTTCAGCGAGGCGCGCGGCGAGGTCGTCATCGTCCTCGACGAGGGAAAACCCGCCGAGAAGAAGTTCGTCCTCCCGTACCGGCTGTTCGACGAGAAGCAGACCGTCACGGTCGCGCGCATTCAGGTGAAGGGAGCAAAGTGATGAAGGTCAAAGCAAGTTTCGGGTCGAGCCTCCTCTTCGCGTCGACGTTCCTCGTGTCATGCGGCGCGCCCGGAAAGCGCGCCGAGGACAACCAGGGCAAGAGCGTGATGGCCGTCGCCCAGGAGCGCGATGCGATGTCGCTGCCGCTCGCCGCGATCACCGTCCGCGGCGAGCTCGCGGTGAAGAAGACCTCCGCCGGCGAATGGATGCCGATGACCGAGGGCGCGTCGATCACCGGCGTCCGCGAGGTGAAGACCGAGCGCCGCGGCGCGATCGTCTCGTTCGGCGACTCGCCGACCTCGCCGCTGCTCTACCTCCGCGCTGGAACGCGCGTGCTGCTGTCCCAGGACGGCAGCGGCGTGCACGTCGCCGTGATGGAAGGCCGCGCGCGCCTGCGCCACGGCAAGTCCATCAGCGCGTACATCGATACCGACGGTGGCGAAGTCATCGTCACCGGTGACGTGCTCGTCGATGGCGGCGCGAAGGAGAAGTCCGAGGTTCGCTCGACGGGATCCCGCCCGCAGCTCGCTGACTGGAGCCTGGCGCTCGTCGCGGCCGACACGGGTGCCGGCGTCGGGCGGATGGAAGCGCGCGTCAGCAAGGACCAGATGGATCCGCTCGAGCTGCGCAGCGTCGACGTCGACGTCAAGACGGCCGGCGATCTCGCGGTCACCGAGGTCACCCACGTGTTCCACAACGGCGCCGACGAGCGCCGCGAGGGCACGTTCCGGTTTCCGGTGCCCGACGGCGCGATGTTGATCGGCATGTCGATGGAGGTCAACGGCGAGATGATGGAGGGCGAGATCGTGGAGCGCGAGAAGGCGCGAGCGGTCTACGAGAAGATCGTTGACGAGATGCTCGACCCCGCGCTCCTCGAGTGGGAGGAGGGCAACTGGTTCAAGCTTCGCGTGTTCCCGCTCGAGGCGCGCGCGGACAAGAAGGTCGTCATTCGCTACATCACGCCGCTCGCTCGCGCCCAGAGCGCGTGGGAGTACGGCTACTCGATCTCGGCGCCCGACCGCGGCGCGATCGGCCAGGTGACCGTCAAGGTCGATGGCCAGGTGGCGCTGTCGCAGCGCAACGTCGCGCAGGGCATCGACCTCACGATCCCGGTCGCGCTGGCGAAGGTTCCCTCGGTGATGCGCGAGACGCGCACCGACGCCGTCTACACCGCGGTCCGGATCGCGCCCACCTTCAACAGCAACGTCATGCCCGGCAGCTCGCTTCAGCCGAAGAAGCTCGCGATCGTGTTCGACACGTCGCGCAGCTCGCTCGAGGGCCGCGCGCAGGCGCTCGAGCTGCTCGAGACCACGCTGAAGGAGCTGTCCCCCGACGACAAGTTCGTCGTTCTCGCGAGCGATGTCGAGATCGCGGCAAGCTCGCAGGACTACACGGCTCCGTCGCCGGAGTCGATCACCGGAGCGCTCGAGTTCATCAAGGCCATCGAGCCCGACGGCGCGAGTGACCTCGGCCGCGCGCTCGCGGTGCTCGGCGAGCGCGCACCATCGGACATCATCTACATCGGCGATGGCATCCCGACGTGGGGTGAGCAGGGGACCGAAGAGCTTGGAGTGCTCGCCGCGAAGCTGAACGCTCCGATCGAAGCGGCGCTGATCGGCAAGGGCGCGAGCACCACGCTGTGGTCCGAGCTCACCGGCAAGACCGGTGGCCGCGCGATGATCGTCAAGAGCCAGCTCGACGAGCGCCGGTTCGTGCTCGCGGCGATCCACGCGGACGCGCCGAAGCTGACCGATGTGAAGATCAATGCGCCCGCCGGATCGATCGTCTTCCCGATGACGGCCGCGACCGTGTTTGCCGGTGACGAGATCGTCGCGGTGATGAAGACCCCGATCGATCAGCCGATGCCGCCGAGCGTGCGGCTGACCGGGAAGCTCGGCGGTGCTGATCACTCCGAGGAGATCACGCTCACACCGGCCGCGAAGACCGACCGCGTCGCGCAGCGCTGGGCTCGCCAGCAGCTCGCGTTCATGGAGGCGAGCGACGCGCCGAAGGACGACATCGTCAAGCTGTCGACCGACCTCGGCGTTCTCTCGAAGTACACGTCGTTGCTCGTCCTCGAGAACGACGAGGCCTACAAGCAGTACCAGATCGAGCGCAAGCAGGCGGAGGCGCAGCAGCTCGCGCAGGCCCCGCAGGTGACCGGTGGTGACCTCGACACGCTCGGCGCACGCCAGGCGAGCCTTTCGCCCGACGAGATCCAGCCAGGCGATCCGGAGATCAAGATCCCGGCACCGCAGAACGCGCAGTCCGTCGTGGTCACGTTCCCGTTCGGCGAGACCAAGCTCGCCGTGTGGGACGAGGACGCGTCGGCGTGGATGGTGCGGTTCCTGGTCGATCAGACGACCGCGGACGGCGAGTACTCGGTACGCGTGACGATCACGCACGCCGATGGCCGCCTCGAGGTGCTGAAGCTGCCGTACCTCGTCGATACGAAGGCGCCGGAGGTGAAAGTCACCGTGGCGAAGGACGCGACCGGGTACAAGCTCGTCGCTCGCCAGCAGGTGAACGGTGCGCGCAAGGACGCGGACCGCGTCGAGGTCCTGCTTCCCGACGGCACGATCATGCGGCTGAAGCAGGTCGCGTGGGGCAAGTTCGAGGGTCACTGGGCCACCGCCGCCGTCGACGCTCCGGTCACGCTCCGCGTGGTCGCTCGCGACCCGGCACTCAACCAGTCGACCAGCGAGCTGGTGATCCAGTGATGTTCGCGCCAGTCCTCTTCGCTGTCGGGACGATGTCTGTTTCGACCGATCTGGCGGAAGTCCGCGCGTGCCACGTGCTCGACGGCGGCGACTTCCTGGTCGGCACGGGTGGAGGACTGGCGCGCTACGACTCGCGCGGCGAGGTTCGCGCGGTGTGGACGGCGATCGAGGGACTGCCGGGCACGCGCATCGACAGCATCTCGATGGTCGGTGATGCGCTGTGGATCGGTACCGAGACGGGCGCCGCGCAGATCGCGCTCGACGGCACGAAGCTCTCGGTGACGAAGAAGGCGGAGGAGAAGAGC